>JAEWWL010000019.1 GCA_023396365.1 Methanobacteriota archaeon
TCCCAATTCAGCAATATGCCTGTATTCATCTTTAATTGCAAAATTAGTAAACGTGCTCATTGATTATTGATCAATTTATGAAAATAAAGTACTTTTGGTTTGGATGGGTTTATCGAAATCCTCTTTAGTAATTTCAAGCACATACTGATGCCAGACATGTTTTTAGCCCTTTTTGCAAAATGGTTTTTTAAGGCCATCTACATTAATTTTTTTGCACAATATCTCTGCATTTTCTGCTCTTTTCTTATTCATTGCATCAAGCTTTGAAAGCTGTACATTTCCTATTGCAGCGGAGACATTTGAAAGACGCATATTGTATCCAAGTTCTGTATGGAGGTATTTGGCGCTTTGGCCGTGATTTATGAGCCTTCGTATTTTAGAGTCAAGCTCAGTATTATTGGTTGTAATCATTCCCCCTTCAATTGTTGTCATATTTTTTGTGGGATAAAACGAGAAGCAGCCAAGCTCTCCAAACGATCCTACTTTTTTATCCTTGTATAAAGATCCATGTGATTGTGCTGCATCTTCTATCAGATAAATATCCTTATCTTTGCATATCTCATTTAGAGAATTTATGTCAAAAGGCTGTCCGAATAAGTGAACTCCGATAACTGCTTTTGTTTTATATGTAATATTTTCAGAAACCTCGTCAGGATTTATTGTATAAGTATCCTTATTTACATCCACAATGACAGGTTTTGCTCCGCACATACTAACAGAAGTTGCTGTTGCAATAAATGTAAAAGAAGGAACAATAACCTCATCTCCCGGCCCGATACCAAGAGCCAGCAGACCCATGTGAAGAGCAGCAGTTCCTGAATTTACTCCGGTTGCATGCAATACACCACAATAATCCGCAAAATTATTCTCAAATTTTGTTGTGATGCTTCCCTGTGCAAGCATTCCTGACTGAAAAACTTCATTTACTGCTGCGATCTCCTCTGCTCCCAGAGCCGGCTGTGCAATATTTATCATTTTCTGACACCTGCCGGAAGCTCTTTGAATCTTGCGGGATTTCCGACCGCAAGAGTCTGTGGCGGAACGTTTTTTGTAACAACTGCGGCTGCTGCAATAAGTGAACCTTCACCTATTGAAACTCCGGGAAGAATTGTTGCATTTGCACCAATAGAGACACCTCTTTTTATAACAGGACCTTTTATTCCTCCCTTTGGAGGATATGGATCATTTGTCAAAACTGCATTAGGACCGATAAATACATTGTCTTCAATAACCACATTTGTCGGAATATAAACAAGGCTCTGCAATGAAACATTATTCCCTATTGAGCAGTTTCCTTCAATTATGCAGCTGGTTCCAACAGACACATTGTTGCCGATAACAGTTTTTTCACGGATCATCACATCATGACCTGTTGAAAAGTTATCTCCAATATCAACATCGCAATAAATTATTGTTCCAGGCCTTAATATGCAATTTTTACCAATATTAACGCCATTAAAAGATTCTTTTCCGATATTTTCCCTTGAAGGAAATCCGAGGACAACATCTTTGAAAATGTATCCTCCTTCTCCTATTTTATTAATCCCAAAAGTATCGGGATTGTTTGAATTCATTAATATCTGCCCCCCCAGGATGAATAAAACGAATTGATTATCGCTGATCTGTAAAGTTTAATATGCGAATTTATTGCATATCATTTGTGTGTATATGTCTGCATATCATAAAAGATTATTTGTTTTATTTATGAAGCCGGTTTTAAGAAAGCTGTCAGAAATTAATAATCAGTGATATCAGAAAAAAAACCATTCAATATTTAAAAAACAGATATGTCTTCCAAATCCCGTCATATAAATCAGACATCAACTGAATTTTCTTTGAAAGAAATACTTGTGAAATACAAGCCTGAGAAAAATTCATCTAAATTATTGACCTGATAATAACATCAGCACCAACAACGACACTTATTATCCTGTACTGACAAATTATACAACAGAATATTTCTGCCTGAGATATTGCAATATCTGCAATCCGGCAAAACAACCGGAAAGTATATGAAAATTGCAGGATTTGTACTTAAATATTAATCCGGTCATAAAAAGTGCATTAAACAGGCAGAAATTATAATCCCCGGTTAAATAATATGAGAATACTTGCCATTGGTGTGGGCGGTGCAGGTTCACGAATTGTGGATCAGCTCTACTATCAGGACAGGCGAAGCAGCGTGAGCTGCATCTCTTCAGTAGTCGTTGACACTGACGGCAACTTTTTATCCCAGCTCAAAAATCTCCCCGATGAGACAAAAATATTTTTCCCCGCACTTGATCCTGATGTTCACTATGATATTCGCTCAACAATTGATGTATCAGAGGTCATGGGCAGCATCAAAAGAATGGACAATATTGATATTGATGCAATAATTGTCTTTGTCGGGCTTGGCGGCAATGTAAGCGACATAGTCCCCGAACTTATAAAAGAGATCAGAAAAGCTTATTTTGAGCCTGTCTTTGCATTATGCACACTCCCCTATCTTCGCGAAGGAAGAGCAATTGCCAAAAAAGCAGCAGACGATCTTGATAAAATCAGGGAAAGTGTTGATGCAGTAATTCTTTTTGATAATGAGACATGGTACAGAAAAATTAAGGCGTCTTTTGAAACAACGCTGGATGAGCACGGTGAACCGGTTGTAAAGCCATCGCCTTATGGCAAATCATTCTCAGACAATCCACGTGATGTCTACCGGATGCTGAATGAAAGAATCTCAAGACAGATTGGTCTGATATTAAGGGCGGGAGAGTTTAACGAGTCCGGATTTGAGTCGGCAGAAGTAGTTCTTGATGCCGGGGAGATCCTAAACACTCTTAAAGGAAACGGAATCACTGCAATAGGATATGCTATTGAAAATCTGCCTTTCAACTGGATGGATACTCTTGAAAGATGGCGCTCTGATACATATTTTTCAGAAGGATCGCATAAACGTGCCACAAGAATTGTTGCTCTTGCAAAACAGGCAGTTTATGAGGATATCTCAATTCCATGTGATCTGACAAGTGCTGATAAGGCGCTGATTCTTATTGCAGGACCATCTCATGAACTTTCAATGAAAGGTTTTCAGACCGTTCGGAAATGGATTGATTCAAGCATTGCCGGTCTTGAAATGCGCTCGGGTGACTATCCTGTAAAAAACACCCGTTTTGTTGGGATTATCATCATGCTTTCAGGACTGCATAACATCCCGCGTCTTGAGGAGATAAAAAAACTCAGGGAAGAATATCTTCTTGAGCAGGCGGAGATAGAAAAAAGCAATGAATATTCGAGAATTCTTGAAGAGGAAGAGGCTCTGCTGCTTTCCGGAAGAGGTAATTTTGAACAAAAGCCGCCTGTAGCATCTGCAGGGCAGGAGAATATTCATGTGGATTATATGCCTGAGTATTATGAAGTGGCGTCTTTGGAACATCAGGAATATCCTGAGTATTCTGCATATCCAAAAAAGAACAGTGTCTCTTCTGCCGGCAGTTATGATGAAAAAGCTATTGAGGATGAAGCCTGGGGGCTGATTGGAGGGTATTCGTCAGTGCCTCCCAAAAATATCACTGTAAACTCCAATATTCCTCCGATAATTGAAGATAATGGTTATCATATGAACAGACAGAATGACAACTCCCATCAAAATTATGATGGCGGGAAAAGAACGGGGCAAAATGAACCTGTAAAATCTGCGGGCAGCCTTGATATTGTGGATTTTCTCGAAGATGAAAGCACGGGCTTTGAAAGTGATGTATCTGCTGCCTTTGACAATTTTGGTGATAATTCTAACGGCAGAAATTCAATGTCATTTGTTGAGCTCCTTGACGATGATGACAGCTGCGACTTTGGTGATGAAAATGAAGCCGGACAAAATTATGGTTCTGCCAGGAAAGCAACATTTTCAGAGGCAGCATTTTCATATCTTGCCGATGATGATGAAGATGAAAATATTCCCCTGACATCTCCTGAGTTTGTTAAAAAACAGGAGATTGAGGAGTATAAGCAGGAGGCTGCTGAATCCAAAGCTCAGATTCCAAAGGAAAAGATTCAGGATGACAAAATTACTATTGCGGGTAAAAAAGAGAAGGTTTCTGACAACAGCGGGCTTAATCTTCCAGGAAGAAGTTCAAAGACCGACCTTGACATGACCCGTATGACATCTGTCAATCTTGGAAATTCACCCAGAGATTCTATATTTGGAGTAAAAGAAATAAAAGGTCCTGGAGTTCCCAAAGAGAGAAGTGATGTGGCCCGTGTTGGTGAAACTATAAGTATCGGGGGCCCTGTGCAGCGGGCAAGCGACAAATCATTTTCTGCAGGCGCTTTTTCGGCAGGCTCAACGATGCGCCCAAACGACAATGTATACGCTGGCGGAAAAATATCGGGCGGCTCTGTAATCCGTCCCAATGACAGCTCTTTATCAGGAAGGAGGGTGTCGATTCAGCCTAATATAAAGTCAAATGACAGGAGTCTTTCCGGGGGCAGATTGTCTGTTCATCCAAACATAAAGCCAAAAGATAATTTAACCGGTGGAAAAGTTTCTATGGGCAGTTCGGCTAAAAAACCCGTGGAGCTTTTATCATCGGGGATAAAATCAGACGGCATCGTAAAACCAAAAGAGCTTTTGTCAGGCGGCGTAAAAACCGGTTCGGTAATAAAACCGAAAGAGTCTTTGACAGGAGGAGTCAGGGTTGGATCAAATCCTGCTATGCCAAAAGAATCATTATCGGGAGTTTTAAAGGTTGGAAAAAACCCTGCAAATAAATCATCTGAGAGAAAATCACCTGTTTCGCCAAATACTGCACGAAAAAAGGAAAGCTCAAAAAGCAGTTTTTCATCAGATAAAGAAGATGATCTCTTCTGGATTTGATTAATCCCAAAAAATTATTCAACAATTTTCAGGAGCATTTTTTTTTGCATTTCTTTTAAATTAACTGAAAAAAAATCAAAATTTTCCTTAAAAGATGGACCAGGCGGGATTTGAACCCGCGGCCTCTACGTTGCGAACGTAGCGATCTACCCCTGATCTACAAGCCCTCTCTTTCTAATAATATATGCAGAAATTGCCTTAAAAAATGTATTATCTGATTTTGTCAGGAATTAGAGAATAATCTCGATGTCCAGCTTTTCTGCCAGTTCTTTATATCTGTTTCTGATTGTAACTTCGGTAACTCCGGCGACCTCTGCTACCTCGCGCTGTGTGCGGCGCTCTCCGCCAAGAATTGAGGAGATGTAAATTGCAGCTGCCGCAACACCTGTCGGGCCTCTTCCGCTTGTAAGCTCTCTTTCTCCGGCTTGTCTTAATATCTCAACTGCCCTTGACTGGACTTCTCCTTTAAGTGTAAGGCCTGAACAGAAGCGCGGAACGTAGTCAATTGGTGATGTTGGAAGAAGTTTAAGCCCGAGTTCTCTTGAGATAAATCTGTATGTTCTTCCAATTTCTTTTCTTGAAACACGTGACACTTCAGCAATCTCATCAAGTGTCCTTGGAACACTGCACTGGCGGCATGCTGCATAAAGTGCGGCTGCAGCGACTCCCTCAATACTTCTTCCTCTGATGAGATTTTTATCAACAGCATCACGGTAGACGACAGCTGCAGTTTCACGGACATTTCTTGGAAGACCAAGAGCCGATGCCATGCGGTCAAGTTCTGAAAGGGCAAATGCGAGGTTTCTTTCGGTTGCATTTGAGACACGAATTCTTCTCTGCCACTTGCGCAGGCGGTAAAGCTGTGCACGGTTCTTTGAGGAGATTGCACGGCCGTATGAGTCGCGGTTTCTCCAGTCAATCATTGTTGAAAGACCTTTGTCGTGAATTGTAAAGGTCATCGGAGCACCGACACGTGAACGCTTCATTCTCTGGTCGTGGTCAAATGCACGCCACTCGGGACCTCTGTCAATGAACTCCTCTTCAAGAACAAGGCCGCAGTTCTGGCATGTAAGTTCTGCACGCTCATAGTCATGGACAAGCTGGCGGCTGCCGCATTCGGGGCATACTGTTTTATTTGTTTCCTCGGTTTTTTTCTGAAGTTTTTCAACCTGTTCAGCCGAGCGGCTTTTTAGAGCCTCTCTCTGGCTCTGAAGCTGTTTAAGTTTCTCAATTTCCTGCATTTGTTTTACTCCTGAATTATTTTGTATAGAGCTTTTCTCCTGCGATGCAGCAGTTTGTATTCTGACAGTAGACTGCTGCACAGGGATTTTGTATATTTCCAAATATCTCAACAAGTTTTCCAACAGGTCTTCCTGAACTCTCAACAACATCTGCATAAAGGCGTGGAAGCTGTGCTGCATCGCAATTAACAATTAACAGATGCTTTCCAACAACAGAACGTATTTCACCGGCAAGTTTCAAAAGATTACCTTCCTGAAAAACAAAATTTATAATATTTAGTAACCTATATATATGTGTCTAAAGATTATTTAAAACTTTTGATAATTATTATATATTTCTTAGAGATCAAGGATCTCTTTCAGGGTTTTATCTGATAAAATACTATCTGCCTCGTCCGATGTCATTCCTGCGCCCATTGCAACAAGTTTTCGCGCGTTTTCAGTCAGAAGATCAGAAGGCCCGTGTGTGTCTGAATTAATCACAACCCTGCATCCTGACTTCATTGCAGCTTTAAATACATGTCCGTTTGTTCTGTTATGCCCGCCGCGTGAAGTTATCTCAAGTGCGATATTGTGTCTTTTTGCCTCAAGTGCGGCCTCTCCCGAAATAAGGCCCGGGTGTGCAAGAATATCCACATAATCGGATGTACATGCGGCAAGATTTGTTCCCGGCGCTACAGGTTCAACAACTGTCTCTCCATGCACAATAACTATCTCAGCACCGCATTTCCTTGCATATTTGGAAAGCTCATCTATCTCCTCAGGAGGAACATGAGTTAATTCAACTCCTGAATAAAGATTCACTCCAAAAAGGGCTGCTGATTTTTTTATTGAATTTACGGCTTTTATCAGAGACTCTATATTGGATGCATCGGCATGGTCTGTTATTGCAAGTGTATCATATCCCCGTACTGCAGCCCGGCGGACAAGCTCTGTTGGGAGCAGATCCCCGTCAGTCATTGTCGTGTGTGTATGAAGGTCGAACATTTCATTTATCCTGCTTTAGGTTTTCTGCAATTTGTCTGATTAAAATTTCTTTTGGCCTGTCCCATTTCACAAGAATGCGCCCTTCTTTTGAAAGCCAGTGTGAAGGGTGGCTTTTTTGCTCCTGTGATGCCTCAACTCCCAGTTTTTTTACTGCTGTCAGTATGCCTCTGATGGAAGGATTCTTTACAGCCTCGGTCTTTTTTATGCGCCTGCCATCTTTTCTTGTCAGGCTTTCATCGAAATAACAGGGGTAGATGACCTTCTCTCTTTCCATATCAGGTAATATTAGTGAGGTGTACCTATTAACAGGTACTGTTGTTGACGATATCTTTTAACGGATACTTGCAATAACTATTAGTTATGCATCACATAGATGTCAGCATTGAAAAGGATGTTTTTGATGCCAACAACAGGCTGGCACATAAGAACTATCATAAATTAAAGGACAACGGAGTCCGTGCTTTTGATCTTTTAGGGGCAATAGGCTCGGGAAAGACTGCTCTTATCGAAAACATTGTGCCTGTACTTAAAAATAAAGGCCTTAGCGCAGGTGCTATTGCAGGAGATGTCTGGGGAGATGATGATTTCCAGAGAATTATAGCAACAGGCATTCCTGCAGTCAATGCAAATACCGGAAAGGAATGCCATCTTGATGCTCACCTGGTTGAGCACGCAATTGAATCGCTTCCGCTTGACAAAATAGATGTACTGTTCATAGAAAATGTCGGCAATATGGTCTGCCCGACAGACTTCTCACTTGGCGCTGAAAAGCGCATAGTTGTTGTTTCAACAACAGAAGGGGATGATGTTGTAAACAAGCATCCGATGATGTTTAGAAACGGTACAATTGCTGTAATCAACAAGATTGATCTGGCAGAATATGTGGGTTGCAATGTGGCTAGAATGGAGGATGACATTCACCGGTATAATCCTATAATGCCGGTTTTTAAGACTAATCTTAAGACAGGTGAGGGTGTAGGAGAACTTGTGGATGAGATTCTTAAGTGAATTATTTGCGGTGCAATTAAATAACTTCAAAATGAATATATATAGAACTTCAGAAGTTTTTGGAGATTAAGGTAGCAATAAAAAAGACACCTGTATAATCATTAATTCAGGAATTGTCTTTTCTTTCTAAAACCAAAAGTTAAACCCAAAGTTGAAAATTAAGGTGTATTACAATGCTCTGGCAAGGAAGATCAGTTAGAAGCGAGACAGGCGCCCGCCTGAAAACCGCACGCAGCAAGAGAAGAGTGGAAATCGGCCGTTCACCGGCAGAGACACATATCGGAGAAGAGCGCCGCAGAATTATCCGGACACACGGCGGAAACACAAAGATTCGTGCACTTCGTGCATCATTTGCAAGTGTTTCAAATCCAAAGACTGGTGAAACAAAGAAAGTTTCAATTGATAATGTTGAAGCAAACACTGCAAACCCCAACTACGTCCGCCGTAATCTTCTTACGAAGGGCGCAGTTATAAAAACAGAGATTGGAAGGGCAAAGATAGTTTCAAGGCCCGGTCAGGACGGAGTTATAAACGCCGTTTTAATTGAATAATTTTTTTTCAATTCTTATCTTTTTTAGGTATGCCCTGTCTGGCAGCTTTTTTGTTTGCAGCATAAAGACCGGATTACATATACTTTTTATAAATACAGAATTCATATTGTACCGATGCGCAGGATATATCACCGTTTTCCGCTGAGGTGCGACCTCGATTTTGAAATTGAAAAACCATTTCTGGATGTAGTTGAAAAAGTCGTCGGCATGAACAACACACATGTCACTGAAAGGGTGGGAGAAGATCTTATACGGCTGGATGTGCATGTTTCTGTTGCCGATTCAAAAACCCGCATGGTGCCTGTTGAGGATATAGCTGACTTTCTTGATACAATAAGTGATGCAGCAGATTTCATGCTTATTTTAAATGAAACAATACTGACCGGGGATAGAAGAATTCCGCGTTCGGAGACTGTTTATTATCTTCGGGTAAATGAGACTGGCATGATAACGGAGTGTTTTGTATCAAAGGAAGGGACAAAAGGAAGCACTGATGCTTACGATGTTAAAAAACTGATAAAGGGTGCTGTTTGATTTGACAATTAAGATGGTTGTTTCAGCTCCTTTTAAGAGCATGAGAAAAGAGCAGCTAAAAAAAACCGAGATTGTATATTTTTTGACAATAGATAAGCGATGGATGAATAATGATCAGGCCGGAAGGATAATACGGATGGCGCTTGATGAGGGGTTATTGGAAGAGTCGGGAGCTTTTTTAAAACCTTCATTTTTGGTCTCTGAAGTCGACATTCCGCTTGGATACAAGCCATCATCTGAAATATTTCAAAAAGAGGTAAATCCTGTTGAAATTCTTGTAGGGGATATCGCTGCAAAAATATCTGCTGATGAAGGCGATGTTGTTGCTGAGATAAACAGCATAATCAAAAACGGTTTTGACGGCAACCTTGAATTTGAGGCTGCAGCAGTAATTGTTGCAAGAAAATACGGTGTTGAATTCACAGATAAAATCCCTGATTTTATAAAAAACATCTCCTGAAAAATAAAAATTTTAAAGAATCGGCCTTTTTTGGTCAAGTAAAATCATATTATTATTAATTACAGATTTTCTTTAATAAGAGTAAAAAAAGTATTGGAAATAAAAGATTATTCTGCTGCAGCGTTTGATTCTGCAGGTGCGAAGTACTGCTCAAGTGATTTGTCGCCGTATCCAACAACTTTTGCATTTATCTGCACAAAGTCCGGTGTTATCTCAGCACAGCGGATTGCCTTTCTGCGGCGTTCTCCTGCGTATTTCTCGTGAAATCCTGTGCTCTCGGAGAGGAGAAGCTTCCTTTTGCCTGCACCTGGAAGGTCTTTTCTTGCCGGTATGCCGGTCCTGTCTGTTGCACCTGTAAGCTCAATTGTGTAGCCTGCAAAACCTAGTGCATCAGCACTTATCTGCTGTCCGACTTTCTTTCCAATGAGTGAACCTGCCATCCCGCCGGTTGCTGTAATGTTGTATGCCTTTCCTGTTTTCGGGTCGGAGAGGACTACTTTTAGATCTGCCATTTTTAAAACTCCATTATTTAGGTCTCTATATGTTTGAATTGCAACATTAAAAAACTACTTTCCCCAGAAGGGTTCATCTTTTCTTTTGACTCGTGTGAACTCTTCCAGTACAATCTTCATACTGCCGTTTAAATGTGAAAACATCTCTGTTTCAAGCACTTTTACATGGTGTTCCGGAATGTCGACATAAAATGTGTCACCGATATTAATCTGGCGTCCCACAGTAGGTCCGTCAATGGAGATGGCGACCTCCTCACCTTCATCTGCCTCCTGGATATTGTCCTGCCCCTTCTTCATCTGCTTTAGTTTTCCTACTTTTCTTCCGTCGGTGTGTGCAAGATTTACACCTGTCTGGAGTTTCCCTCCAAGGACTCTGACTCCTACGACTGCCGGATTGCTCTGCCTGAAGACGCAGTCAGGAAGGAGTGTTATCTTTGCAGGCATGATAAGTTTTTCAAAGCTCTGTTTTTCCATCTGACGGCGGGTCTTCTCCTCCCATTCAAGATAATCATCAATCAGGTGGTAAATTACGCCTGATTCAAATATCATGACATTGTCTACCTGATCTCCCATCAGAATCTCTGTTGCGTCAGGAAGTTTTGTTGTGTTAAATGCCAGAAGAACAGACATCAAAGGATTTTTGACAGTTGCTATCTCTATTACATCATGTCTTGATACAGGCCCTACTTCTGCACGCATAATCGGGATATTGTGCTGTTCAAGCTCTTTTGAAAGGGCTTCTAAGGCGCCTATTGTGTCAGCTTTTATAAAAATGCCTTCCTCTGAGAGTTTTACTGCGATATCCTGCATCTCATGCCTTATTTTTTCCTCCAGCTCCTCCCGGTTTCCTTTTACAACCATTATTGGGGAGCCTGCAACAACACCGTCAAGACCTGGTGCCGCAACCTTGATTCCGCTTGCAGCACTTACTGATTTTACCCTGTCAAATTTCTCTTCAGTCAGAATCTCCTGCATCGGGCGCGGCTTTAGAAGTGAGCGCACCTTTGTTGATATAACACCTTCATTTCCGCCGACTGCAATCTCATCGCCGACATTTAAGGTTCCGTCGAAAAGAATAACGTCAAGTGTTGTTCCAAGTCCGCGTTCCTCTTTAACTTCAAGGACTGTTCCAACACCGGGGCCGTCTACTGTGAGCTTTAGGTTTTCAGTCATGTATCTTTGTGCAAGACCTATCATTACCATAAGAAGATCGGCAAGCCCTTCACCTGTTATTCCGCTTACCGGAACGATAGCAATATTCTTTTGAAAATCTTTTATCCTGTCATATCTCTCGCAGTTGAACCCCTCTTCAGAGAGTTTTCCGACAAGCTCATATGTCTTTGTTTCAAGTGCCATCTGAACGCGTTCATTCTGTGCATTATAGCATTTCATGAAAGGGGCGTTTGGGGTTTTTCTCCACCCGTGGATTCTGTCCATTTTGGTTGCGGCAACGACAAAGGGAGTTTTATAATTTTTAAGTATATGGAGAGCTTCTATTGTCTGCGGCTGAAAACCCTCGTTTATGTCAACAACAAGGATTGCCATATCAGCAAGGGCGCCCCCTCTTGAGCGGAGGGTTGTGAATGCATGATGCCCCGGCGTGTCGATGAATAAAAGACCTGGAACATCAAAATTCATTTTACCTTTTGTCCCGCTCATCTCCTCAATAGCCTCAAGGGGAACTATTGTAGCGCCTATATGCTGGGTAATTGCGCCCGCTTCACTGTTTACAACAGATGAGCCCCTGATTTTGTCCAGAAGAGAGGTTTTTCCGTGATCCACATGGCCAAGTACGCAGACTATTGGTGTCCTGATTGACTGTTTGCCTAAATTCTGATTGTTTCCCTTGTCCTTTTTTTTAGCCATTGTTATTCCCTTCCAAAAATGTCTGGCAGCTGCCGGTTTATAAAAATTACCGGACTTATTGAATTTACCTGATTATTATTGGCACATAAAACAATATTAATAGTCCCATGTCTAAGTCTTTTTTTCAGTTGTAAAAGGATATCTTAATTAGGAATGTCTAATAAATTTAATAGAGCAGTTTAGCCGGGGTAGGGTAGTGGTTATCCTCAGGGATTGTGGCTCCCTGGACTCGGGTTCAAATCTCGGCCCCGGCCTTTTTTATTTTTAAAAATTACTATTATTGATTTTATTCATCAGTGTTTTAAGAATTTTTTTTGCCTGATACAAACACTTGTCTGTTTTATTTAACGGTTAATTATAAGCATTACTTAACCTTTGGGTCTGTGGAAATACAGGGGGCTTGTTGCATGAAAGCAAAAATGAAAGCAAAACATATGCTGATTTTTTGGAAGAGGACTCCCGGGTTTTTTTAACAATATTTTTTTAAAAAAAAGGTGGCAGAAACACTTTGCTACTGGAAAAAGAAGACAATTATTCAATTCCTGCAGGTTTTAAATAATTGTTCTGCACAATTTATGATTGTGCTCTTAAATGATTTTTTTATATTTCTTATTTATCTTTTTATAATATCTTCGATGCTGTCTATTGGTTTTGGTCTTTCCTTAAAGGACATAACAGACTCCCTGAAAAGAAAAGGTCTTCTCTGCAGGTCACTTTTTTTAAATCTGATCTTAATACCTTTTGCAGCCTTATTGACAGCATATCTTCTTTCACTTTCAGGTCCGGTTCTCTTTGGCTTTCTTGCAATGGCGTGTGCACCGGGTGCTTCATATGCTCCACGGATAACTGAAGTTTCAAACGGTGATGTAGGCCACTCAACCGGATTAATGTTTATTTTATGCACAATTGCTGTTTTTTCTACTCCTTTTACACTCATGTTAGTCCTGCCCGGTGCAAACAGCATAAATCCCTGGTCTGTTATTCAGACACTGGCAATAATACAGATGCTTCCATTGTTTCTGGGAATGTTTCTGCGAATAAAGGCTCCTAAAATATCCCGAAAATTTTCAGAAATATCATTCTGGACTTCAAATATATCAGCACTGATTGTAATTTCAGTCTCTTTGTATGTGATATTTATGAGAGAGTCGCAGGGAGGTTTTTTCTCAGTAATTATTGGGACATTCGGCGTTCTTGCAATAATCATTTCTGTGCTTTTCTCCTTTGCTCTTGGCTTTATCTTTGGAGGAGATACGTCTGAAGAAAAAAAATCACTGGCAATCAGCTCTGTTAACCGAAATGCGGGTGTTGCGTTTTTAATTGCTGTAAGCAGTATTTTGATGAATGCCCAGATTCTAATTATGATAATAATCTATATAATCGTCCAGTCTCTTGTATCCGGAGGATTTGCAGGATTCTGGTTTTGGAAAGATTATAAAGATGGAAAAAAGACTATTCTTTCCAAAGAAAAAAAATAATTTTTTAACTGATAAATTGTTTTACCAGCCGCGTGAATACTCCTCATAGCAGGGCATACAGACAATCCGGCCATTTTCAACCCTTGCACGGGATTCTGAGACAATCTCTTTGCATTTTGCACATTTAAGCGATTTGAAAAGTTTTGCTTTTTGAGGAATTACCATTTTTATGTGCTTTAATGAATAGAGCTCTTCACAAGGCATATCCAGAATTGTTTTGATAACCAGATTTCTTCTCTCGAAAAATTCCTGTTTTTCATCTTCTGTTGCAGAATTGGAAAATACTTTATCGGCAAGCTCTCCTGTTTTTTTATCAAAGTCAGCCATTGCTGTCCCTTCTTTTTGGACAATTCTAACGGCATCTCCGCTGCTTCTTTTTATGAAAGTATATACCTGCTTTCCATAATCCCTAAAGATTAAATTTCCCTTTCCTATTGTGCAGCCAGTGAGAAACTGAATTGCATCAATACCGCATGCATCATTTTCAACAATTGCGACAAGCTCCTCATCGCGTGCCCTGTCCTCAAAAAGTTCTTTTAATGCATATTCCGCAGCTTTATACCCATATGCAAGCCCGGGGCATTTATGGCCGTGAAACTCCGCTGCTTCATCATACGTCTTAATTTTTCCAGTCATATGAAATTTACCTCTGCTTATATTATTTATTGAAAACTGATAACATGTTTCTTTTTTGTTGATGGTGCTGACAAAATTATATGTTATTAGACTTCTTTGGGATATTTTGTAAATCAGATTCAGATGATGCATGAAAAATTCTTACATCATTTTTAAAAATCCTGAATGTGTTCTTATTACATCCTAATTTTTTTAGGGTATGATTTATTGCAGCCAAATTACATTTTCATTCTGGCAGGAGTCAGCAAAATAAGAAAATGGTATTTAAAATCGCGTTTAAGTAATTTTATAACTTTACTTTTCCTGCATTTTTATGCCTTCTCTTTTGCTCTTTGATTTTGGATATCAAAATAAAGGATTAATTGGTGTTTTTGTAATTTCTGCAACCAAAATAAATTAAATATATGATGATAATATGAAAGATACACAATATAGAGGAAGCTTATGCAATTGAGCATAAATAAAGCATCAATTTCTCTGCTGGTGCTTATTGCACTAATTATTTTTTCTTCGGGCTGCACAGGCATCAGCCCTGCAGATGAGAACCCGGGTGAAAACACCACAAAAATTACAGTTTCTGTATCAATACTCCCTGAAGAGGAGTTTGCAAAGGCTGTGGGTGGTTCTCTTGTAAATGTAAATGTCATGATTCCTCCCGGCTCAAGCCCGCATACTTATGAGCTGACTCCGGGGCAACTGAAATCACTTGCAAAAACTGATTTGTATGCAATGACTGGCTCCGGCATTGAATTTGAGCTTGCATGGATGGAAAAAATAAAGGGCGTCAGCCCTGATATGAAAGTAATCAACTGTTCCTCTGGAATTGAACTCATATCAGGCCCTAAGGGAGGGACAGATCCGCATATCTGGCTTTCACCTTCAAATGCCAAAATAATGGCCGAAAATATATGCGATGGCTTAATTGAAATAAGCCCTGAGAATGAGCAGTATTTCCTTAAAAATCTGGGTGAATACAAAAACAAGCTTGACGTTCTTGATACTAAAATAAGAAATGAACTTTCCGGAAGAGAGGGCGAGACTATTCTTGTCTATCATCCCGCGTGGTCTTATTTTGCAGGAGATTATTCATTAAATGTAATGTCTGTTGAAAATGAGGGAAAAGAGCCAGGCCCTGCAGAGCTTTTAGAGATAATAAGGACTGCAAGGGAAAAAGGAATAAAGGTTATATTTGCATCTCCCGAACAGAGCACTAAAAGTGCTGAAGTAATTGCAGAAGAGATAAATGGAACTGTAGTTTTTATTGACACACTCCCAAAGAATTATCTCTTAAATATGGAGTCTGCTGCAGAGGCTTTTGCAAAGGAGTATGGTAATGCATAAAACCGCTGTTGATGTCCGCGATGTGACTTTCTTTAAGGATGGCCAGAAGATCCTTGACAGTATAAATTTTACAATTGAGGAAGGACAGTCCTATGCAGTAATCGGTCCGAACGGGGGCGGGAAAACAACGCTGCTAAAAGTGATTCTCGGACTTGTAAAACCTGACAGCGGAAGTGTCAGGATATATGGGGAAACTCCTGAAAAAAACCGCTGGCTTTTAGGATATGTTCCGCAGTTTCACACATTTGATTTTACATATCCTGTAAATGTTCTTGATATGGTTTTATTGGGAAGACTTGGTCATATCAGAGGCATAAGAAAAAAGTACTCTGAAAATGACTATGAAAATGCAAGGGAGGCTTTATCGCTTCTGGGGATTTTGGATCTTTCGGACAGGCCTTTGGGCAGCCTTTCCGGAGGCGAGCAGCAAAGAGCAATTATTGCCAGGGCGATTGCAGGAAAGCCAAAAATTCTCCTTCTGGACGAACCAACGGTCTATGTGGATTCACCAACAGAGGACAGGTTTCACGAGATACTGGCGCAGCTTCACAGGAAGATGACAATTGTATTGATTACTCATGATATTGGTGTTCTTTCATCTGATATCGATGTAATTGCCTGTCTAAACAGAAAACTCTATACTCATAATACAAACGAAATTACAGATGATATGCTTCTTTCTGCATATAAATGCCCGGTTGATCTTATTGCACACGGACTTGCACACAGGGTTTTAAAGACTCATGAGGATTAGGGAAAATGG
Organism: Methanobacteriota archaeon; assembly: GCA_023396365.1. Lineage (GTDB taxonomy): Archaea > Halobacteriota > Methanomicrobia > Methanomicrobiales > Methanomicrobiaceae > Methanomicrobium. The sequence goes on from JAEWWL010000019.1 coordinate 16,233, forward strand.
ATCTTATAGCGGCATTAGGATACGATTTTTTTAGAAATGCAATCCTCGCAGGAATTCTTGCAAGCATTGCATGCGGGATAATCGGAAGTTTTGTTGTTGTAAAAAAAATGGTCTCCATTTCCGGAGGAATATCGCATGCTTCATTTGGAGGAATAGGGCTTGGCTACTTCTTAGGTTTTAACCCAATAGCTGGCGCAATGCTTTTTTCAGTGGCAGTGGCAGCAATTATTTCAAGGCTTCGAAGGGTTTCCCATCAGCACATTGACACTCTTGTAGGTGCTGTGTGGGCAGGAGGAATGGCGCTTGGCATATTATTTGTATATCTGACACCCGGATTTGCGCCGGATTTGCTAGGTTATCTTTTTGGAAATATTCTCCTTGTTCCATCCTCAGAAATAATTTTTATGGCGTTGTTTACTCTTGGAGTCATCATAATTGTCGGACTTTTTTACAACCAGTTTTTAGCAGTTACATTTGATGAGGAGTATGCAACAGTTATGAATATCCCTTCAGGAAAATTTATGGCATTGCTTTTGATACTAACCGCAGCAACAATTGTAATGCTTATACAGGTTGTGGGAATAATTCTTGTAATTGCACTTTTAACTCTTCCTGCAGCTATTGCACGTGAGTTTTCCGGAAATCTGATGCGGATGTTTTATTTATCCGGACTCATCGGGATTTGCTTTACAACCGGAGGGATTATTCTCTCTTATGAAATGAATATTCCTTCCGGTGCTGCTATAATTATTTTAAGCTCTTTTGTATATCTTTGTGTAATCGGCTTAAAAAATTTAAAATAAGATTTTTTTAGATTATTATCAGTGATTCTCATTTGATGAATTTTCTTCATAACTATCATCAACAAAGACAACCTGATTCCATTTCACTCTTACCCAGCTGCCGTTTTCTATTCTCATGATGTCATATGCAGGCGGGATGTCTCCGTTTTCATCAAAAACCTTGGGCCCGCAGAGTCCAAGATGCCTAATATATTTTAGAGCCTTACTTATGCTTTCACCGCTGTAATCTGATGCACTAAGGGCTTCAGCAATAACCATTGTTGTATCATATCCATATGTGACAGGCCAGTCTACTGTTTTGTTGTATCTTTGTTTGTAACGCCTGATAAATTCCTTTGACTGAATCTGGCTAGACTGCATAAGTGCACAAATCCCTTCAGAATATTCTCCAACAGATTCCGGAATTTCTTCATTGATAAGACCCTCTGAACAGAACCATACTGTATCAAGATTCATTTCATCAGCGTTTTTCAGGATGGTAGTTGCATCTTCAACTGTTCCTATTAAAACAACTGCATCAGAATGAGCTTCTTTTACTTTTTTTAGAAGACTAAAATAATCAGTCTCACCCTGTTCATAACTTTCAGATAAAACCACATCTCTGCCGGTTTTGGGAAACCAATCCTCAAATGAATCCTTAAGTCCGGTTCCATAATCGGTATTGATGTATATTACAGAAGCTGTCTTAATTTCAGGATGCAGTGTCGGAAGAACTTTAGCGATTCCTTTTCCCTGGTATATATCAGATGAAATTGTTCGGAATACATAATTTTTATAATCTGACAATCCCGGATTTGTTGCTGTAGGAGATATTAGTACAGTTTTAAGCTCTTCTGCAAGGGGAGACAGAACAAGTGCAATATTGCTTGAGACCGGGCCGATGATGACTGGTATATTATCATCTGCGAATTTTTTAAACCCGAATACTGCAAGATTTTCACTGCCAATATTATCAAAATATTCTACTTTTATCTTCTTTCCTCTGATTCCTCCGGCACTGTTTAAATCCTCAACTGCCATCTCAATACCCTGCTGAATCTCAATGCCGTAAGTTTTCATGCTGCCTGAAAGCGGCAGAATCGCACCTATTTTAATCTCATCCGGATAGTTGTCAGGAGCAGGTCCGAAGTTGTATAAATAAAGGTAAGATAATCCGGATAAAATAATGATGACAAAAATAACAGTGGATACTGATATCTGAACCGGCAGTTTAAAAGGTCTAAAATCCATTTATTTTATCTCCTCTGTTTTATCTGCAGGGAGTTTCTCCTTCAGATTGTCTTCAGCGTAACTGAATTTTTTTCCGGCTTTTCTGCCGGAAAGTCTGTATGTAATTGAATATCCCCCTTCCTTTAGGAAATAAATAAAGATGATTATACCTGTCATGTTAGCAATAAGCATCGGCAGAAAACTTCTCCTGATAAGTTCTGTGATATAAGCTGCATCCATGAAAAATAAAACAGGTATGAGTACAAAATTTACCAGTTCTGCAATTATAACCATTAATACTGCTTTTGGATATGTAAGGCCTGCCTTCCAGTAATATGTCAGATATCCGGTAATAATTCCAGCTGCAACTGTTCCTGATGCGAATATTAAAGAGTTCTCTCCGGCGGTTTCAAATGCATACACCCCGCCGATAAGGCCGGACATTGCCCCTGCAAGAGGTCCGCATATAATTCCTGCAATCATCGGCCCTACGTGGCCTGCACTGATTACAATACCTTCAACAGGTATGCCTCTGAATGCGCCGTAAACTGAAATCCCGCCAAAAATGAGTATTACCCAGATCAAATCCGCAATCTCAAGACGGTTTGTAATGCATTTTCTGAAAAGATCTGTGCGCATGAAGATATAGACCGGAACTATCAAAAGGACCAGGCTTTCAATCAGGGGAAGACCTACAATAATGAAAGTTCCCTCCATCATAAGGGCCATAAATAAAAATCCGGCACTTCCGAGGATCATAACCAAAAGCCAAAGTCTGCTGCCGCGTGAATAATCAGGAAGTTTAAGATCTATGTATATAATCATAAAACCAAGCATTGCAAACATAATGGATGCCATTGCGGCAACAGAATGGATAATTTCTGTAGGTTCTCCAAAAAATATTGCTGAAGCAATAATGACTGTAAAAACCAGCAGAAGAATTCTGTAAAGCTGGTTGTCTGATAATTTTGTTGATGATGAGCTTTTTATGATTGATGAGATGGCACGTGCACGCCCGTCCATTCCGGTAACTGTTGCACCAAACATAATCAGATACCCGAACACCAGAAAGAATGAGTCTCCAAACGGGATGTTTGAAAGAACATACAACACCTGTACGATCATTGCATCAATGGTAAGCTCTTCACCATGTCCGATAAAAGATACGACAAAACCGCTTACTCCAAGCGTTAAAAAAAGAACGGTTACTACTGAAACCAAAAAGAATGCCAGAACAAGATCCCAGTTTACAGATCCAATATATTTTTTAAAATAATCCGGGCCATGCTCCCCGTGGCTCTTCTCATTAAGCCATACGGAATATAAAAGAAGATTAAGTCCTGAGCCTACAGCACCCATGAGCGCCATTATGGAAAGGACAGAGCCTGTAGGGACAGCAGGGATAAAGCCTTCTGCAATAGATTCTAATGGAAGATTAAACTCCAAAAGACAGTAGGCAATACCAACAAAAAGGCATATTGCAATTGCAATAACCACAACTTCAACTCTTTCATATGAATTCTTCCATAAAAGAAAAAGTATCACTGCCAGTGTCAAAAGGGCAATGATCCTTTCAAAATAAACACCGGGAAGATAATAGTCAATAAAAATCGCCCCGTAAAGAAGCATACCTCCAAATGCAAACATTTCAAGGAGAAAAATTATCGTTACAAAATAAACAGTCCAGTTTTTCGGGCCAGGGATCATTTTCAGGCCTTCAAAAATTGTTTTGCCCGTTGAAAGAGTGTACCTTGCAATTCCGTTCGTAAATGCAAACTTAAAGAGAAGAGTAAGTGCGATAACCCACATCAGCTCAAAATGAAAATGTGCTCCTATTTCAAGAGCCTCAGATATTCCGCTCTCACCGGCAGCGGCTATTGCAAGCAATAGACCCGGGCCGATGAATTTGAATCTCTCTGAAAAATTTTCAGGAATATACTTCTTCAATAAATGAAGCATCTAATCATGTCTCCTCTGTCGGGCTTATAATATCATCATCCGCCCCATAATACCTGAACAAAAGCTCTGTTGCAGCCCTTACCTCTGCTCCGTCTTTTCTGACTCCGCTTAGATAAGTATTGAAAATTTCATCGGTTACAACATGCAGGTTTGGCTTGAACATGTCTGCATGCATCTGAAGATCAAAGGACCTTGCCTCACTCTCGGTTAATTTAAGCGACCTGTACTCACCTTTATGCGGAATATAGGTAGTATTTGATTCCCGCGGAGTTTTAAGAACAAGGTCTGCAAGGGGTGTTTTTGGAATTGGCTCTGCTATCGATACAAAAACATCATCAAGGCAGTGCTCTGATATGAAATCCTTTGTTTTTTCATAATCCTCTTTAGTCTCGGTCGGATAGCCGACTATAAAGCTTCCTGCAACTTTAAGCCCGTGCTCCCTGCACTTAAATACTGCGTCTGATGCCTCTTTTACTCCGGCACCCTTGCCCATATGCCTGAGAATATTATCACTGCCTGACTCAAGCCCGAAGAACACCCAGCCGATTGTATAGTCGCGAATGGCATCAAGAATTTTGTCACTGATGCAGTCAACTCTAATGTCAGGTGATGAAATATTTTTACTGCCCATAATTTCAGCCATCCCGCATAGGAGTTCTGCAAAGGCATCTTCATTTATCATACCGTCTTTGTACTGGTACAGTGAGCCGGTTCCCCCTGACACAGATATTCTGGATGCACCCTTTTTTTTAAATTCTATTACTTCTTTTAGGATATCATCGATACTTCTGCTTCTTATTTCCCGTCCAAAATATCTTGGCACCTGGCAGAAGGTGCATGCACCGGTACATCCCCTGTGCGTCTCAATATAGGCAGACGCACCTCTTATGCTCTGGTCAGAGATATCAGGAGGAATAAATGGAAGAGGACGGTTAATATCTGCCGGAAGCGGGGGTTTTGTCTGTATAATTCTTCCTTCATTGTTTAGATATGAGATCCCCGGAATATCTTCTGAAATTCCTTTTTCTGCAATAAGAGGTACACTTTCTTCACCTTCTCCTGATAAAACGCAGTCGGGGCAGAGCTCACCTAAAACCATCTCAGGATAGGCAGAGACAGGTCCCCCTACATAAACAGACCCTCCGTTCTCTCTGTGTTTTAAGATAAATGATCTGATATCATCAGATAAAAGGTGCTGAGTTGAATAAAGGCTGAGCATAACTGTGTCTTGCGGCCGTGCAGCAAGGGTATTTTTTAAGGCAACGTCATATCCTTCATTTTTTAATATTCCTGCAATCAGCATTGCACCATATGTGTATATTTGAGGTGATATGACGGTAAATCCCATAGACTCATTATATCTATAATGTGTTCAGGTAAAAAATTTCTCTATTATTCTTTGAATATCCCTCTTAAAATCCGATGGAAGGGACCAACTAAAAAAAGTGTTTGACTGTTTTTTACTCCTTTCTGAAAAATCCAAAAAGAAGAATCCCTGCAATCATAATGCCTGCCAGTACTGCAACCGGGAGGCTTCCTGCCTGAGAGGGCTGTGATACAGGTACAAGAGAGCCCTGAACACTTGATGTTGCTCCGGCAGTTACTACAGCAGTTGTTGCTGAGTCTGTGTATCCCGGAAGCCTGAAGGTGACCTGATATTGTCCTGCTTCAAGTGTGATTGAAAATGGAGTTATCCCCTTATACTCGTTGTTTAAAAATACATTGGCCCCGGATGGTGTTGATGAGAAGGAAACTGTCCCTGATGTAACTGAAGAGCCCTGTTGTGTTAACGGAATAGATGCACTTGCACTTCCTCCTGCCGGGACAGAAACAGATGTTGTTGCATCCTTATATCCGGAAAGCTTTAGTGTTAAAGTGTGAGTGCCTGAATTTACATTATCAAGAACCAGGTTTCCGGAATAGGGTGTTACACCTTCATAGGCACCATCAAGATATACATAGGCACCGCCAGGTGATGACGATACATATAATGTTCCTGTGGTTGGGGAGGCAAAGGGCTGAAGAGTCGGGTAAACTGATGCTGTCTGGCCTGAATATACTGTTATCTGGCCTGTCCAGTCATAGTAGCCTGCCTTATTCAGCTCAATTGTATGTGCACCTTTTGTAACACCAGATATTGTAGCCGGCGTCTGTCCTTTGTAGCTTCCGTCAAGATAGACACTTGCACCGGAAGGTGAGGATTTTACAGAGATGGTGCCGTAAATATCAGCAGCAGTCAGAGTTGCATACACATTTGCTGTGCTTCCTGCTGATACATATGCAGTTGATGCCCAGTTGTTGTATCCTGATTTTACAACTTCAACATTGTAATTTCCCGGTGTGTATCCGCCGACTGTGTGTGGTGTGTTTCCAACATAAGCACCATTTATGTAAACCATTGCATTGGATGGTGATGAGGAGACATAAATAGAACCTGTTGACGGTCCGCTTGGATTAAGTGTAATATAATAGTTTATGGTTTCTCCCACAGACGGTGTTGAAAGAGACTGTGTGTTTGATGTTGAGTAGCCTGCTTTTGTTGCATAAGCGGTTTTTGGATAGCTGCTTGGACTTCCGTCAAGATAAACTGTATATGTATAGATCTGATTGACTGTTGTTCCTGCCGCATTTCCGTCAATGTAGATAGTTGCTCCGTCTACGTTTGTGTGAAATGTTATCCATCCAAGTTGGTTTCCAATAATTCCTTCTGCACAGGCGGGTGCAGCTATTATCGCAAATAATGCGATAATGAAAAGACCAACTTTAAAAGCTGAATCGTGTGACATAATAACCATTTGAGAAATGGATCTTTTAATGGTTTAATGATTTTTCTTTTTATCAGGCTGATGAACCGGCATCATGAGAAATAAGTCTGATAAATCTTTCTAAAAAAATAAAAGAAACAAATGGATTTTCTGCAAAAAAAGAATTTTTTCCTGATACTTCAAAAAGAGCAGGTTAAATAATACCCTGCAGTCCATGAAAAATTCATTCTCTGTTTTTGGCAGTTATTGCTGCTGCTGAGATAACAGATATAATAATTACAGAGAGTGGAATCGGCGACTCCTTATTCTTTTTATTTCCACTGTCTGTAATTTTTATTTTTGCAGTTGTATAGGTTCCTTCCCTGGGGTTTAAGGCATTCTGCTCTATTGTCGACAGATAAAGAGTATATTCGCCCTCCTGAAGACCTCCTATGATAAGTCCTGTATCCCAGTCTTTATCGAAAGTAACTCCGTTTAAGAAGACCTTGTCATAAGGAATCCTTGAATGCCTGATATCACCTTCAACAGGGACTCCTTTTTCAGAAAGACCGGGGCCTGTCATGAAAAGGCAAACATATCCTGAATTTTTTATTGGAATTGTGCTTTTTAAATGTACGATATCACCTATTTCTGCAGCATCCTGTGAAAGCTCTATTTTAAATGATGAAATTTCTGCTGCAGATGCAGGCAGCAAAAAAATTGTTGAAGATATCAATAAAATTAATATTGCATTATGGATTTTCATATTCAGCACTTCTTTACAAAATATGAAACCCGGATATTTAATGTTTTATTTGTCTGCAAATTTGAACTTATCAATTATTCACATAATAAGGGATTTTAGAAAAATTTCATCCTTACTTTCTCTGCATATTTAGTAAGAGCCAATGACAAAATTCCTGCTGCGCACAGCATCAGCAAAAGAACCGGCCAGTGTTCTCCTCCGATTGACTCTACAGAAAGCCTGACTATTATGTTTGCGGTATTCATAGGAAGCGCAAGGAAGATTAACAGTATGACTACAATGGCAGCTGAGAAAACAAACTGGGAGTTTGTTCTTTCATGATATTTCAGGGCGCAAAGTGCACCTATAAGAACAAGAATTAGTGATGCTGCAGACAAATGAAGTAAAATAGGAGCAACTCCTGATATGGATATTCCGTTTATTATTAAAAGAGCCAGCCAGCCTGCCGCCTGCAATGGGACAAGAATAAAGCAGGCAGCAATTTTGCCCCATATCATCTCTGGAAATGTAACTGTAGTTGACATCAGTGTTTCAAGTGTGTTCTCCTGGTATTCTTCTGTTATGAGATCAATTATCAGTGCTCCTGAGATTATTGCCGGCATAAAAAGAAGAAGCGGTATCAAAAGGCCGTACACAAACTCATAAAAATCTCCGGACGGACCTGCAGGCGGAATTTCTATTGTTACAGGATTTTGTGTAAGTCTGTCATCTCTTATATCTCGTAGTTTCTCCTCGTAATCTATCATGGCATTTTTTAGCTTTACACTGACCAGACTTGATGAAATATCATTTTCTATTGTGTACAGGGTTATTTTTATCGGATATTGTGAATCAGGTGCAATGTCCGGCATCCATATGACTGCTGATAATTTTCTCTCCTTTAATGCTGCAACAGCAGTTGACAGATCCATGTCATATACTATAAAATCCCTGTAATCCTTAAGAAATTCCGGGAAATCAGTGGATTCTCCGGCATATGCAATAGGATATCTGATATTTGAATACTGGCTTATTGAATCAGGATTGTACATTGATGCAAGGCCTATAAGTAAAAATGATGAAAACATCGCTATGAAAAGCTGAAGAAGTATTGCCAGAATTATTGTTTTTTCGCCTGAAAGACTTCTAAGCTCTTTTTTTGCAATGATACTGCAATTTTTAAAATCCATTTTCACCGCATCCATCCAAGAACGAAATAAATGTTATACAGGCTGTGCACTATGGTTGAGAGAATCAGTGCAGGGATATAAAATCTCCTGCCCATTGTTTTCAGAACTGCTGATGTTGTCAGAATACCAAGGAAATGCAGTGATAAGGGCATCCAGATAACCTGAAGGCTTGCAAATAAAACTGCTCCAAATATCGAGTCTGATATCTCTGCAAGTGTTGCAAATAAAAGAAGTTTCTCTCCTGCAAGAAATCCAAGCGCTATTGCAAAAGAGGCAATAATTATATTTTTCCAGGTAATGTATGACGGTCTTTTGCTGACCAGTGTATATATGCCGATTGACTTTGCAAATTCTTCAATAAATGCTGCACAGAATAGCAGAAGAATTATTGAATACGGCATGGGGAAATTAAAAAGCAGCACAAGAAGTATCAGTTGTGCCATAAACACAAAAGGAATTGTGCAGATACTTATTCCGAATAATGAAAGATTTGTCCGCTTTTTTGATATGACTGATTCGAGAAACTCCATCATTCTGGGCATCAGTTTGTGATGGTTAAAGAGCCTCTCTTCATTGAAGTTTCTTGCTGCAAAATAAAATATGACAGCGCTTGTCAGGAAAAAAAGCGAGGTTGAGTAGATATAGTCATAAATTGTAAATGCATCGCCCTGAATCTGATAGATTACAAGGGTGAGTGGAGAAATAAGACTGATTATGTGTATATTTGCAAATATACTTGGGAAGAAAAGGTATGAGGTTGCAACTGTTGAGAAAAATATTGATATGAATGAAAGCTCCTTAAAGCTTCTTGATAACATCCCGATAAGAAGAGCGCCTGACAAAAAAAAGATTATAACCGGAAATACCGGAAGAAGGATGAGCAGTGATCCTTCTATCATGACAGTAAGAATGGCGGCTATTGCAAGCATCATCAAAAAGTAGGGAAGGCCTTTGCCGATTATTATGATAAAAGGATTAACAGGCGTTGAAAGAAGTGCTTCACCTTTTCTTTCAATTCTCTCGTTCATGATGCTCATCATGAAGAACTGGGATGTGAAATAAAGCGGGAATATGAAAACGAATACCAGAATTATTGAATCAAAAGGGAGTGATGGAGACAACTGTGCAGGCGTCTTGAACTTCGATGTGGTATCGGATGACAACACATTTGTATATCTTTCTATGTTGCTGTCGGAATTCTCACCTGATATGAGCTCTTTTCTTAAATCATCTGCTGAAACATCAATGCCTGCTGAAGGGAGAGGTATGGGGACTGGCTCATTTTCAGGAACAGGCCTTATCCTGGGATTGGGAGGTGCAAATGCCCTCTGCCCGCTTTGTGTTGCAATAAAATCAATATTGCTGACTACGTATTCCTCTTCTATCCAGAGAGGGTATGCGGCATAAAGGTCTTCTTCTCTGTTATATACGTAGGTAAGGTAATTTGAATAATCTCTTTCAAAGGCGGTTAATGCCGCCTGCCCTTTATCATCAGAAGATGCATATAATACCCCTGAGATGATTAAAAGATCAAATGAGCCCTCCTGTGATGAAGCTTTGGGCAAAAGTTTGTAGACAGAGAATCTTTCATCCCCGGAAGTGATTGGCAAAATATCACTGTTGTCTGTTCCAATTGTGTATATGTTGTCCTGCAGATGAATGCCGCTCTGCTGCACAAAGCCTGATGCAAGAATAAGCGCTATGAATAAAAGCACTGCTATTGGCAGAACTTCTTTGCTCATAGTACTTGTAAAACGCCTTATTTCCCACTTGGAAATTGTTTTTATCTGGTGTAATGCACCGGGCATTGGCTTATTCCTGTGTTTTCCCTTTATTTTAATTAATGTTGTAATATGATTTATTTGATTACATGCTGCTATAATAAGATTTATCTGATTTTCAGCAGAGAGATGTATTTGTAATACTATGATACATGCCCGCTCAATTGTTAAGGATTATGATGGTTTTACCGCACTGGACGGTATCAGCTTTGATCTTGAGGATTCAGGAATTTTTGGAATTGTCGGGCATAACGGTGCCGGAAAAACAACTCTTCTCAAGATAATGGCCGGACTTATTGCTCCAACCTCCGGCGAACTTATGGTAGGGGATATTGATGCAGTAAAATATCCTGATCTTTTGAAATCAAATCTCGGCTACCTTCCCGAGGAATCCAGACTCTATGAAAATATGACCGTTGACGGATACCTTTCATTCTTTGGTGAGATATATGAAATTTCACCTCCTGAGATAAAAAGAAAGAGCAGGGAGCTTTTAAGAGATCTTGATTTGGACGCCGGCGGAAAAAAGCTCGGTGAGCTTTCAAAAGGGATGAAAAGAAAGGTTGCAATAGCGAGGTCTCTGATTCATGATCCATCATATCTTGTTTATGATGAGCCCACTTCCGGTCTTGATCCAATGACATCCAGGTACATAAGCGATTTTCTCAGGTCGATGAAATCAGAGAGGAAAAAGACCATTCTTTTAAGTGCGCATAATCTTTACCAGGTCGAAGAGCTATGTGACAGAGTGCTTATATTGCAGAGAGGCAGGGAAGTTGCCTTTGGAACAATGGATGAATTGAGAGAGCAGTTTGGATCGGTTTTTTATGAGGTTGAGTTTGTTCTGGATGATAAAAGTGTAATTTCATCAATTGTGGATAAATATGAAGAATCTGCCGGGATTGTTTCTGCAAAAGTAAGTGATGTTGACTCTCTGAATGAACTGACAGCTGCAGTAACACTTTCCGGCGGGCGTGTAAAAAAGATAGAGTCTCATTATCCAAGTCTTGAAGAGATGCTTCTTAAAATTGGAAGATGAGGAAAAAAAGGAAATAATTTTTTTTCATTTTTTATACATTTTTCTGAAATTATGGCCAATATAAATTTGGTGCAGTTTCTGATTTTTTTTAAAAAATTCCAACCCTGAAGGTCTGACATTTAATGATCCAAAAAAAGCATAACGGGCCTGAAGGGATTTGAACCCCTGGCCTACGGATTAAGAGTCCGTCGCTCTGCCTGACTAAGCTACAGGCCCATTGTTGTGCCTAAATAAGTGACACCTATATTTAGATAAAGATTTCGGAAATTGTCTAAATACCTTTGAGAGACAACGTAATAATACATGCCTGATAGTTTGCCGAATGGAACATCTGATAGAGTGAAATACATGGTGCTTGGATGTGGAAGCATCGGCTACAATGTTGTAGAGGAGCTTGTGCATGATACCGAGCATGTGATTGTAATTGATCATGATCCAAAAAGAGTCGATGATTTAAGAGATCAGAATTACGAGGCCATTGCAAGGGATATAAATGAAACCGGCCTTTTTGAAGGTCTTCCCATTCCTGAAGTAGTGTTTGTATTATCAAGCGATAAAAATGCAAATCTGGAAGCCGTAAAGAAGGTCAAGGAGAAATATCCGGCTGCATATGTGATTGCACGTGCAATCGACAGGCTTAGTCTTTCACTTCTTGAACAGGCCGGCGCTGATATTGCCTTATATCCCCAGGAAGTATTTGCAAAAACTGCAGTTCATCATATCAGAAGGCTTCATTCATCAAGACTTGCAAGAAAACTCTATCATTTTCTTTCCGACTGTGAAGGAACTTTAGGAATTGTCCTTCACACAAATCCTGATCCCGATGCCATATCAAGCGCCATGGCATTATGTGCTATTGGAAAAGAGGCAAGCGGCGGCAAACTTGAATGCAAAATATTGTATGACGGAAAAATCGGGCACCAGGAAAACCGCGCATTCGTAACTCTTCTTGATATCCAGCTGCAGAAGGTAACTGAAGATACATCTGAAGAACTTCTTGAAGGCTGCAACTATCTTGCTCTTGTTGATTCATCATCTCCCGGTGTCAACAATCTCCTGACACCCGGAAAGAAAGTGGATATCATAATTGATCACCATAAGGCAAATGATGAAGACATAAGAACTGTTTATTTTGTTGATATCAGACCCGGTGTTGGAGCAACGGCAAGCATCATGACGCAGTATCTCCAGGAGCTTGATATTTCTGTTGACCAGAAGGTTGCAACTGCTCTTTTGTATGGAATTCGTGCAGATACCCGTGATTTTTCAAGAAATATTACTCCGCAGGATCTTAACTATGCAGCATTTCTTCTGCCTTTAACCGACATTGAACTTCTCGATAAAATTACGTCTCCTTCAATGTCGATAGAGACAGTAGATGCAATGGGATATGCAATTAAGAACAGAAAAGTCCAGAACGGCTATCTTTTTACAAACGTAGGATATGTCAAAAACCGTGATGTAATTCCGCAGGCAGCTGATCTTCTGATTCAGCTTGAAGGGATAAACACTGCAGTTGCCTATGGAATAGGGGATGAATTTATAACAATTTCCGCCAGAAACAAGGACATCAGAATGCATGTTGGAAATGTCATGAAAGAGGCATTTGAAGGGATAGGGGAAGCAGGAGGCCATGCACATATGGCGGCGGCAAGAATCCCGCTAAATTCATTTTCACTTGTTAAAAACAAAGAAGAACTTTTATCTCTTGTCATTGATCCCATCCTGAAGCGTTTTGCAAATATTGTCGGACTTGGAAAAGAAGAGAAGAATGAAGTTTAAGGATTGGGAGCCGCACTATATCCGAATCCTCGGTTTTTTTGGCTTTGACAGAGAGGATGATGAACTCGCTGCGGTTTTAGCACGAACACTTACCAAAAAGGATGATATTGATTCTTTAAAATCCGCATGTTCAGGAAAAACAGTTACTGTCTGTGGTAATGCCCCCTGCCTTGGAGATGAGACTGATTTAATAAGAGGAGTTGTTTTTGCTGCAGACGCCGCGGCAGACTATCTTTATAAAACTGGAATACGCCCCGATGTTGTTTTTACAGACCTCGACGGATGTGAGGAGAGTTTTCCTGAAATGAACAGCAAAGGAACGATAATGGTTGTTCATGCACACGGCGACAACATTCCTCTTTTAAAGAACTGGATTCCCCGTTTTTTTGGTCCTCTTGTTCTTACAACCCAGAGCAGGCCTTTTGACTCTGTTTATAATTTTGGGGGATTTACTGACGGGGACAGGGCTGTATTCGCTGCTCATGAGATGAATGCGGCAGAAGTGATTCTTGCAGGCTTTGATTTAAATGACAAATCAGTCAACCCTGTCAAACATGGAAAACTTATGATTGCCCGTGAACTTCTGGCTTTACTTGGATATGACATCTGAAGCATTCATACTGGACGGGTATGTTGATGAGCCTGCATGCCTTGGTGTCTCCCCTTATATCTCTCCATATATCAGATACTGTGCCGGTGCGTGTGCTGAGAATGGTTTTTCTGTTGAGTACGCAACAATTGATCAGCTTAGAAAAAACCCTTCTATGCTTCAAAGGATTGAAAAAAAAGATCTCTTTGTATTCATTGCAGGAGTTACAGTCCCGGGAAAATATCTTGGAGGAACACCTGCAAATGCAGCAGAGATATTCAGGATTGGAAGCAGTCTGAAAAATCCTCTGAAGTGTCTTGGAGGTCCTGTTCTTTTTGGAAGCGCCTCCGGCGGCGGTGAAGCAGCAGAGAAGGAGAGGTTTTCTGTATATGATTGTGTGCTCAGGGGAGAAGTATCATCAGCACTTGATTCTGTTTTAAGGGGAGGAAGGCCTTATGGTGATTTCAGGTATGATAAAATTGATAAAAGAAGTATTCCTGGAAGTCTGATAATTCGTCAGCATCCAAAATTTCCAAATATAATCTGTGAGCTTGAAACGGCAAGAGGCTGCTCACGAGCTGTAAAGGGGGGCTGCTCATTCTGCACTGAATATCTCTACGGGATGCCGCAGTACAGAAGTGAGGATGGCATCCTCAGTGAAGTTTCTGCACTTAGTGATGCTGGCGCTGTTCATTTCAGGCTTGGCAGGCAGCCGGATATATTGGCATACGGATCAAAATCAGGAGCGGAGTTTCCAAAGCCTGTTCCTGAAAAGATAGAATCCCTTTTTTGCGGGATAAGGAAGTCGGCACCAGGTCTTAAAACACTTCACATAGACAATATGAATCCCGGGACAATTGCAGAGCATCCTGAAGAGTCGGAAGAGGCTATTATGAGCATTGTCAGATGGCATACAGCAGGAGATACAGCTGCATTTGGCATGGAGTCGGCAGACCCTGAAGTAATTTCTGCGAATAACCTGAAAGCAATGCCGGAGGATGTCTTAAAAGCTGTTGAAATAGTTAATAAAGCCGGCGGCATACGTGATGAAAACGGAGTCCCTCATCTTCTTCCGGGTATAAATTTTGTTATGGGTCTTTCAGGTGAGACTGAAAAAACATATGACTTAAATGAAAATTTTTTATTTTCGCTTAAAAAAACCGGACTTCTTGTAAGACGCGTGAATATCAGGCAGGTAATGCCATTTGAGGGCACTAAAGCCTGGGAGGAGAATACAATTGGTCAGCATGAAGCAAGATTTAAAATTTTCAAAGAGAAGGTGAGAAAAGAGTTTGACCTTCCCATGCTAAAAAGAGTATTTCCTTTTGGAACTGTTCTTTCAAATATAATAATCGAAGTTTCAGGGCAGACCTCTTTTGGAAGGCAGCTTGGTTCATATCCTATCCTTGTTGGTTTTCCTTATGAAATCTCAGAGGGAACAGTTATTGATGCTTTTGTGGCAGACTGGGGATTCAGATCAGTTACAGGTTTTAAAAAGCCTCTTTACATAAACACACTCCCGTATAATGCAATAAAAAAGCTTCCGGGAGTCGGGAAAAAAACAGCTGTAAAAATAATTGCAAAAAGGCCTTTTAAAAATTTAAAGGAACTTGAGAATGCAGCAGGCAGTCTGATGTTCTCTGAATACATATCTTTCTGAAATAGTGCTTGCATAGCTGCATTTTTTTATTTTCTGTTGTGGTATTTTCCTGTAAAATTAATTCAAAATATTTTTATTCAGTGTTATTTTTGGAAACAATTGCAATTTTTATTAGCTGAATATTTGATTTGATTGTATTATGCGTCTTATTTGGAGAAGATCCTCTTACATGGTTTGCAAATATCGGTTAAGATATCTGTGAGATCCTGCAATGAGTATTACGGCCGGATATATTGCAGAAAAAGGAGTAATGAAATAGCAGGCTTAATTATCCCGGCAAAAAAAATTACTTTTGTAAGGGAGGAAGATATTTTTAAACCATCTCTTTTAATTCGATAAACCGCAGAATGTCTGTCCTTGTAACGATTCCTATTAAATTGCCGTTTTCTACAACAGGTATTCGTCCGATGTTCTTTTGTGACATAATTTTCATGGCATCAGAAAGCATTGCTTCAGGAGGCAGTATAATTACATCTTTTGCCATTGCATCCCTTACAAGCATTGCTTCCCTGTCTATTGCAGGCAGGTTTGTAATATCGTTTAAGGTAATCATGCCGGATAAAAGTCCTCTGTCCATGACCGGATAGCCCAGATGCTTTGTTGAGTACATCAGGTTTATTATATCCTCAAGATGCATGTCCGGCTCAACCGAAATTACAGGTGATGTCATTGCCTCTTTTATAATAACATCTCTTAACAGCTCATTGAATTTTGTCATCTCAGCTTCCTGCCCCGCTCCGATATAGATGAAAACTGCAATAATCACCAGAATCGGACTTAGAATAAAAATTCCGAAGATTCCAAATATAACAGCAAAAGCCCGCCCGATATCTGCTGATATTTTTGTTGCCCTGTAAAGAGGCATTTTTCCTGCAAGAAGAGCTCTTAGCACCCTTCCGCCGTCCATTGGAAATGCCGGGATAAGATTGAACAGGAATAAAAGAATATTTAGAAATCCAAGATATCCAAATATGTAAAATAAAAGTCCGGCAAGTGCCGCGCCGTGAATATATTCAATAGATGCATAAGCGGCAATGCATGAGAATATACCTATTGCAAAACTGGCAGCCGGCCCTGCGAGTGCCATTGGAAGCTCAATTTTTGGATCAGGGGTTTTCCCCTGATCTATTGAAGCAACACCGCCCAGAATTAGAAGGGTGATGCTGTTAACCAAAAGCCCTCTTCTTTTTGCAACTAAAGAATGTGAAAGCTCATGTGCAAGTACTCCTGCAAAAAGACTGAGGGTAACAACAACCCCCAGTATGTAGGGCATAAAATCTTTGGTAATCAGTGATGTGTCAACCTGAGGTACTCCAAAGATGTCTTGTAAAAAATTTATGGTATATTCAATCTGATAGCCTATTATGAAGGCAAAGAGAGGGATTACAAGAAGAAATGTAAAGTGAAGCCTTATAGGAATACCAAATAATTTACCTATTTGTATTGAATCATCCATTGGGAAAGATTATATTTTTAACATTTAAGTATTATATCTTCAGTTGATTATCATGAAGACACAAATAACTGAGCTTTTTGGGATGGAAGTCTATACGGAGAAGGCTGTCCGCGTTGGTGTTGTTGACGATGCCGTCTTAAATGTCGATACAAAGAAGATAGATTCACTTGCTGTCAGCGATTTAAATCCTGAACTTATGCAGCTTAAGGGATACAAGGGAATTAAGGTGCCTTACAGGATAATAAGGTCAATTGGCGATGTAATTATAATAAGGCACTTTTCAAATATGTTCCCTTCAAAAGAGATGGATTAAATAGGGTCTCTTTAATGCCTGTAAAGGGTTTAAGCGGGAAACAGGAGATATATCTCCCATTAAATCCTTTCAGAAAACCGGCATATGGGAATTAATTTTTTTTGTAAGAAAAGATAGAGGAAAAACACTAATAATTTGTTATGAATATGCAGGAAAGAGAATTATTCAGTTGTTTATCGATATTTGCGCCGGTTGCAGTAAGACTTGACGGCAGGGCATTTCATGCTCTTACCTCACAGATGCAGTTAAAAAAACCATACGATGAGGGATTTAATGACATCATGTGCAGTGTTTGTGAATCTTTTCTTTCAAAAAGCGGCCTGGAGCCTGATTTTGCATACACTTTTTCAGATGAGATAAGCATTTTCTTCTCGAGACTTCCCTTCAGCGGCAGAATTGAAAAGATTGATTCAGTGTGCGCTTCGTATGCATCCAGTGCTTTTTCAATATTTGCAGATCTTAATGAGCCTGTTTCTTTTGATTCCAGGGTTGTTGTACTCGGGCATGATAAAATATGCGAATACTTTTCATGGAGGCAGAAGGAGGCATGGCGGAATCACATGAATGCGTACTGTCAGCATGCACTGATAAGTGATGGGCTTACTCCTGTGCAGGCTGCGCGTGAACTTAAAGGGATGAAGTCTGCAAAGATGCATGAAATGATGCATGAGAGAGGTATAAATCTGTCAAAGACTCCTGAATGGCAGAGGCGCGGCACAGTGATTCATAAGGAAACTTATGAAAAAACCGGATACAATCCGGTTGAAAAAACAGAGGTTAAAACCGAGAGGCGAAAGGTTGTGCGTGATATGTCGCCTCCGCTTTTTAATGAGCCTGAAGGTGAAGATTATCTATGCCGTATAATTTCCAAAATTGTCTGAATAAAAATTTGGGATTGCAGCCAGATATAAATTTATAGAGAAAATACCGGGGACATTGAGGCAATAATTGCAATTATCCAAATAAGAAAAATATTATGAAAAATAGTTTCATGCTCTGATTGCATGAAAATCAGGTTTGATTTTTATAAAAAAATTAAATTTTTGAGACTGACATTCTCATCTGTATTCCTTCAACATCCCAGTCCTGACAATTAACTGAATCATCAGTTATAATGTCATTCATTGTTATATCTTCAGCTCTTACTTCGCCTGCTATAGCATCTTTCCATGTCTGCAGAAGGTTCGCAACTCTAATGTCGCCAACACTGACTCTTGCAAAGATTGAATCCTCAACATTGAGGTTTTGCTGTTTTCTCATCTCCTGAAGTCTTCTTATAACCTCACGTGCATATCCTTCGGCTTCAAGGTCTTCAGTAAGTGCTACATCCACACATACTGTTGCACCTGGCATCCCTGCCGGAAATATTCCTTCAGGCATGGTTTCAGAGAATTTAACATGTGCTTCTGTGATTTTAAAACCGTTTACTTCTGCATATCCTTTTGAGGCTATCTCTGATTTAAGAGTTGAGGCATTTGCGCTTTCTATTGCGGCCTTTACCTTTGGGCCTTCTTTTCCAAACTCAGGTCCTATTGCACGCATATTTGCTTCTGCTGAGACGCCCATCCTGTCCCATTCTCCTCTTATGACTGTAACCTTTCTTGCATTTGCACGCTGCCTGCAGAGATCATTTAAACGAATCACAGTACTTTCAACTGTATCTGAATCAGTAAGGACAAATATTTCAGAAATCGGCCAGCGAAGCTTTCTTTTTCCGTCCTGTCTAGCGGTGGCTACGGATTCATCGAATGAACGGATTATGTCCATCTCTTCTTCAAGTTCCGGGCTGCAGAGTGACTCATCGCCGGCGAACCAGTCAAGCATATGAACGCTTGCAGGGTCAGAGGGTGTTTTAAGATTCAGATATATTTTTTCAGAGATATGAGGTGCATATGGTGCAAGAACCCCTGAAAGTCTTCTCATAACATAATACATCGTCTCATAAGCCTGAATCTTTTCGACGGCATCCTCCTCAAGCCACATTCTTGAACGCACAAGCTGAACATACCATCGTGAGATATCTTCTAATATGCAGTTCAGGATTGCACGCGATGCCCTGTGAAGTTCGCATGTGTCTGTATATTCAGTCACCTCGCGGCACAGGGTGTTAATGCGTGAGATGATCCAGCGATCTTCATCCGGCATTGACTGGATGTTTTTCCTTACAAAGTCTCCTTTCCAGATTCCGTCTGAGGCAGTCTCAGGCTCAAAAGCGTCAAGAATCATGTATGGGAGCGGGAAGCGGTAAACATTCCACAGGATGTTGGCTGTCCTGTTTGTTGTTTTTACACCTTCCCAGTTGAATTTGAGATCATCCCAGGGTGCACTTGCAGAAAGTGTGTAAAGGCGAAGGACATCAACACCTACCTTTTCAACAACCTCTTCAGGAGTTACAACATTTCCAATTGACTTTGACATTTTGCGGCCTTCAGCGTCAAGCGCAAATCCGTGCATCATGACGCTCTTGTAAGGCGCACGATCAAATGCTATTGTTGATGCACCAAGCTGGGAGTAGAACCATCCGCGTGTCTGATCCTGCCCTTCTGTGATGAAATCGGCAGGCCAGAGCTTTTCAAAGTCCTGTGTTTTACCGGGATATCCGATAGTTGCCCAGGATGCCATGGCAGAGTCAAACCATACGTCAAAGATGTCTTCAACGCGCTTCATTGTCCCGCCGCAGTCGCATTTGTATGATATTTCATCAACATATGGTCTGTGTGGATCTGTTAGATTTGATCCTGCCTTTTCGTTTAATTCAGCCATCGTGCCGAATACATCATATTTTTCGCATTTGTCGCACTTCCAGACAGGAATCGGAATGCCCCAGTAGCGCTGGCGTGATATGCACCAGTCGCGGGCATCTGCAACAAAGTCATGGAATCTTGCACTGCCGGCCCAGTCCGGATACCATTTTACCTTTGCAATCTCATCTAAAAGCTGCTTTTTTATCTTCGGAATAGCAAGGAACCACTGCTGTGTGGCCCGGCTGATAATTGGTGTTTTGCATCTCCAGCAGTGGCCGTAGCGGTGAGTAATCCTCATCCTGCGGAGAAGACAGTCGCCCAGGGCATCAATGACTTTATCATTTGCTTCCCTGACGTAAAGGCCTGCAAATTCTCCGGCATCTTCTGTGAATCTGCCAGTTCCGTCAACCGGGCATATGGTGTCCAGGTTTTCTTTGATTCCCACAAGATAGTCGTCCCATCCATGACCTGGTGCAGTATGAACAAGACCTGTGTTGTCAAGCATTACATGGTCTGCTGTTACGACCCTGTGTTCAATGGTTTTTTGGAGAGGAACAAATTCTGCAAGAGGGGATTCATATTCGGTTCCTGATAGTTCAGCACCTGTCTTTTTCTCAATAACAGAATATTCTGAGTATCTTCCCTTCTTTAGGACGTCTTCTGCGAGTTCGTCAGCGATCCAGAGAATCTCTTTTTTATTATCCTTAACTGCTTCAATTTTTGCATACACAAAGTCCTTTCCGGCGGCAACGGCAACGTTTGCCGGAAGAGTCCAGGGTGTTGTTGTCCATATTACAAGGAACTCATTTTCTTTTCCTTTTACCGGGAATTTCACATATATTGAAGGATCTTCCTCATCCCAGTATTCAACCTCGGAATCTGCAATTGCAGTCTCACAGCGCGGACACCAGTTTACCACACGGTGACCGGTTTCAAGCAGCTTCTTCTCATCAGCCTTTTTTAAGGCCCACCATGCCGCTTCAATGTAATCAGGTTTTATCGTCTGGTATGGATCATCAAAGTCCATCCAGATTCCAAGGCTTTTGAACTGATCAGACATCTTGTCTTTGTGAATTAATGCAAAACTTTTGCATTTTTCTATAAAGTTTGAGATGCCGTAGGATTCAATATCCTTTTTTGATTTAAAGCCAAGTTCATTTTCAACACGCACCTCAATCGGAAGGCCGTGCATATCATAACCTGCACGATCTGTGACATTTCTGCCCTGCATGCGCTTATAACGCAGTATTGTATCCTTTAAAATTTTATTCCATGCAGTTCCGAGGTGAATGCTTCCTGTTGTGTAAGGCGGACCATCCACAAAAAAGAAGTCCTCTCCGTCTTTTCTTAAGTCTTTCACCTTTTTGTAGGTGTCTTCAGTTGTCCAGAAATTCCGGACCTCCTCTTCAACCTCTTTGGCACTGTAACTGCTTGCAACCTCTTTCAAGTATGATCCCTCAAATAGTCCAATAATATATGTGATTCTTGTAAGATAGTATTTATGAGAGCACTCTAAAAAAAGAGTCTGTTAAAAAAAAGTCTCAATGAAAAATTAAAAAATCAGTAGTAAATTTAATAACTTCTTTAAACATGCTTTTAAGCCCGTTCTGATGCCTGTAAAATCAAAATAAAAATTAAAAACCAATAAACTTTCATGGTTTTTTCTGCTGAAGAGAGATGTAATATGAAGATAGCAATAGTAAATTCAAAACTGGATGCAGCCGGAGTCAATATCCGCCGCTGCCTCCTTGAAAAATTAAAACCGGCAGGAGATGAGATAAAATATCATTCACACAACCTGTTTTTTTATGAATCAGAAGGCAGGCTTATTTATGAAAGAGGGCTTGATGAACGCCTCCGGTCAGATCTTATTATATTTATCTCGCGGCATTCAGGCAAAGATCCCCTGCCTGCACTGACAGTCCATGTGACCGGCAATTATCAAAATGCAATGCTTGGAGGAGAGGATAAGACTCTTGCATATGCATCGCCTGAATTCATGCATGCAGTCCTTAACAGTATGAATAAAAAAGCCCCTTTTGGGTACAGGGTTTCATATGAAGTTACCCACCACGGCCCTACTGATCTCAAAACTCCCTCTTTTTTTGTTGAGATTGGAAGCACGGATAATGAGTGGAATGATAAATTTGCGGGTCTTGCGGTTTCAGACTCAATTCTTGAGGCCTTAAGGGATGATATGCATATTACCATAAATCTTGTTGGCTTTGGTGCAAGCCACTATGCTGCAAGAGAGACCGAGATTGCGCTGAATTCACAGGGCGCGTTTGGCCATATTGCACACACCCGGGAGGCCGGAGGCCTTTCACATGAAATGATTCTTCAGATGATTGAAAAATCCTCTGCCCATGCCGCATACATTGACAAAAAAGCATTGTCCGGTTCAGATAATTCCCGGATTGAAGCTATATTGAAGGAACTGAATATTCCTGTTCTGTCTGAAGGTGAGATAAAGGATATCGGCGATATCCGATGGGAAAAATATCTGGAGATTAGAAAGACTGCGGCTTCTTTTGATTCTTCATGCAGGATACATATCGGCAGTCTCAAAGGCACAGGCATGCCTGTTTTGATAAAAATTGACCCTGTTTTATTTGAGGAGGCATTAAAGACTGATGAAAAGGAATTCATTGGGAGTATAAAGCGCCAGAATGCAGTATATATGTCATCTCAAAAAGGCAGGATACTCCCAATTTTTATCACATATGAAGAAAATAGATTACAAACAATAAATGAATTAATATCTTTGTGTGTTAAAACCTTACACAAAGATAAGGACACAGTAGTCATTGATGATAATCTGGTTATTCGAAAAACCAGATTTGACCCTGCAAAAGCAGCTGAACTGGGGGTGCCGGAGGGGCCATTCTTTGGAAAGCTTGCCGCAGGTTTTGATGTCATGGCGGGTGGGAAAAAAATTACACCCTCCATGGTCTCAAAATACAGTGAAAAGGTTATCCGTGTACCGGGGTTGGAGAAATACCTATGATGAAATCAATAGTTGAAGAAGCGCTAAGCAGGGCAAATGCCGACACTGAACTGATAGTCGACAGCTCACATGAAAAAGACGAGGAGCTTGAAGAGATTTTAAGATCCCTTCGCACTGAAATATCCGTTATAGGCTGCGGCGGCGGCGGTTCAAATACAATATCCCGTATGGCTGAAGAGGGTATTGACGGGGCAAAATTAATGGCAATTAATACTGATGCCCAGCATTTAATCAGAACAAAGGCAGATTACAGGATTTTAATCGGCCGTCAGCGCACAAAGGGATTTGGTGCAGGCTCTGTTCCGCAGGTCGGCGAAGAGGCTGCACTTGAAAATGAGGAGGAAATCCGTGCAAAACTTGCCAACAGTGATATGGTTTTTATCACAGCTGGTCTTGGCGGCGGAACAGGAACAGGTTCTGCACCTGTGGTTGCAAAGGCTGCACGCGATCAGGGTGCGCTTACAATTGCTATAGTAACACTCCCTTTCAGGGCTGAAGGTGCAATCAGGCTTGAAAACGCGGAAGCAGGTCTTGAACGCCTTCGCGATGTTGCAGATACTGTAATTGTTGTTCCAAACGACAGGCTTTTGGAAGTTGTTCCAAGGCTTCCTCTTCATGCAGCCTTTAAGGTATCCGATGAAGTTTTGATGAGAGCCGTCAAAGGTATAACGGAACTTATCACCCAGCCCGGACTTGTCAACTTAGACTTTGCAGATGTGCGCACTGTAATGGAGCGCGGCGGTGTTGCAATGATTGGAATGGGTGAGAGTGACAGCGAAGACAAAGCTGCCGATTCAGTTAAAAAGGCCCTTAGATCTCCGCTTCTCGATGTTGATATATCAAATGCAACCGCTGCACTTGTTAATGTGGTTGGGGGTCCTGATATGACGATGGAGGAGGCAGAGGGTGTTGTCCAGGAAGTCTATGAGAGAATAGATCCTGATGCACGTATTATCTGGGGAGCACAAATAGATCCGGACATGCAGCACCGCATGCGCACAATGCTCGTTGTGACAGGTGTAAGTTCTCCTCAGATATATGGAAAGAGTGATGATTTCAGCACTACCCGTAAATCCTCAGAGCGCGAATATGATATAGACTTTCTCAGGTGAGTAAAAACAGATGTCATTTAAATTAGATGAAGAACTCTTCAAAAAATACTGGAGAGTCCTTAAACTTTCAAGGACTCCTTCAAGGGATGAATTTCAGAAGATTGGTCTGGTTGCGGCAGCAGGTATTGCCCTGATTGGTATCATTGGCTTTATAATCTATGAAGTAATTCTTCTCATACCCTGAATATTTTAAGATCAATGGGATTATGGAAATGAGCGACGCAAACGAGAATCAAAACCGGATATATGCAATAAAGACGACAGCAAAGCAGGAGCGCACTGTTGTTGACAATATTGTAAAGGCTTTGGAGGATCATGATGAGATTCATGTGGCTGCCATAATGGCTCCGGATGAGCTTAAAGGGTATGTGCTTGTTGAAAGTCCTGATCCTATTGCACGTATTGAGCAGCTTAGGGAGATGGTTCCCAATGCACGTGCAGTAGTCAGGGGTGAAACCTCTTTTCATGAGATTGAGCATTTCCTTGTTCCAAAACCGGTTGTATCCGGCATTGATGAAGGAACAATAGTAGAGCTTATCGCCGGGCCATTTAAGGGAGAAAAGGCGGTTGTAAAAAGAGTCGACACATCAAAGGAAGAAATTACAGTTGAACTCTATGAGAGTATGGTTCCTATTCCGATTACGGTTCGCGGGGATAATGTGCGCGTTATCGATAAAAACCAGGACTGATTAATTTTTTAATTCATTTTTGAATATCATTCTCTCTTTTATTGATACATTTAAGTTATCTAAGGTTTAACATTTTAAGACCCAAGCTTAGTGTACGGCATAGTCTGTGCATCGTGAGCAAAGGTGATATGAAATGGGAGAAGTAGTCGAGGTATTGGTACCCGGCGGTAAAGCTACTGCAGGCCCACCATTGGGACCTGCATTAGGACCTCTCGGAATAAATGTGAAGGCTGTTGTTGATGAGATCAACAAAAAGACCTCCGAATTCAACGGCATGCAGGTGCCTGTTAAAGTCGAGGTTGACGACAAGAAGAACTTCACAATTTCCGTTGGTGTTCCTCCTGCCACTGCACTCATAATGAAGGAGTGCGGTATTGAGAAGGGCTCAGGAGAGCCTAATCTCAAGAAGGTTGGTGACTTACCGTTTGATGCTGCTGTCCGAATTGCCCGCATGAAGTTTGACGACATGCTTTCATATGATGTCAAAAACGCCGTAAAGGAAGTTATTGGCTCATGTGTAAGTGTAGGAGTCACAGTTGACGGCAAAGATCCAAAAGTAATCTTTGCTGACATAAATGCAGGTCAGTACGACAGCAAGCTCGCATGAATAGACTATGAAAACCCATAGAAGATCCAAAAAAGATTATTCTATATTCTTTTCAGGGTCGTTGAACTATGGAGGTAAATGATGGTTGAAAGGGTCCAGATTCTAAAGGCCGTAAAAGAGGCTATAGAGAAGGCGCCTGAGAGAAAGTTCACCGAGAGTATTGAAATAACAATAAATCTCAAGAACATCGACATGGCGCAGCCAAAAAACCGTATAGATGAGACTATGCTTCTGCCGAAGGGAACAGGAAGAGTTCAGAAGATTGCTGTTCTTGGAAAGGGAGATATCACCACTCAGGCAAAAGCTGCAAAAGTAGAGCTCATCATAGGGCCAGAGGAAATTGAGCGTCTGGGAGGCGAACCACGTGAGGCCAGAAAAATGGCAGACGAATATATGTTCTTCCTTGCTGAAACCGCAGTAATGCCGCTTGTCGGTCGTTACCTGGGTACAAGGCTTGGTCCACGCGGAAAGATGCCCCAGCCGATTCCACAGGGGCTGGATATCGGACCTATCGTTGAGCGTCTTAGAAACTCTGTCAAGTTCCGTTCCAAAGACAAAAAGACATTCCATGTCAGAGTCGGATCGGTTCAGATGTCTCAGGAAGACGTTGCAGAGAATATTGATGCTGTTATGAGAAAGGTTGAATCCAATCTTGAAAGTGGAGCAATGAACATTCGCTCAGTGTATGTTAAGACATCCATGGGCCCTGCAGTGAGGATGATGTAATATGGCAATATATTCGCACCACCTCCCGCAGTGGAAGAGGGATGAAGTAGAGGAGATAAAGAAATTCACACAGGAATACAGGCTGACAGGTCTTGTTGATCTTCACGGTATTCCGGCGAGCCAGCTCCAGCAGATGCGCAGAAACCTCAGGGGCTCTGCAGTTCTTAAGATGACAAGAAACACTCTTATTGAACATGCATTCAATGAGCTTGGCGGCGAAATCGGCAAAACTTCCGATTACGTTGACGGCCACAGTGCGATGATCTATACAAACGAGAATCCGTTTAAACTCTACAAAAAGCTTCAGGATACAATGACAAAGATGACGGCAAAGCCAGGGGACATAGCGCCTGAGGACATTGTCGTTTCAAAAGGTCCGACAGGATTTCCGCCCGGACCGATTGTCGGTACACTGCAGCAGTCAGGAATTCCGGCCGCCATTGAAGGAGGAAAGGTCGTAATTCGTGAAACAAAGACCGTTGTCAAAGCAGGTGAAGAGATAAGCGCAAAGATGGCAGATGTGCTGTCCAAGCTTGACATTAAACCAATAGATGTTGGTTTAAGCCTTCAGATTGCATTTTATGACGGAACATTCTTCGAACCGAAGACACTGGCAATTGATGAGACACAGTACTTCAACAATGTAGTTCTCGCAGCACAGCAGGCATTTAACCTGTCTGTCAATGCAGCATATCCGACTGCGACAACTGCCGCAGCAATTATTGGCAGGGCAGTTCGTGAGGCTAAAAACCTTGCTGTCGAAGCGGCAATATATGAGAAAGATGTTGTTGATCTGATTATCGGACGTGCAGCGAGAGAATCACTCGCAGTAAAAGCACTTGTCGAGTAAAAATATAAAAATTATAAAATTGGTGAAAAAAATGGAGTACATCTACGCAGCCCTTGTTCTGCACAGCGCAGGAAAGGAAATAAATGAGGAAGCAGTCACAAAAGTAATGACCGCAGCAGGTATCGCAGTCGACGACAGCCGTGTAAAGGCACTTATTGCAGCACTTGACGGTGTTGACATTGCAGAAGCAATTGAGAAGTCAGCTGTAGCAGCAGTTGCAGCAGCACCTGTTGCAGCAGCACCGGCAGCAGCTGCACCCGCAGAGGAAGCAGCACCAAAGGAAGAAGAGAAGGACGAAGAGGGCGGCATGGCCGGCCTTGGAGCACTCTTCGGATAATTCTTTTTTTTTATTTAAAGCCTGATTCTTAGTAACTGTTTTGTCAAAACAGTCTGCATGCATTTTTTAATTATTTCGACTTCAATGCTGAGGGTATCTGAAAATCCTTCAGATACATGAGTTGAATTTTTGGCAATAACTTTTTTTTTTAAAAAGCATTTGCATCTGTCGAGATTAAGCTTTATATTTATTATGTGCTCTTTTTTATTTAGAAGGTTATTTAATATCATATGTCAAACGGTTTTTATTAAGGGATGCAGGGAAAGGGAATCATGATAAATGTGCTTATGATTGATGATGAACAGGTCGTTTTGGATGTTACCAGACTGTACCTTGAAAGGTATGGGAATATATCTGTAGATTGTGTCCTATCGGCATCAAAAGCGATTGAAAAAATGCAGTCCTGCAATTATGATCTTATTCTGTGCGACTATGAAATGGGTGAGATAGACGGGATTTCTTTTCTAAAAGCTGTACGTGGATTATATCCTGGTGTAAGTTTTACAAACCCTGATATTCCTTTCATAATTTTTACGGGCAAAGGTGACGAATGCATTGTAATCGAGGCACTGAACTGTGGAGCTGATTTCTATATCCAAAAAGGGGATGATCCCAAAAAACAGCTGCAGGCTCTTGCCGGAAAGATTGAGGATATTGTACACCGCAGGTGCCGTGAAGAGGTTATGGATGCAGCTTTTGAAAATACAAACACCTGCATGGTTATTTTTGATGAGAATGATTCTGTTCTGAGGATGAACCGGCAGATGTCAGAAATTATTCAAAATCCTGAAAAGAATACTGATAATGAGATGAAATGGGATTTTTTTGTAGATGAGGCTGATCATTTAAAAATGAAGAACTTTTTATCCTCATTAAAAATGAAGAGAGAGAATAATTATAAAGAAAAAAAAAGCTGCAGCTTTTATCTGTGTGATAAATCCGGAAAACAGATCCCTGCATTTGCAACTGCTTCTTATATCCCCGAAAAAAAAATCTCTGTTATGTCAATCCGGGTGGAATAAAAGAATCTTTTCCTTTCTGAATTTAGATAGACTTATACATTAAAAAAAATCAATATGGTTTATCACATAAGTGGGTGATTTATGAAAAAGATATTAGCTTTTTTAATTGGTTTCGCATTATTGTCTGCATGCTTTCCCTTTCAGGTAAGTGCTGCAACAATCGGCGGAGATCAGGCATGGTTTAATGTACACAGCAACGAAGATGGTGCCTCTGTCTATTTTGACGGTGACTACAAGGGAGAAACATATGAAAAAATTCTGACAGTGCCTGTTTATACAACAGCAACTCCTTACAAGACAATTACTGTTGAAAAGAGTGGCTACAATACATGGACACAACAGATTTCTTCATATCCGGAAATGGGAGATACACTTGATATATATGCAACCTTAAATCCTGTTCCAACAGAAGTTCCTGCTCCAATAGGCGGGGATATGGGATTTTACACGGTATACTGCAATGTTGACGGTGCCTCAGTCTATTTTGACAGCGATTACAAAGGAGTTATCTCAAACGGTGAGCTTACTGTAAGTGTTTATACAACAGGAACACCGTACACAACGTATCAGGTTAAAATGTCGGGATATGATACATTTACCGCACAGATAAACGAGTATCCTGCAAAAGGTGAAACAGTAAAACTTCATGCATCACTGACACCTGCAGCAAAACCAACAGCAACACCAATGTCTCTGATTACAATCTTCTCAGCACTCTTTATTGCAATTTCCGGATTAATTTTAATGTCCAAAAAGAACTGAGAAAGATAAAAAAACATTTTTTTATTTTCAAGTTTTAGTAAGATTCAATATTGATAGAATCTTAAAGGTAAGATATCAGATTTTTCTATCTGATTATGTCAGGTTTACTGTTATGAATTGCTTAAGAATTCTTCTTATGGATGATGAGGCTCCTATTCTGGATATAATGTCTGTCTTTTTGAGCAGAGGCGGATATGATGTTGTCTGCTCCAAATCCGGAACACAGGCTCTTGGTATTTTTAAAAATGAATTCAGCAGCGGCAGCCGTTTTGACCTTGCGATACTTGATGTTTCAATTCCCGGAGATATGGGGGCAAAAGAGCTTTTAAAACCTATGAGGGAGACAGACCCGGATATAAAGGTAATAATTACAAGCGGAGATTCTGTCCAGGGTGCAATGGATGACCCCGAAAAATATGGATTTTCAGGTTCACTTAAAAAACCATTTCGTTCAGGAGATCTTCTGCGACTTGTTCAAGAGCTTCTTAATGAATAGATAATTTAAATTTGTATCTCTTAATTCAGCCTGATATTTTTAATATGCACAATAAAAAAACTGAATTCTCAAAAACATTTTTTTATCTTATAAGGCCTGCGTAAATGCACTGCCCGTATGAGATGCATCCGTCTCCGAAAGGATATTCACGGTTGACAATTAGGTTTAATCCGGCTTTTTTTATCTCATCACTTATTGTCTGCCTGATTATATGATTGATGCAGACTCCTCCTGAAAGTGCAATATTTTCTGTATCATATTCAAAGGCTTTTTGAATTGCAATCTCTGCAAATCCGTGTGCCAGATTATACTGTACTGATGCTGCAATATCTGCGGGAGATAATTTTTGAACTGAATAAAATGCTGTTTGCAGAAGGTCTTTTGTTGAAAAGACACTGCATCCGTTCTTCTCGTAAATATCAATATCCCATAATTCTGGCTTTCCGCCGGATGCTGCAGACTCAAGCTTCATTGCGGGTTCACCGTCATATGTTCTCTCCCTGCATATTCCAAGAAGTGCTGATGCAGAATCCAAAACGCGTCCTGCACTGCTTGTGAGATGAACATTCAAACCGGTTTTCAGCTGCCTGTCAAGGATTGAAAGCTCCTGTTCCTTCCATCCTCTTGACATCAGAAGTTCAGCAGTATTCTGATCGGGCAGGACTGCGTAAAGCATTCTTTCCGGAAACTGTGTTGCAAGGTCTCCGCCAGGCATCTTTACCTGCTCTAAGTGTCCTACTCTTTTCAGGCTGGTGAGAGGGCCTGCGAAAATCTCTCCGCCCCATATTGTTCCGTCATCCCCAAGACCAACACCGTCAAGTGCTATTCCAATACAGGTGCCGATATCCTGATCTCCTGCAGCCGCTGCAATATGCGCCCTGTGGTGCTGAACAGCTACACTCTCAATACCCAAATCGTCTGCAACCCTCTTTGCATATCTTGTGGATAAAAATTGCGGGTGCATGTCATGCGCAATTATGTCAAACTCAGCACCTGTCAGCCTTTTCATATTTTCAACAGTACTTTCAAGGTATTCAAGAGTTGACGGATTTTTTATGTTTCCAATGTGGGGGGATGTGAAGACAAAACCATCTTTTAGTATTGATATGTTTGAATAAAGTTCGGGGCCTGTTCCAAGGATGCAAATATCTTTACAGTCAGTCTTTGCTCTTTTTGGAGCATATCCTCTTGAGAGTCTGATTAGATATCCTTCTCTTATGACAGAATCATCGCACCTGTTCTGAATGCGCCTGTTATGGGTGAGATAATAATCAACACATCCTTTAAGTTTTGAAACAGCAATGTCTGTCTCTGTTATCATTGGATTTCCCGGAGCATTTGCACTTGTCATTATCAGAACAGGACTTTTTAGATACGAAAACAGAAGGTGATGGAGGCCGGTATAAGGAAGCATGCACCCGATTGTATCAAGATTGCTTATGTCAGGATGTGAAGCGGGGTCTTTTTTGTAAAGAACAGTAATCGGGTGTTCAGGACCATTTAAAATCTCTTTTTCATATGAGCTTACTCTGGCAATATCAAGAATTGTTTTTTCTTCGGCCATTATCGCAAGAGCCTGTTCTGTTCTTCCAAGGCATTTTTTAAGTTTCAATGCACTTATTTCTGCACATGCAATATGAAAACCGCCGATGCCTTTAATAGCAAGAATTTTTCCCGAATCAAGAAGCTCTGCTGCTTTTTTTATTGGATCAGAGGTTTTTGTGTTTTCGCCGGATTTGTCCAGCAAAAAAAGTCCGGGACCGCAATTATTGCATGCTATTGTCTGTGCATGGTGCCTTCTGGACTTTGGACTCTCATATTCACTCAGGCACTCGGGACACATAGAAAATTTATCCATTGCTGTTCTTTCCCTGTCGTATGGAACATCTCTTATTATGCTGTAGCGTGGCCCGCAGTTAACGCACGATGTAGCCCAGTAGCCTTCATAGTGTCCGCCTTCTCTAAAAATGTCTTCTATGCATTCCTTGCATATTGCAATATCCTGCGGAATGAATCCTGAGAGGATTCCTGATGAGCTTTTATCAATAAAAAAAGATTCAGGAGCTTTACCTTCGGCATCAAAAACATCGATACTGTCTATTCTGGAAAGTATTGTTCCTTTTGATACTGCTTTTAGAAAATTCTCAAAATTATCTCCAAAAGCATTAATACGGACCTCACTTCCAAGATTTTTTACACTGCCCTGGATTTGATAATTCTTTGCCTGTGCATAGACAAAGGGCCTGAATCCCACTCCCTGAACTATGCCTTTTATTATTATCTGCCCGCTTCTTCGCATTAATCAGTATCCTTGGTTTTTATGATGCTTTTTAAAAACATTTTTCTGCAATGTATGATTGGTATTCTGCAATCTTATTTGTGATTCATGATAAGAATCAGCAGCAGAATATCAAAAATGACAGTAACCGGATTTTATCAATTATCTCAGGATTTCACATGTGGATATACATGCCGGATACGTCATTTTAATTTATAACTGAATTTATGAATCTGAAATTTAAAATTTGTTTGTTTCTTCCAAACTTTTTTAAAAATTTATTCCGGGCATAACACAAATTATATATTTCTCTTAAAAAGTGCCCTTAAATTTGAAATAGGTTTATTTCACTACAGCACATATATTAATTGGGTTTTTACTTTGACGGGGCATATTAGAATAGTAAACGATCCTCTTGATCTTGTTCCGCTTCTGATTACTTTTAATGATTCGGACTTTAAGAATATTTACGCTCAGCTCAGCAAAAACTGGATGACTGAAGAGGAGCTTTCAGGGGATTACGATAATGGCAAAGTTAAAGACTGCCTTGCCATTCTTAAAAAAGGCAATCTTGTAGAAGAGCAATGGAGAATGCCAAAGCCGGGTGAAAAGCCTTCCAAGGAATACAAAACAACATACAGCAAATTCCGTGCTAATTTTCAGTGTACCATGGAGGATTTGGGAGATATCATAAATGTTTCAATATCTGCAGATGAGTCTTTAAGAAATCTGGTGGATGATATTGAAAAGGATGTAAAGGCAGGAAACACATCTGTCAATGATCTTGCACGGAAATATAGTGTCAGTCCGGTATTTGTCAAAGGTCTTGCAAAACGTCTGCCTATTCTTGATGTGAAGGGACAGGGGCTGGTCTTTGTTGACAGTAAAGGAGAATGATCCTCTTTACATAATTCTCAGAAGCAAAAGAGAGGCTACCAAATTTCAGATACTTGTTGAGGTTGCAGAGCATCAGCCATCAGTAAGGCAGCAGGAGATTGCCGAAAAAATGGGTGTTACTCCACAGGCTGTCTCTGAGTACATACGTGAACTAGTTGATGACGAGATGGTAAAATCACAGGGGCGCGGAAGCTATGTTATAACTCCCAAAGGAGTGGAATGGGTAATAAACAATGCAGAAGCCCTTGAATCATATGCTAAGCATATTACAAGGGATATTGTCCAGCAGGTTTCAGTATGGACTGCTATAGCTGATTTTAACATACGAGCCGGAGATAAGGTGGGCGTTTATATGAAAGGCGGATTTCTTCATGCTTCATATAAAGAGGAGAGTGCTTACGGAGTAGCCATTGCGGATGCAAAAAGCGGTATGGACATAGGCATATCTGAACTCAGCGGAATTATTGAACATTCATACGGTCTTGTTCATGTATGCAAGGTTCCGCGCATCCAGAGAGGAGGCTCTGAGAAAGTCTCACCTGACATTCTTCGTGATATCCTTGAAAAAGTTGAATTTGTTGGAACAGTCGGCATTGAGGCGGATATTGCTGTTCAAAACACCGGGAAAAAAGCGGATGTCTTTTTTGGTGCAAGAGAAGGCGTTATTGAAGCGGCGGTCCACGGCCTTGAAAGCGCCATTGTTATTGTAGATGAAGAATTTACTGATTTTCTGAAAAGACTCGAATCTTCAGATCTCCGGTATGTAATCCATGACCTTATTGCTCCATGAGAATTATTGTCAGTCCGCAGCGCGGGGAATACAAACTTTTTTTTTACGACAGGCATCTTGTTGAAGGCGAAGGTGTTGTTGAACTTGCCAAAACAGCCAAGGGTTTCAGGCCTAAGAATTATCGTCTGAAGCTTTCAGATAAGCGTCAGTATGTAAATACACCGACAAAGGAGCTTATCTCACAGCTGCGTTATGCAGATATCCGTCTTGTAACAGAGAGCAAAAATTTTGAATCATTCCTAAATGATCTTCAGATTAATTTCGGATATATCCGGGCCTGCCGGACCTGTATTCTTGAAAACAGGATAACACCACTTAAAGGAAAAAATGCCGTGAAATACGGCAAAGAGTATATCTGTCTTGATTGTGCGGAAAAGGAGCTTAGACGTGAGATTGGATTTATTGGAAAGATGGGGGGGATATCAACATCCCATCTTGAAAAGCTGTTGTCACTTTATATGGATCTTGACAAGGTCCTCTCAATGGTTCAGCCTGAAAGAGTTGATCTTAAAAATACGGTTTTTGATGTTCTGCAATCGCATAAGATAATTCAGACAACTGATATTTCCACTCTTCCGCTGCCGCAGAGGTTTAAGGATGCCTCTGGTGTAAAAAACCTGATGCCTGTCCAGGAGCTTTGTGTGAATGCAGGACTTCTTGAAGGAAAAGATCAGCTTGTTGTTGCCGCAACAGCAAGCGGAAAGACATTTATCGGGGAGATGGCCGGTATAAAAAACCAGTCCGAAGGACGTGGAAATATGCTTTTTTTAGTGCCTCTTGTAGCCCTTGCAAATCAGAAATACAGCAGGTTTTCAGAACGGTACCCGTTTTTGGATGTATCTTTGCAGACAGGTGTTTCAAGAATAAATCTTCCTGAGACAAAAGTCAATGCAAAAAGAACACTGAAATCAAATATTGTTGTTGGAACATACGAGGGAATTGACAATATACTCAGAAGAGGAAGAACAATTTCCAATATCGGTACAGTTGTAATTGATGAAGTTCAGATGCTTGAAGACCCTGAACGCGGCCACAGGCTCGACGGCCTGATTTCAAGGCTGAAGTATTCTGCACCAAATGCCCAGTTTCTCTATCTGAGTGCAACAATCGGGGCTCCTCATCTTCTGGCAGAAAAGCTGGGGGCAAATCTTATAACCTACAATGAAAGGCCGGTTCCGCTTGAACGGCATCTCATATTTGTTGAAAGGAAGCAGAAGATTGATGCAATTAAAAGTCTGGTTACAAGAGAATACAGAAATAAATCATCCAAGGGCTATAAGGGCCAGTCGATTGTATTTACATTTTCCAGATCAAGATGCCACGAAATAGCTGATGCGATAGGAGGAAAAGCGCAGGCATATCATGCCGGGCTTAGCGCCAAAGAAAGGCGCTTTGTTGAGGAAAAATTTGAGAAAGGGGAAATTTCTGCAGTTGTCACAACAGCAGCACTTGCTGCAGGTGTTGATTTTCCTGCATCTCAGGTAATATTTGATGCACTTGCAATGGGTATAAAATGGCTTACTGTTCAGGACTTCTGCCAGATGATGGGGCGTGCCGGAAGGCCTGACTATCATGATCTTGGAAAGGTAGTAATTCTTGCAGAACCTGGTGCAAGCTACTCCCGCGAGAGCAGGCTTACTGAAGAAGAGGTTGCAATAAGCCTTCTTAAAGGTGAAATGGAGGAGGTTGCGCCAGTATATGATGATGAGGCATCATCAGAGGAATTAATCTCTCATGCAGTTGTCTGCAGGGGGGATGAAGCCGGACTAAATATTATGTGCTCAACGATGGTTGGTGAAATGTCAGATGTATTCAAGCTGTTATTAAAAGATGGCTATATTTTTGTAAAAAGCGGGAAAGTTACACTTTCACCTTTGGCAAAAGTGATGGCAGAGCATTTCATCGGCATAGAAAGACTCAGGCGTATTTTGCATCTTGTAAGAAAAGTAAAAAATCCTGTAGAGATTGCTGCAGAACTTGATTGTGAACTTTCAGAAGTGCTGAGTGATAAAAAGCACTAAATTAGTATATCTATAAATTAACTTTTTTTTTATTTCTGTATTTTTCTGCAATTTTTTTTGGATATAGGATAAGTTTATTAAGTAACATTGAACAAATTACCAGTAAATCGGGAATTTAGACTCCCGTAATATGAGGATTAATTATGAAAGTCTGGAAATGTGAAAAATGCGGATATGTTTATGATTCACGTGTAGGTGATGCAGGTTCAGGAATACCCAAGGGAACAGAATTTGAAAACCTTCCGGAAGACTGGAGATGTCCAAGATGCGGTGTTAAAAAAGATAAATTTGTTCCAATTGAGATAGAGGGATAAAAAATGTCAGATAAAAAGATGAAATGCATTATCTGTGGTCATGTATATGATCCAAAGAAGGGTGATAAGGGAGTAGAAGCCGGAACTTCGTTTTCAGAAATTTCCGCTGAATGGCATTGTCCTGTATGCGGGGCTCAAAAATCAAGTTTTATAGAGATTTAAAAATGACAGCAAGAGAAATATGTAAAAATGTTTATTCTGTAGGTGTTATTGACTGGGACAGACAGGTGTTTGATGATCTCCTGCCCCTTCCTGACGGAACAACATATAACTCCTATCTTGTACAGGGCAGTGAAAAAACAGCTTTAATAGATGCAGTTGAGTCGGAATTTGAAGAGGAGTTCATAACAAATCTGGCAAGATCTGATGTGAAGAAGATAGACTATATTGTGGTAAATCATACTGAACAGGATCACTCCGGTGCCATTCCTGTTTTTCTTGAGCTATTTCCCGGAGCCAAAATTATCACATCCCAAAAAGGAAGTGAACTCTTAAAAGCATTCCTTGGGGTTCCCGATTTCAGAATAATTGTTGTTGGTGATGGTGAAACCATTTCTCTTGGGGACAAG
Organism: Methanobacteriota archaeon; assembly: GCA_023396365.1. Lineage (GTDB taxonomy): Archaea > Halobacteriota > Methanomicrobia > Methanomicrobiales > Methanomicrobiaceae > Methanomicrobium. The sequence continues at coordinate 52,724 of JAEWWL010000019.1, forward strand.
ACCCTTGAATTTTTAATAACTCCATGGGTTCACTGGCCTGACACTATGGTGACATATCTTCGGGAGGATAAGATATTGTTCTCATGTGATCTCTTTGGTGCGCATTATGCAACGGGCAGCCTTTTTGTTGATGATGAACCGATGCATTATATTCTTGCAAAAAGGTATTTTGCCGGGATTATGATGCCTTTCAGAAGCAAGGTGAAAGAGCACATTGACAGGATCTCAGGTTATGCGATTGATATAATTGCTCCAAGCCACGGTCCGATGTATAAGGATACAAAGTACATTTTGGATGCATATTCTGAATGGAGTTCGGATAAGGTAAGAAACAGGGTTATAATTCCTTATGTATCGATGCATGGCAGTACAAAAAAGATGGTTCATTACCTAACAGAGTGTCTCATTGGAAGAGGGGTTGAGGTAAGGCCATATGATCTTGGAAGGGCAGACACAGGAAGACTGGCAATGGATCTTCTTGATGCTGCAACAATTATCATTGCATCTCCAACAGTGCTTTTCGGTCCGCATCCAAAAGCAGCAAATATTGCATTTTTAGCAAATATTCTAAAACCCAAGGCAAAATTTGTCAGCATTATCGGTTCATACGGGTGGGGCGGAAAGACTGTTAACGATCTCTCTGAAATGATAAAAAAATTAAATGTTGAAGTGTTAAATCCGGTTTATATAAAAGGTCTTCCTGACGAGGCGGCATACAGTGACTTAGAGACTCTTGCCGACGATATCTTAAATAAGCATAAGGAACACAGCATCATTTAAAAATAACCGGAAGGTGAAAAAATTGACAGAAAAAGCTGAAATATACAAATGTGAGAAGTGTGGAAATACAATTTTGATTCTTGATTCAGGAAAGGGGAATCTTGTGTGCTGTGATGCACCAATGAAGCTTCTTTCTGAACAGACGGCAGATTTCAAGAATGAAAAGCATGTACCTGTTGTTGAAAAAAGCGGTTCAGGCATCAAAGTGACTGTTGGATCAACAATTCATCCTATGACTCCCGAGCACCACATTGTAATGATTGCAGTAATTGACGGGGATAATCTTATGATTCATCAGCTTTCTCCCGGAGATGAGCCTGTAGCCTATTTCCCGTGCACAAATGCGGATGTTAAGGCAATAGAATACTGCAATATCCATAACCTGTGGGCAAACAAAAAATAAATCTTTTTTTAAATCATTTGATACAAGTATTATGTGTCTAAAGTCATGTCTTATTATCCGGCTGTAGCTTTGTATCATCCGTCAATTGATTGGCTGAAAAATTTTTAGAGCTCTAATATTCAGATTATTATCCAAAAGGATTTATAGGCAGGCAGTAGACCTAGAAAAGGTATCTTAAATGAACCGAATAGAACAGTTTTCAGTAATCGCAGATGACCTTGGAAATGTCCTTCGCTTCATTAGTTTTGGAACATGTGTTCCGCTTATTGTGGCTGTTATCTATAATGAATGGGACATGATTATCCCGATGGCGCTTGTTCCTGTTATATTATATATTCTGGGAACTTTTTTTTTAATGTTTCCTGAGAATCAAAGGGAGGCAAAATTAAGCCAGGCATTATTTTCAGTAGCGTTAATCTGGCTTTTGTGTGCCTTTATCGGTGCTATTCCTTTTTCACTTGGAATAGGAATGCCATATCTTGATGCAGTGTTTGAGGCAATGTCGGGATGGACTGATACCGGCCTTACAATGATTCCTGATGTGGATTCAACGCCATATACGCTTCTTTTCTGGCGGTCTCTTATGCAGTGGCTGGGGGGTCTTGGAATTGTGGCGTTTACAGTTGTAATGCTTTCAAGGACTGGTCTTAATCCGTCCCGGTTTTATCGCTCTGAAGGAAGAACTGAGGCTTTCATGCCCAGTGTAGTCCAGCAGGGCTTTCAAATGTGGAAAATTTACCTGATTTTAACATTTGCATCTGTTCTTGTAATTCTGATATCCGGAGTTCCTTTATGGGACGCTGTAAATATTGCTATGGTTGCTATTTCAACAGGCGGCTTTACGGTTCACTCAGCCGGAATATCTTATTACAATAGTCCGCTTCTTGAAATGCTTATAATTCCAGTTATGATTGCAGGGGCTCTTCCATTTAAGATTTACTACCTTATGTATTATAAGAAAAAACTGAGCCTTTTTCATGACGAACAGGCATGGCTGTTATTCATTTTAATTGTTATCGGATTTTTTGTTATTTCTGCTGATCTCTTCTGGTTTAATAGTCTTGACAGTGCAACTGCAATACGTGAGGGTATTTTTATGGCGGTTGCAGGTGTTACAAGCACAGGGTTTCAGACATCTTCGCCAAATACCTGGGCGCCTGTTTCAGTATTATTCCTTTTACTTCTGATGTTTATTGGAGGCTCTTCAGGAAGTACTTCAGGAGGCATAAAACTTTCAAGGATTGCCCTGGCATACAGAGGCATTGTATGGTGGTTTAAAAGGTCTTTTGTCAGTTCAAAGGTAATTGTCCCATTCAGACACGGTGGAAAGATTGTACAAAAAGCAGATGCCGAGGCAGAAGTATCCAGAAATATGCTGATAATTATCCTTTATCTTATGGTGATTTTCTTTTCAGCAATAATAATAATGCACTTTGAGTCGCCTTCTGTTGATACAAGCCATGTAATGTTTGAAATTGTTACAGCGATATGCAACAACGGAATTAGTTCTGGTTTTGTAACTCCTGACCTTACTCCTTTCAGCAAAATTGTATTTATTTTTGCAATGTGGATCGGCCGTCTTGAGATTATGGCTGTAATTGTGTTCTTGATGGGCCTGATAAAGGGTTTTGATTATTCAGGCTAAAAGAGCTTATTAAAATAAATTTTTCAACAGTTTTTTTCCTTTGGAATGAATTATTTTAGGGAATTGATAATTTTAAACCGTTTTTTTTCCTGCCTTAATTATTATCAGGCATACTTTTCTGTATGACTTCCCCAAAAAAATCTATAAAAAAAGGTGCCTGTTTTTTTATTTAAGGCACATTGTGTGTGAAAGATTACTCGTAGAGATATTTCTCATCTGCTCTTTCGTAGGAGGTGATTTCGTCTTTTTTAAAGTGAATTGCAATCTCACGCTTTGCAGTTTCATTGGAGTCAGAGCCGTGAATTACATTCATTCCAATCTCAAGCGCAAAGTCTCCGCGGATTGTTCCGGGGAGTGCTTCTGTTGGATTGGTTGCTCCAATCATCTGGCGTGTGACTGATACAACATTCTTTCCTTCCCAGACCATCAGAAAGCACGGTCCGCTCATGATGTATGATTTAAGTCCGGGGAAGAATGGTTTGCTTTTATGTTCAGCGTAGTGCTCCATTACACGATCTTCAGGAAGAATCTCAAATTTTGCCGCAACAAGCTTAAGGCCTTTCTTTTCAAAGCGTGCAACAATCTCCCCGATGAGTCCGCGCTGGACACCGTCGGGTTTGATCATTAAAAATGTCTGATCCATTAAGGATCACTCCTTTCCAAGAGCCTTTCTGCCTGCAGCTGTCCAGGCTACGCGGCGCGGAACTCTTCCAAGGCGGTAGTTGTTCTGGCACTTTGAGCTGCAGAAGTAAAAGATTGACCCGTCTTTTTTGACGAACATCTTCCCTGTTCCGGGCTCAATCTGCTCTCCGCAGAATGAGCATACAAATGTATCAACCATATTTAGCGCCTCGACAATTTTTTAGCTTCACGTTCGGTTTCGATGAGCATAAGCACATCGCCCTCACGGATTGGCCCGACTGTATTGCGGGTTATAATCCTTCCTTTGTTTGAGCCATCAAGAATACGGCATTTGACCTGGAAAGCTTCTCCGTGCATTCCTGTCGGACCGATAATCTCAATAACTTCTGCCGGCGTTGCATCTGCCATAAATCCTCACCTTACTTTCTAAGTTCGGTTATCTGACCGAGTACTTCGTCAAGGAGTTCTTTTGCCTTACCAGGTTTTACAATTGCTGCTGCTGCTGAGCCTACTTCAAGTCCGCTTGCTGCACCAACATCATTCTGCTGGTTAATAATAACATACGGGCACTGCTTCTCGTCACAGAGCGCCGGAAGGTGCATTACAATCTCCTCAGGCTCAACGTCGCCGCCGATTAAAACGAGCTGTGCGATTCCTCTTTCCACAGCTTTTGTTGCTTCGTTTGATCCTTTCTTAATCTTTCCTGTGTCCCTTGCGACTTCAAGAACTTCAAGTGCCTTGTTCTGAATTTCATCAGGAACTTCAAATTTAGCGTATACTTTTGACATAACTCACCTCATTCAGGAGCAAAGAGCCAAAAGAGCATCAAATACTCTTTTGGTTATTTTGAATCAGAGTTACTCCTTCATCACTCATCAGTCAGCGATTGATGTAGCTATATTAATTCATCATTAAAAGGGATAAAGGTTTTTGAAATTCATTCAGGATTTGAATAATGATATTTTAAAGAACGTCTTCTATTTTAAAATTAAGATGATTATGCCTGTTTAAGCGCATATATTACTGCACCTTCATTCTGATAAAAAACTGTCAGTTGAGAATATAAAAGATTCACATTATATCTTTCCTCTTCTGATTTTCCAATGTATATGTGAGTCATCCCGTATTTTTTCATAAGCTTTATGCATTCATCCGGGTTTTCATAGATTTTTTTCACATCCGCCATTCTTTCACCAATAAGTGCATTGTCACCCCTCCACATCTGCTCATGGAAAGGCATTCCAATAATTGTCGGATACCCTGTAAATGCAGAAATTCTTGAATAATATGTATAATCTCCGCCTTCTGCCTCTACTATTGATATGCTTTTCTCAAGACCATTGAGGTGCTCAATTGCCAAATAATCATATGGGTGATGTGTTTTGAGCCACTCCATGCCATCGAGTGTCTTTCCGCCATAGCCGTAGTTCATGTCCGCGACAATAACCGGGGCTATTAGTATTGAGCAGATGATAATGCCTGAGAAAAAGATTTTTCTCCTGCTCAAATTTTGTTTTGAAACATCGGGGTATTTTTTCTCCAGGAATTTTCCGATGAATACAAATGATGATATTCCAAGCATCATCCATGCAATAATTGAAAATTTAAAGACAGTATTCATTCTGAAATACATCTCACCCAAATTATCCTTTAAGTAGATAATTTCCGATAGAACAATTATCAAAAGCCCGAGCGCTGCAAGTATGTCCTGTGATGTTCTGTTTTTTCTGATAATCAGTGCAGCGGCAGGAACTGCACATAATCCTGCACCTGTAAATCCGGCGATTATAAATGGAATGCATAATGCCAGAAGGTAAGGCCTCTGTCTGAGATCTTTTATGCATTCAAGGTATAAAACTGCAAGGAAAAATCCGTAAACAAGAATAAAAGGGAAAAGATCTGTTGGCTGATGAACAATTCCAAGCCCTTCCACTCCTTCAGCGTTTAGCATGAGATAATATGGAAGGTACATTAATACTGAAAGAGCCGGAACAAAAATTAAAATTCTGATGGGGATGGTATCTATGAATTTTTCAATCTTTTGGTTTTCTGCTTTTTGGAATATCAGGACTCCGAAGAGAAGCAAAACGGGAGCATATATCAAAACATCCCAGGTATTAATAAGAGGCATTGAGCCAAGGCTTAAAGAAAGAAGTGCTGCAAGAATCCATTTTGTTTTATTATCAGATTCATTCCATTTCTGATAGCAGAATATTAAGAGGAACAAAAAAAATGCCTGGTTAAAAAGTGATATGACATGTGCATGCGGATCTCCCCAGAGCATTGAAAAAAGAGGATATTCCGTAATTGCGGCGTCTATTGTTCTTGTGCTGTCCCAGATAACATTCTGTAAATTTTTTCCTAATATTATGTGGTAGATAAAGGCCGGATTTACTATAAAAAGGGTCATTACCGGAAGCCATTGAAATTTTCTAAGCAGAAGTTTTCCTGCTGCATATAAAGAGAGTCCCAGGTTTGCAAAAACCGATGGAAGAATCAGATTGAAAACAACTGTTGATTTTATCCCTGAAATTATTCCTATGGCTCCAAACATCCAGTGTCCGAGATAATAATATACATCCAGGCTTCTTCCTGCATACCACGGGTCAGCCGGAGGAATTGCGGGATTTATCATGATGGATGCAAGAAATGCATGATCCATGAATTTTTCTGCATATGATATTGAAGGGTTCAAATATCTTACTTCAAGCATTAGCAAAAACAAAAGGAAATAAACAAAATCCCATCTTAGATTTTTCAGAATTTCATCCTTTGAATATTCTCCTTTGCTTAAAAAATATAGAAATGCTGCTGCAAATATTACAAGTGATAGATGTAAAGGCAGATTTAAAAGACCAAAATACCATGAAATAAGTGTAAACAGCAAAAGGGATGCCGGATATGAAATTCCGTATGAAAAATCACCGGCCGGCTTTTTTAAAAGGGGCCATACTGATAACTGCAGAAATTTAATAATTATTATCCAGATAATAATTGAGAAAAACTGCATTTCCGGGTTCAAACGATCTCACCTTTATCTATTCCACGTGAAAAAGCGCGTTTGAAAAGATCAAATGCCCATTCTCCGAAAACATATAGGGATATTATTCCGCTGATTAGAGTGACCAGATTTTTAACAAGATGATCTATTACTGCAATTAGTGTTGCAATCGCAGCAGGTGTCCCTGATACTTCAAGAGTCAGCGCAACTGCAAGCTCGTATGTACCCACACCTCCCGGAGTGAGAGGAACAGCCTTTACAAGATTTCCTATTACTATTGCAAGGATTATCGTAACAAAAGGAATGTTTGTGTTGAACATAAGTGCAATGACGTAGCAGACAATACAGTCAAAAATCCAGATGACTATTGATAAAAACCCAATTCCTGCTAATGCAGAAAGATTAAGTGATGCCTGTTTAATCTCAGAGATAAGATTCAGGATAATTTTTAAGTACTTGTTTTCTGTCTTTAAATTTCCAAACAGTGCAATTAGGAGCATGAAAATAAAACAGAGTGCCAGTGCTGCTGAGATTACTGATGAGAACCACTTGGGCATCTCAAGTGCATATGGCAGAACTATTGCACCTAAAAGTGCTATTGTAAATACATCAAAAAAACGTTCCACGACAATTGAAGAGAGGCCGCGTGAGTAAGTTGCACCTGCAATGTTCTTTAGAATAAACAGGCGCACAAGATCACCAAGTCTTGCAGGAATAATCAGGTTTGCAGTCTGTGAAACATATATGCATGCAGTCGATTTCCAGACATCAATGATAACTTCAAGTTTTTTTAAGATATACTGATACCGAAATCCTCTGAGGAACCAGGCAGCGATACAGATAAGGATTGCCAGTAGTAGAAATGACGGTATGGCCGTTTTTAATGCAATTAAAAGATCATCCCACACACGCCATAGCATATAGATAATAATACCTGCCGCTATCAGTGTAGGTATTGCAACTGCACCTGCCTTTTTGTAATTCATCTAAGCTGCCACCACAGTTTAAGAATATCAATGCCCATTGAAAAGACATCCCCAAGTCTGACAGTAGTTCCCTGTCCTGTCTGCCAGCGGACAGGGAATTCATATATGCTGTATCCTGCCCTTTGCCCTCTTACCAAAACCTCAGTGTCCCAGAACCAGTGTTTTGCAGAGACATAAGGAATTAAATCCATGAGTCTTTTTTTATTGAATGCCTTGAATCCGCATTGATGATCATGCAGTCTGCTCCTCAGAATAAGCCTTACAAGAAAATTGTATCCTCTGCTTGCAATTTCACGATCTGCAGTTCTTACTATGTTGCTATCCGGCATCAGACGTGAGCCTGTTGCAATATCTGCACCATTTCTTATTGAATCAATAAGCTCTTTTAAGTGCTCCATGCCTGTTGCAAGATCGACATCATAATAGCAGACAATATCTCCGCGGGCTTCTGAAAATGCCCTGTTTAATGCCCTGCCGCGGCCCTGCCTTTCGTCGCTGTGGATTAATTTAACCCTTTCATCACGTTTTTCCCATTCACATACAAGCTCACGGCTTCCGTCGGTGCTGTTGTCCTCTGCAATTATCAGCTCAAACAAATCTGTTATCTTCTCAAGAGCGGCGAGTGACTCAGGAATAGCCTTTTGGAGTGATTTTCTGTCATTGAAAACAGGCAATACAACACTAAGTCCGGGTTCATTCATTATTGTATTTCTCCATTAATCTGGATGCAGCATTTTTGCCTGCAATTATTGAGCCTTCCATACTTCTCTCCGGATAATTGGAAAGTGAAAACATTCCGGCAAGGAAAATGCCGTCTTTTTCATAATCAGGTACAAGTTTTCTATATCCCTTTATATAAACCGGCCCTGCAAATTCCTCTATACTGAGCCTGTACCAGTTCAGTTCATCTTTTCTGACATTAAAACGCCTGCAGAAGTCTTCAATCATAATTTCTTTTAGGTTTTCTTTTGGCCTGCCTTCAAAGTATGATGCAAGATAGACGATATGCTCTCCATATCTTTTTGGTGAAACAAAATTAGTGTGGCCTATTACTGCCCCGTAAGGAGCATTGTCTTTCATATTGAGCCAGTATATACCTTCTGTAACTTCCTTTTCAAGCCCGATTGTCATGCAGGCTGCGCCCTGGTAGGGAATCGGAGCAAGAGAATTTCCTCTTATTTTTTCAAGTGATGAAGGGCTTATTGTTGAAATCACTACATCAAAAGGTATTCCGTTTACTTCCCATTTTGAGTCTTTGAAGGTTATTTTTTCTGCAGGAGTTTCGCTTTTTATAATGCACCCTGAATTCTCCAGTTCTTTTGTGAGTGAATCTATAAGTGAATTATAACCATTTTTCAGGTAGCCAAGTTTTTCTCCGCCTGTTTTTCTGTCAGAGCGGATGGCAATTCTGGACATCAGCCATGCAGCTGATACAGACTCTTTCATATTGCCAAATTTGCTGTTTAAAAGTGGTTCAAAGAAAGAATAATAAACACTTTTTCCGCATTTCTCAATAATAAAATCCTTTGCGGATTTATCATCGAGTGATGAGATATCATATCCCCTGGATTTTATTGTAAGAATTCCGAGTCTTGCTTTATCCGCAATTGAAAGAAGCGGATATTTTAATATTTCAAGGGGAGTTGTAAGAGGATAGATTCTGCCGTCAGCATAATAACCAGTGCTTCCTGACAGCCATTCAAGTTCATCATAAATCCCAAGTGATTTTAATAGCTCAAAGAGATTTTCATCCCCGGAAAAGCAGTGATGATAGAAGTCCTCAACATATCCTGATTTTGCTTTTGAAGATGAGAGGCATCCTCCTGTTTTCTCTCTTTTTTCAAGTATTGTTATGTTAATACCTGCTCTGCCGGCAAGATTGTATGCCGCAGTCAGGCCGCTTAATCCTCCACCTATTATGCAGATATCCATTAATATTACATTTTATTGCAGAGCATTTCATGCTTTTGATTGGAAAAGCCAAATTGTTATGGCAATGAGATTTGTTGTCTGGTAAAATTATAAAAAAAGAAATTTTTGAAACTATCATTGATTGAAATTTTTTTTATCAGAAAAAAGGCTGAATTGACAATGCCCTGTGTATTTCAAATTTGGGAAAAAACAATGTTTTAGTTAATCTGTAAAACAAATTAATGCAATTTAAAAATTTAAAAAAAGATCATTTAATGATAAATCTTAAAATTGATTATTAGCAGATAATAGCCTGACTCATGAGCTTTTTTTTGGAAATTTATATAGAAACATAAGAAAGTTTTTGAAGTAATGAATTAATACATTTTTATATCCTGAAGTAACGGGAAAATAATCTTCACTCCACTGGATGGTGTTTTAATAAATGAGAGTCTTTTTCATTGGATTTGGCCAGGCCGGGGGCAAAATAGTCGATATGTTTATCGAACAGGATAAGAAAGCCCCTGTCCGAAGCTTTAGGGGAATTGCGGTTAATACTGCAAGAACCGATCTCATGGGTCTTAAACATATAGAACTGCGTGACCGCATTCTTATTGGCCAGACCGTTGTAAAAGGTCATGGTGTTGGTACAGATAATGTAACCGGCGCCAAAATTACAGCGGATGAGATTGACAGCATAATCAATACCATTGATACAAGAGGTACTCATGATATCGATGCATTTGTTGTTTGTGCAGGTCTTGGAGGAGGTACAGGCTCCGGTGGTTCACCGGTTCTGTGCCGCCATCTAAAGCGAATTTATCGTGAGCCCGTATATGCATTAGGCATATTGCCCGCGCCTGAGGAAGGAAGGCTGTATTCATACAATGCAGCGAGAAGTCTTTCAACACTCGTTAATGAGGCTGATAATACATTTATATTTGATAACAGTGCCTGGAAAAACGAGGGAGAAAGTGTAAGAAGCGCATATGAACGTCTTAACAATGAGATTGTAAGACGTTTTGGTGTTTTATTCCGTGCCGGAGAGGTAGGAAAAACCGGCGTTGGTGAGATGGTTGTAGACTCAAGTGAAATCATCAATACCCTGCGCGGCGGCGGTGTAAGCTCTGTAGGATATGCAATAAGCGAGAAAGTAACAGAGAGTGTTAAAAACAAGAAAGGATTCCTTGGCGGCTTCTCTGTAAAAAAGAAGGAGAACACCGAGGAAGTTTTAACAGGCGAAGACAAGTCTGCAAAGATTATCGGGCTTGTAAGGCGTGCGATGCTTGGGCGTCTCACACTTCCGTGTGACTATACCACAGCTGAACGCGCTCTTGTTCTTATTGCAGGACCGCCTGATGAGATGGACAGAAAAGGTGTTGAAAAATCCAAATCATGGGTTGAAGAGAATATTGCCGGTGTTGAGGTAAGAGGCGGAGACTATCCGACTGAAAGCTCAAAAATTGCAGCTGTTGTAATTCTTGCATCAATTGGTGATGCGCCGCGTATAAGAGAACTTCTTGAAATAGCAAAAGAAACAAAAGAGGATGTTATAAAATCCAAAGAGCGTCGTGTTACGATGTTCGACAACGAAGAAATTGATCCGTTGTTTGAGTGAGGCAGTTATGAAAAAACAAGTAATCTTTTTGGTCTTTTTAATTTTTGCACTTTTTTTTGTGCATTCAGTATCAGCAGAAAATTTCAATGAACCGGTTGTAACAATAACTCCGGATAAGAGCTCATATGCTCCCGGAGACAAAGTGTCAATGAGCATAAACGTTCTCCTGACAAGCAGCGGCAGTTCGACATTTCCCGGTTCACACTCCCTTAGAGCCTCAACAGGGCTTGAGGATGTTGTATGGGAGTACAGAATAATTCAGAATGGAAACCAGCCGCCAGCGACAACAGTTTCAAAAGCCTTTATCCGAATAGACGGATTTCAGCTTGAATATCCGGCAGATTCCAATGAGATAAGTCTGGCATTTGATCTCCAGGGCAAGGTTCCATCAGTTGAAAGTACAGGAGATATTGATTTCTTCAGATTCACGCAGTTTGATCAGAACGGAAACATCATTCAGGATGAGTTTGTTGAGGAAAAACTTGTTGTAAATCCGGACGATATTGAAAAATTAAGAGATATTGTTGAGACAAACCTTGGTAATTTAAAAACGCAGATCGAGGACAAACTAAAAGCAGGTGTTGATACAGCCTCCACTCAGGCAAAATATGATATTGCAAGAGAAAAATGGGTGCAGTCTGCAACAGCTTCTTATTCTGATGCAAATACTCTTCTTGGTGATGCCCAGACACTCATTGCAGATGCAGAAAAACTCTTAAACCAGGCGTGGGCGCAGAAATCAATCGATGAGGCGCAGTCAACAATAAACAGTGTTGCTTTTTACATAACCGACTTTAAGGTAAACCGCAGTCTGACAAACGATGCACGTGTTATTAATATTGAAACAAAGGTTGAGTCTGCACAGTCATCCCTGAATTCTGCCAGGTCACTAATGAATGACAAGAACTATCCTCAGGCATATACACTTGCAGAGACTGCCAGTACAAAAGCTGAAGAGGCTTTGTCTTCAGCGCAGACATTGTATGCAGAAGTAAGCAGAGGAATTATTCCTGATGTTGGCGGTGCCGGCATATTTTTAATTATTGGAATAATTGCAGTAATTGCAATTGTAGGCTTTTTAATATACAGAAAACAGACATCCTGGGATGAACTGGGATAAATAAATGGGATAAATAAATTTTTTGGTTCAATTTTTTAGTTAGCCTGCATTTTTGCATATCATTTTCTGATTTATTCCAATCAGAAATAAAAAAAATTTAAATCTAAAATTATCTGATTCTGCTTAAAAGATTTTATCTTGCAGTCTTTATGTAAAAAAAGGTGGATTAATTCTTTAAAAGCTCATTGATTGCAGATGATGCTTTTTTTGCATTTCCCATCGCTTCTATTACAGTTGCAGCACCGGTTGCTATGTCTCCGCCGGCAAATACATTTGGAATTGATGTCTGCCCGTTTTCATCAGTGATGACATTTCCTCTTCTTCCTCTTTTAAGATCTGGTATTAGTGAGACTAAAAGGGGGTTCGGGCTCTGGCCGATGGCTTCAATAACAACATCCACGTCCAGTGTAAATAAAAAGTCTTTGCCTTCATACGGGACAGGGCATGGTCTGTTGCTCTCATCAAGAGCTCCCATATTCATCCTGACACACTCAATTCCTGTTACAGCCGGTCCTCCGAGGATGCGGACAGGGTTTGCACAGCAGAAGAACTGTACTCCCTCTTCAACTGCGTTTGCAACCTCGGCCTCTCTTGCAGGAAGGTCTTCTTCACGGCGCCTGTAGATAAGATAAACTTCAGCGCCCATTCTTTTTGCAACACGGGCTGCATCCATTGCAACATTTCCTCCTCCTACCACAGCGACTTTATTTCCTTTCAGGACAGGAGTGTCATATTCGGGGAATCTGTCAGCGTGCATTAAGTTCACGCGTGTTAAAAATTCATTTGCAGAATATACACCATTTAGATTTTCGCCTTCAATTCCCATGAAGGATGGAAGACCTGCACCTGTTCCAAGAAATACTGCATCGTATGCCAAAAGTTCCTTTACAGAAACACTTCTTCCGACAATGTGATTGAGCTTAAGCTCTGCGCCAAGTGATAATACCTGGTCAATCTCAGCTTTTACAATATCTTTTGGAAGGCGGAATGACGGAATTCCGTAGGTTAAAACTCCTCCTGCTGCATGAAGAGATTCAAAGATTGTTACTGAGTGTCCAGAGCGTGAAAGCTCTGCTGCCGCGGTTATTCCTGCAGGTCCTGAACCGACAACTGCAACACGTTTTCCTGTCGGCTTTTCAGTTTTGGGTGTGACAACTCCGTTTTGCCTTTCCCAGTCTGCAACAAATCTTTCCAGAGCACCGATTTTTACAGGCTTTTCTTTAACGCCAAGGACACATTTTCCTTCGCACTGGTTTTCCTGTGGACAAACGCGGCCGCAGATTGCAGGAAGCATATTTTCTGATTTAATAATCTCTGCAGCTTTCTTAAAATCCCGTTCTGCAATTGCCGCAATAAATCCGGGGATATCAATATTTACAGGGCATCCTTTGACACAGGCCGGACGTACGCATTCCATGCATCTTGTTGCCTCCAAAACCGCATTCACTTCTGAGAGTCCCTCATCAACCTCTAAAAAGTCGTTAATTCTTTCAGCTGCATCACGTTTACTCATGGCTGTGCTCTCCACATCTGCAATGGTGGTGGTGTTCATTGAATTTTTCAAGCGACTCTTTTTCAAGAGCCGGATAAATTCTCTGCCTGTTCATCAGCTCATCCCAGTCAACAAGATGTGCATCAAATTCCGGCCCGTCAACACATGCAAACTTGGTCTCACCGCCGACAGTAACCCTGCACGATCCGCACATCCCTGTTCCATCGACCATAATTGGATTTAAACTCACAAATGTTTTTGTTTTGCTTGGTATTGTTGCCATTGATGTAATCTTCATCATGATTGCAGGGCCGGTAATCCAGACGCAGTCAATTTTCCCCTCATCTAATTTTTTCTTTAAGATGTCTGCCGGAAATCCGTGAAATCCCCTGCTTCCGTCGTCTGTGCAGATAACAAGCTCATCACAGTCTTCTGCAAGCTCATCTGACAGTAATAACAGCTTTTCATTTCTTGCACCTATTATTCCTGTGACGTGGTTTCCCTCTGCTTTAAGGGCTTTTGCAAGGATTGGAAGACATGCAATTCCAACACCGCCGCCTATTAAAACGCAATTGCCCCATCTTTTAAGTTCACTGGGATGGCCAAGAGGTCCTGCCACATCCAGAACAGAATCACCTTCCTTTAGTGTTGAGAGAAATCTGGTGGTCTTTCCAACTCCCATGAAAACGATTCTTATCAGGCTGCCTTTTGCAGCTGAGATTGTAAGAGGGATTCGTTCCCCCTTTTCATCAATTCGTATTACAACAAACTGCCCAGCCTGAGCGTTTTTTGATACATGCGGGGCATTTATCCAGAATTCAAAAATATTATCGGCAATCTCTGCTGCCTTTTCAATTTTATATGCCAATAGTGTCACTCCAAAAACAAAATTTGTGATTATTATTTAGTCTTTCAACTTCTTTACTTTACGCACCCGGACAGCAACTCCTCTCTTTGAAGAGCACATTTCCGATGCACCCATAGCGGCGCGTCCGGTTGCAACTGCCTTTTCTCCGATTACAAAGACCTCATCACCTTCGCGTATGGAAGGGTCGCAGTTTACAACTCCTGGTGCGAGAATATCTCCCTGAGGGATAAAATTGTCAATGTAAACCCTGTATCCAGATTCAATCAGACTCCATCCTTCAAAAGTCGGACGCATAAATCCTGTTTCAGGGTCCAGTGAAAATAACTGCTTTTTACCCATTATCACTTTTTCACGGAGGAATTTGCCCTTGAGCTGAAGATTTGATGTATCGGCATCAAAACCAAACTGGTATGACAATGTGCCTTTGATAAGATTCGGACCCTTTTTTTTGCTGAATTTTAGCGCCTCATCAATTTTTTTAAGCGACTCATTAGAGGTGAGCCTCTCAGTTGCAGTGCATTCATATTCTGTATTTGATCGTTCAAGTGCAGCCTTTGCGATTTCAAAAGAGTCGCCGTCAAGGTGAACAAACACTTTTTCATACCTGTTCTTTACAAAATATCGCGCAATAGCATCAGTAATAAATGCCCTTTCCTCTCCGTCCCAGTAGCCCGTTACAGGGACATCGTAATGTCCTGCCGGATAAATTCTTTCAAGCTCCCTTGGAACGATTCCAAGAGGTGATGTAATAATAATTTCATGAGCCCTGTTCTGAATTGCTGACTGGAATTTCATGTGGCTCTGTGAAGCTGAATAGGGTTTTTTTGCAGAGCATGGAATAAGAATCGCAATATCAGTCCTTGAAGGAACAAATCTTTCTATGACACGCTCTACAAATCTTTTGACTTCAGGCCTTTTGAGCGATTCACCTGAATTTGCATAAAGTCTTTTGTTTCTGGATACAGCAACACGAGGTTCAATGAAATCATAGGACTTATCAAAAAGGCGAAGTATGGAAACCTGTGATGCGGTGTTTCTGCAGCGGCGCTCAAGAAGTTCTCTTAGATGCCCGTCCCTTAAAAAGCTCTTAACAGTTTCTATCTCTGTTTCAAGTGCATTTCTGTTGTGCTCAAAAAGACTGCCCTTAATGCATCCGCTGCATCTGCAAAGCCCTTTTTCAAACCATTCCTCAGCAGGGAATTCTCCGTCAGCAGTACAGAATATGCCCTGTGCGGATTTTAAGTCAACAGCCCTGTAGTCAAATATGTCAAATCCTGAACTGATAAGTGAAGCTGCGTTTGACGGAAGTGCGCATGCAGGTGCATACCAGGCTGTGTCAGACGGATTGGCAGCTTTCATCTTCAAAAGGAGCTCAACATAATATTTTGGATTTTCAAGAATTGTGTGCCAGTTTGCAGCTATAAGGCAGTCTCCGGATGATCCTTTGTTTTCTGATTCAGGATGGATGAATATGATATCCTTATATTCCTGAGAAGAATTATCCACAAATTTCTTATTAGCAAAAAGCGGAATGTTTGAAAATTCATGCTCTAAAATATCAGGGAAGATTTTGTCTGCATCAACCGCTGCAGGAGTATTGAAAATTTCGCCTGATTTATCTGTGTATAGGCCTGTTCTTGCAAGGCCGTCTCTTTTTACTGCTTCAAACATATGAAAACCTGTTTTTTACATCTTCAAGCTCATCAGATATTGATGCCTTTAATTCTTCATCACATGCAATAAAAAATTCTGACGATTCATTTGATAAAATCAGGTTTAAAATACCTATGCATCCTGACTTAACCATATCATTATCCCACCCCGGAATTTCGCTTTGCCCGATTGGAAATGTCTCCTTTAGATCAGACGGGTATGGTCCGAACGGAGGTTTGAATAAAAAGACTGAATCATAACCTGATCTTTTCTTATCATCAAACGAAATCAGAACTTTGCCTTCTGCAGGAAGCCTTTTGACCATTTCATGATAGCGGCTGACCTCTGTTCGCATGCAGCTTTCGCTTCCCCTGTAAAAGAAGCGTCTTTTTGTAATCCTGTCTGCTTTCTCAAGCTGTTCTGTATATTTTAAGAGTTCACGGTATCCTTCCAGAAGTCTCGGGTGGTTTCTGCACCGTTCATCGACAAGCTCCCATAGTGTTCCGTCAAGAATTGACTGCCTGATTCTTGATATCTCGGCAAGTGTCACATACAGGTTGTGATATGCAAGCAGTCTTTCCTTATCAGGTGATTTTTTAAGCTCTTCTGCTGTGTGTGTCCTGCAGACCTCGCATGCACACGGGAGCTCGTTTAATTCCTCAAGCTTGTAGCTTCCCTGTGGTGTCATGTATCTGCCCTCTCTTGCATAGAGTGCATATGCGGCTGAATCAAACACATCGCACCCCATTGCGGCAGCGAGTGCAAACATGGAAGGGTGACCTGCACCAAAAAGATGAATGCATGATGAAGGTGAAAGCTCTGATTTTGCTGCCATTACAACCCTTACAAGCTCTTTGTAGCGGTAGCTCTCCATTAATGGAACAACAGCTCCTATCGGACAGAATACAATATTTAAGTCTTTGACTTCCTTTCCTGCACGCTTTCTAAGCTCTGTATGAATTCCGCCCTGAACAGGTGCACAGAGATGGCCGTCATCTATTATTGTCAGAGCTTCCTTTATCCGCTCCATTGTAACACAAAGCTCTTCTTCAGCCTCCTCAAATGATTTGTCCGGAGATGTGGCGATATCCATCGGGACAATAATCTCACTTCCTATAGAACGCTGAAAATTTACTGTCTCGGAATTTGTAAAGCCGACATCGCCATAAACAGACTGCTGAAAAGCACCTGAGTCAGTCATAATAACACCACTGAAATTCAGGACTTTATGAAGGCCTTCTCTAATTGCCCTTTCGCGGAATTCCTCGCTTTTGCTGAATATGTATGCATTTGTAATTAGTGCCTCAACACCGAGTTTCTGCATCTCTTCCGGTTTTATTAGCTGTATGTGGGGATTTATTACCGGAAGAAGAAGTGGTGTTTTTATTATTTTATCGCCGACTTTCAATTTGCCGGCTCTTCCCATGATATCCTTGTGGACTACCTCAAAACTGATGCTCATGCTATCCTCTTATTTTCTGAAAAAATCTGCCCCTCAAAAGTAAGAAGCTCATAACTGTTATCCTTCCAGCAGTCTTTAAAAAGTCCTGCTTTGAGGCATGTATGGCTTAAAAATTCTTCTGACGTCCATTTGTAATCTGTAGCCACCTGCGGAAGCAGAAGTCCGGCGTGCCCTCTGCCCTGAATAATAAGTCCGTGACGGCCAATTTCAATTTTTTGACTCCTCTCTTCTGCCGGACACAAAAGGGGCTCTGGCTTTGTAAGGATTGTTACTTCGAGAGTGATGCTTTCAAGCTCATCCTGCTGAACCGGCGGGAATCTTGGATCTTTTGTAGCGGCAGAGACTGCCGCATCCCTGATTGCCTCAAAAAGCGGCAGGATGGGATACGGATATCCTATGCAGCCTCTTAACTCTCCGTATTTTGTGAGTGTTACAAAAACTCCGCGCTCCTCAGCAAATACTGAAGGCAGTTTGGGACAGGTGATTTCTCTGTCTGCAATATATTTTTCAATTGATTTTCTTGCAAGACACACGGCAGCCTTTCCATCCTCTTCACAAAGCAGCATCATTACCTGTATATATTGTGTGCTGACAATAATAAGATTGAGAGGGAGAGTGCGGCTGACGGTGGCATCTATTTGCCGCTGAGGAAAGTCCCCACTCCGGCCGGATACGCAGCCGCATTCAAGTGCGGGTGGCGAGAGTCACGGCTCTGACACAGAAACGATACGGCCTCATTTCCGTAGTTTATGATGCAGGTTTTAAACTGCTGAAGCGTTAGTAGGTATGAGGATACGATGGAACGGTGAATCCCTGCGGGTGCAAGCCAGAACAGGGGCATATACGGCATTTCCGGGCCGGCCCCGGGTATGGCGCGACAGCTGAATGCCGCAATGAACAGAATGGGGCTTACTACTCCCACTCAGATATTAAGAAAGACTGTTTTGCAAAATTATTATATTCATTTTATCGGATAGCATAGAGATTTTGGAAATACTTCAGTTAATTAGTAAAATTCACAAAATACGAATTCTCCTGTTTTTGCCAATACATCTTATATTCTATAAATTACTATCAGTAATCACAATGCATATTCCGGATTCAGGTGAGATTAGGGAAAAGCGAATTGAACTTGGGCTGACCCAGTCTCAGGTTGCTGAAAAAACAGGTCTTAGCCAGTCCATGATAGCACGAATAGAGTCAGGAACAGTTGATCCAAGAGTGAGCACCTATAAAAAAATTGTTGATGTCTTAAACAGGGAGGAGATATCAGTAATTACTGCCGGTGATATGATGCACAGTCCGGTAATAAGTGTTCAGGTAAATGAAACTCTTGCCAGAACAGTTTCGATTATGGAAAATTATGGCATATCACAGATACCTGTTCTTGAAAAAGGTGTTGCTGTAGGCTGCATATCTGAATCTGCTATAATCAATGCAATGGATGAGGGGAGAATTCAGAAGATACAGGCGCATATTGTATCTGATTTTATGGAGGACGGTTTTCCGACAATTCCCAAATCGACATCAATGGATACAATAATTCATCTGCTTCATAATCATCATGCAATACTTGTATCTGAAAAAGGAAAGGTTGCCGGAGTTATTACGAAACATGATCTTATCGGGATGATAACGCATTGAAAAAATTTTGGAGAAATTTGAATTATAGCAGATTTTTCAGGAAAAATAGAGAAATAAAAAAATTTTTTTAAAATCAGAGTTTTGAGACAAGATTGTATAAGACTTCTTCAGGATCTTTTGCCTTTACAACACCGGATGCAAGAAGGACTCCGTCAGCGCCAAGTTCAAGTGCTCTTTTAACACAGTCACCTGTGCTTATCCCTGCGCCGGCAAGAACCCGTACAGCTGAATTAATATTCTTTACAGCCTTAACAGAATTTTCAATTATTGCCGGATCTGCTGTTGCAACCGAGATTCCTGATCCAATTAGTTCAGGGGGTTCGATTGCAATAAAATCAGGTGAAAATGCGGCAGCCGCTGCACTTGTCCAAATATCATTTGTACAGACTACAGTCTGAAGATTTGCTCTTTTGGCGGATTCGACAGCGCCTGAAACATCTGCGAGCGTAAGCCTTTTTTCTGAGTGGTTGATAAGTGTTCCAAAGGCGCCTGCTGATTTTACTGCCTCGGCAAGAATGTGACCTGTATGTGCACCTGGTTTTATAGAGTCAATATGCTGAGCATAGACAGGGAGGCTGAAATGTTTTGAAAGGGGATGAATATCCATATAGCCCGGAGCAATCCCAATCAGAATGCCGGAATCCTCTGACACATTCTCTGATGCCCTTGCAATATTGTGGGCAGAACTTCCAAAACTCTCTGCGTATGTCTTGAAATTGATAATTATTTTTGGAAATATATCAGGCATGAAACCCTCCTATTTCCCTTTTTTAAATTTCATAACATCTCCCAGTGTTGGTGTGATGCTTCCTGTTTTCCCTCTTTTTTCAGTTGTGTCAACTGAATCTAAAAGACTGATTCCCAAAGTCTCTTCAAGCTTTTTCCTGACATCATCCTCAGGAATCATACCCTTCTCTATTTTTTTTATGAGCCCTTCCTTTTCCTTCATCTCAAGAGCAAGATCTTTTTGGGACATCCCTTTTTCAATACGCGCCTCGCGGATTCTTTCGCTGAAATCTTCGGCAATTTCTCCTTCCATGAGGTCGAAGACATCACGTGTGCGCTTTTTAGGTACTGTCGAAGTTCGTCCTGCAGAAACTGTCTTTATCTTTCCGGAGATCTGAGTTCTGATCTCACTTCCGGGCTGTTCGACAGGTGTCCCAAGTTTTGAACACTTTGGGCATACTGACATCTTTGTCCCGCCAATAGAGACAAGAATTGGTTTTCCGCGGATAACTTCCCCGCAAACCTCGCATTCTGACATATTAATCGTAAATATCTATATATTGAACTACCCCTATATAACTATTTGAAAGAGGTTATGGCAGAAGGTCAGGCGAACAAATCCGACTCCCGCCCCGAGGATGACATCACCAAATATCTCCTTGACAGGATATCAGGTCTTGAAAACAGAAACCTGGAGCTTAGAGAAGAGATAAGGCAGGTGGAATCCGAAAAGCGATTCATCGAAAACCAGAAGATTCGCTATGAGAGGGAGATTAGAAAGCTGAAAACAGAGGTGGAAAAACTTCGGAGTCCTCCTTTGATTATCGGCACAATTACGGATGTTTCCGGTGACAACAGGTTTGTTGTCCAGTCCAGCGCCGGCCCTAAATTTATGGTGCGTGCTTCCGGTTTTATTGAAGCTTCCGATTTAAAGCCCGGCGCCCGCTGCACTCTTAATCAGCAGTCGCTTACGATTGTTGACATTCTCCCCCAGTCTTTTGATTCTCAGATTTACGGGATGGAAATAGATGATGTTCCTGATGAAACCTATGCTGATGTGGGCGGACTTGAGGAGCAGATTACAGAGATACGCGAGGCTGTTGAACTGCCGCTTGTAAAACCCGAGTTGTTTATAAAGGTAGGAATATCTCCTCCACGTGGTGTTTTACTTTATGGTCCTCCCGGCACAGGAAAAACTCTTCTGGCCCGTGCGGTTGCACATGAAACAAATGCCAAATTCATGAGGGTGGTTGGCTCTGAACTTGTCCAGAAATATATAGGTGAGGGTGCAAGGCTTGTGCGGGAATTATTTGAGCTTGCAAAAAGAGATGCCCCTTCAATAATTTTTATAGATGAAATAGATGCCATAGGAGCTCACCGCTCTGAAAGCATCACATCAGGCGACAGGGAGGTCCAGAGGACACTAATGCAGCTTTTAGCAGATCTTGACGGGTTTAAGGACAGGGGCGATGTAAAGATAATTGGTGCAACTAACAGGATTGATATTTTAGATCCTGCTCTCTTAAGACCCGGAAGGTTTGACAGGATAATTGAAATACCCGAACCTGATACAGCAGGCCGATATTCAATACTAAAAATTCATACAAAGTTAATGAGTGTGGATGACGGCGTTGACTTAAACGAGATGGCTGACCTGACCGGCGGCATGAAGGGATCTGACTTAAAAGCAATCTGCACAGAAGCCGGAATGTTTGCTATACGCTCTGACAGGGAGACTGTTGTGAGAAGCGACTTTATAAAAGCTATAGAAAAAGTAGGAATTGATCACAAAAACAATGCACGTGAAATCCTTGACGGTGCAATGTTTGCCTGATTTTTTAGTTTTCTTTTTTAAACTCCTGATGCTGAAAACTTTTCTTCCCATTCATCCTCGCTGCACCAGACTTCAAATACTAAGTCCGTCCGATCTTCAAACTCAGGATGATCTTCTTTTGATGAATGAGGCTGAATATATAATATATCAGCAACATATCCATCCTTTAAGCCAAGGAGTTTTGTAAAATTCCATGTCTCCTTCATTTTTTTTTCACGGCTGTAAATGTCAAGGGCAAAGGCATGTGTGCAGTAAAGGTCGGGAGAGATTTCAAATAAAATATCAGAGATGTAGCGCCTTATGTACCAGTTCAGTTCGGATACAAGAGAAAGTGCATTTCCAAGAGTTGCATTTTCAATAAGGATTCCATACTCTGTTTTGACCGGGCGGTAAAAACGAAGAATTCCGCGGCTGGTCTCTGACGATAAAAGGGTTGAATAAAGATCCACTCCCTTTTTCTGGATAAAGAGAAGCGCCATTTTATCAGATATACATGATATCGTCTGACTTTGTTTTTCTTCTTACTTTTAGTGCCGCATCAGTGAAATTTTGCATTGTGACATAATCAGCGTTGATTCTTACTGCATTCATTCCGGCCTCGCGGCATATTGCCTGAATTTCAGCACCGGTTGTGTTCTCGGTAATTTTCATTAATTCTTCGATGTGAACATCCTTCATGTTCAGTTTTGCGGAGTGAATTTTGATTATTTCAAGTCTTGCCTTCTCATCAGGAAGTGATATCTCAAGTATTCTGTCAAATCTTCCCGGTCTTAAGAGGGCAGGGTCGAGCATATCAACACGGTTAGTCGCTGCCATCAGCCTGACGTTGCCCCGGTTGTCAAATCCGTCCATCTCAGCCAGAAGCTGCATAAGTGTTCTCTGAACTTCTGCACTGCCTGATGTTCCATCCTGTGTCCTCATGCTTCCTATTGCATCTATTTCATCTATAAAGATAATTGAAGGGCTTTTTTCACGTGCCAGTGCAAAAAGCTCCCTGACCATCTGTGCTCCTTCTCCAATGAATTTATGAACAAGTTCGCTTCCTGACATTCTGATGAATGTTGCTTTTGCCTGATTTGCAACAGCTTTTGCAATGAGTGTTTTTCCTGTTCCCGGAGGCCCGTACAAAAGAATGCCTTTAGGCGGCTCGACTCCAATTCTTTCGAAGACCTCAGGGCGCGTCAGCGGATACTCGACAGCCTCCCTGACTTCTTCAATTTCGTCACGAAGGCCTCCTATCTGGGCAAATGTAACTGAAGGAGACTCTTCAAGCTCCATTACCCTGACTCTTGAATCAAATGTATTGTCAACTGTCCTGACAATTGACAGTGCATTATTTACAGCGACTTTCATTCCCGGCTTCAGCAGGCCTTCAAGGTTTTCAGAGGAGTTTGTAATATATTCCTGATTGTTGCCCTGCTGGCGCAGGTAAACCTCTCCGCTGTCCAGTACATCTATTATTGCCGCAACAAAGAGTGGTGGGCGTTTTAACTGATTGTTCTCTTTTCTGAGCTGGACAGTCTCTTTTTCAAGACGCCCGTTCTCTCTGTTGAGGAATTCGACCTTCATTGTCAGGTCTTCAACCTGATCATATAATTCCTGAATCCGGAGTTTGGATAGATCATTTTCTTCCGGAGTATTGTATATGGTCTCATCCATGTTACTTTATATCTTAATCTTACAACATTTATTAGGTATGTCTTTTACAATTCAGGGCAGAGGGATCTCAAAAGGCAAAGGTAAGGGTGCACTTTTAAAAAGCAGTGCACCAATCTCATTTTTATCTGGTGTTGATCCGGATACGGGCATAGTTGTGGAGGAAGGTCATCCGCTCAGGGGAGAGTCAATAGCCGGAAAAGTTCTCGCATTTCCCTTTGGAAAAGGATCAACTGTCGGCTCATATGTTATCTATGCACTAAAAAGAAATGACAAGGCTCCCTGTGCTATCATAAATGAAGAAGCCGAGACAATCATTGCCGTGGGTGCAATTATTGCGGATATTCCGATGGTTGATAAGCCTTCAGAAAAAATATCAGATATTAATAACGGAACAATAGTCTGTGTAGATGGTGATTCCGGAGTAATTCTTATTGAAGAATAATTTTTTTTAGGGGTGTTATAAGGTGCACTATTTTCTTCTTCTTACAGATGAGTGCAATCTCTGCTGCACGTACTGCCGCGGAAAAATATTCTCTGTTCCTGATCAATCCTCTGAAAAAATTGAAATCGACGATGAATTCCCGTGTGATCTAAATTTTCCACTTGACAGTCTTTACAAATTTTTATCAGAGGACAAAGACCCTGTCCTGACATTCTATGGCGGAGAGCCCCTTTTAAAAAGCTCTTTGATTCGTGAGATAATGGACAATGCACCTCCCTGCAAATACATTATTCAGACCAATGCAACTCTTCTTGACTCTCTTGGGCATGAGTATGTAAACAGGTTTAAGTCCATTTTTGCATCAATTGACGGAGATAAAAAAACCACTGATGAATGCAGGGGGAAAGGAACATATGATACTGTCATCAGAAATTTAAAACTGATAAAAGAGCAGGGTTATGAAAATGAGATAGTTGCCAGGATGACAATTTCTGAAAACAACAATATCTGCGAGTCTGTAAAATATCTTTCATCCAATTCTGATTTTTCCTTCAACTCTGTTCACTGGCAGACAGACTCAAATTTCTGGACAGATTTTAAACTTCGAAAAAATTATTCTGACTGGGTTTACGGCAGTTACAATCCTGGAATAAAGCGGCTTGTAAATTTATGGACTAATATAATGAAAGAGGAGGGGCGGGTTATGATGTGGTATCCTTTTGTTGATACAATGTATGACATACTCTCTGGAAAAAAAACCTCCCCGCTTCGCTGCGGAAGTGGTTTTGAAAATTACAGTATTATTCAGGATGGAAACATAGCCCCGTGCCCATGCATGGCAGGGTTGAAGGACTTTTACTGCGGCCACATAAGAACATGCACTCCGTCATCACTTAAAAAAATAGAGATAGCAGGCGACTGCTGTGGATGTGATATTAAAAATTTCTGCGGCGGAAGATGCCTGTATTCAAATATCACCAGACCCTGGCCATTTGAGGGAAGAAAAATAGTTTATGATACAGTTAAAAATCTCAAAGACTGTATTGAAGGAAAGGCAGTGGAAGTAAGAGATCTTATAGATGATGGAGTTATTTCGATGGAGCAGTTTTCACATGAGAAGTACAACGGCTGTGAGATAATTCCATAAGGCTTAAGCCTCATATTTTTTCCAATGAAGGTGAACTGGCGGGATATCAAACCGGCAAGAAATTCATATGCTGCTCTTTACTCCGCATGTGAGAAGAACAAAATTATCCTAAATCCGGTTGATTCTCCTGAAAAAGACATCACTTTATACAGTTTAAATTCAGTGAATGCCTCACTTTATCTTGATGAAATTAAAAATGCGGACTGTATTACTATCGCAGGCGGTCCGCATCCTTCAGCGCTTCCCAATGAGGTTTTGGATTATGCGGATTATGTTGTTGTTGGTGAGGGTGAACATACTCTTCCTGCGTTAATTAAGTATATAGAAAAAAAGACAGATATTTTTCCTAAAGGTGCGGCATCAAAAGACAGGTACACAAAAAATGATACATGTGTCCTTCTTGATGCATATCCGCCGTTTACAAAAATTAAAGGGTACCTTGAAATATCACGCGGCTGCCCTTTTCGGTGTGCTTACTGCCAGACGCCGCATCTTTTTGGAGGATGCATGCGCCACCGCACAATCGATGCAATTATCCGCGCCTCCAAAGCCTATAATGATATAAGATTTCTGACTCCTAATGCACTCTCTTACGGTTCAGACGGAAAAAAACCTGCATATGATAAACTGATAAAACTGCTTGGCGGCTTTGATAAAAATAAAAACCTCTACTTT
The DNA here is from genome assembly GCA_023396365.1 of Methanobacteriota archaeon. Lineage (GTDB taxonomy): Archaea > Halobacteriota > Methanomicrobia > Methanomicrobiales > Methanomicrobiaceae > Methanomicrobium. The sequence goes on from JAEWWL010000019.1 coordinate 78,432, forward strand.
GGGACTTTTCCAAGCGAAGTGCGTCCCGAGTTTGTAACGCAGGAGTCGGTTGATATAATTCTTAAGTTTTGCAGCAATACCAGGCTTCATTTCGGCGCTCAGTCGGGAAGCGACAGTGTGCTAAAAAAAATACACCGCGGGCATACAGCAGACGATGTCATAAACGCAGTTGAGCTTTGCAGGGATAACGGGCTTGTTCCTGTGGTTGATTATATATTAGGGCTTCCTGATGAATCATATGAAGAGCAGATGCAGACTGTAAACCAGATGGAGTGGGTTTCAAAATACGGCAGGATTCATGCGCACTATTTCACCCCGCTTCCCGGGACTCCGCTTTTTAAAAGGTCTCCATCACCACTGATTCCCGAAGCCGAAAGGCTTCTTGGAAAACTTGCATTGTCAGGCCGTGCAACAGGCTCATGGATTGATGCAGGGTTAAGATTTTTTAGAAAGAGCTGAAATCAATAATGAATGATGAAAGTTCTTTTGCTCTCTGATCTGCATGGTCAGTATGGCAAGATGGGTTCATTTCTGGATTTGGAACCGGATATGGTTCTTATCTCAGGTGATCTTACTGATATGGGACCCTGCGAACCTGTCATTTCTATGCTTGAAGAGATAGATGTGCCGTGCTTTGTTGTTCCCGGCAACTGCGATCCCAAAGAAATTCTTGAAACTCTTGAGGATTCTGTTGCTGTATGTCTTCACGGCTCTTCGATTAACATTGGCAAAGTCACCTTTGTTGGTATTGGAGGATCTAACCCGACACCTTTTTCAACTCCATTTGAGTTAAAAGAGGAAGAAATTGATAGCATTCTAAAGACTGCGGAAGAAAGGGCCAGCCCCAATGTTCACAACATTCTTCTCTCTCATGCACCCCCCTTTGAGACTCTTGATGATGTCTGCGGCAACAGGGTTGGAAGCAAATCCCTTCGTGAACACATGAAAAAGTATGATCTGGTCTGCTGCGGGCATATCCATGATCAGACCGGGGTTAAGGAAATTGACGGAACTATTGTTGTAAATCCCGGGCAGGCATCTGAAGGTAAATGTGCATTAATTTCCCTTGGTGATGATCCAAAGGACATTAAAGTGGAATTAATTCAGGTATAACTGATTATTAACTAAAAAAAATTATCTTAGTAAATTAATCAAATTAAACTTTAAGAATTATTTTTTTCAAGGAGCATTTCAAGATAGGACTGTGGAATATTTTTTCCGCAAATTCCAAGCTCTGTTTTTACAGAATCTATCTGCTTTAGAGCACTGTCTTTGTCATCAGAGATAATTTCAATCTCAATAAATTCTCCAAGATCTTCTACATTATCCAGTGCTATTGTGGTTTTTCTATAGGAGTACTCCTCCCTTTTTTTGGAGACGATGCTTGTTTTTCTAAATCCAAGACGAAGGAGAATTTCTTCCATTTCCTTTGCAGAACCTATATCCAGATTGAACTCTTCACGCGCTTTTGCATCTGTTCCCCGTAACTTTGCTCCTTTGTAGGTAAGTTCAAATCCCGCTCCGTTATCCCTGATTCTTAGTGCTTCGTCAGTTTCTGCGAAATCACGTTGGGGTGCATTGTAATATGTGTCTTTCTGAATACTGATTCCAAGGAATTCTGCTTTTTTTTCCTTAAGAATTTCCTTTACCGGTTCAATAGAACTGACTTTTATTTTCGCTTCAATTTCAAGCATCCCGCATCACATATATAGGTAGATTAAACCAACTAATATAGACAGGTGTAATTTTTATGGCAATAAAAGAAGGAGATTTTGTCAAACTGAACTATACAGGTTCTGCTGACGGCAGTATTTTTGACACCACATATGAAGATGTGGCAAAAGAGAACGGTACCTATTCTGAAGGAAAAAAATATGAGCCTATCGTAATCCGTGTCGGCGGAAACCATGTTATTCCCGGTCTTGATGAAGTACTTGCAGGAAAAGAGACTGGTGAAGAGTATGAAGTCACAATTCAGCCGGAAAAGGCATACGGAGAGCGTGACAACACACTTGTAAAATCCATTCCGGTAAAGGAATTTAAGGAAAAGCCGACAGTCGGCATGCGTGTGTCATCAGAAGGCCATCAGGGTGTTGTTGTAAATGTAATTGGAAAGCGTGCAGTTATTGATTTTAACCACATGCTTGCAGGAAGAACACTCTCATACAAATTTTCTGTTGAAGGCGTTCTTGAAGATTCTGTTGAACAGGCAAAGGCAATTTTTAACCTTTTCATCAGCCGTGATCTTGAGATGGAGTTGGAAAAAGGCGTTTTGACAATTGTTCTTCCTCCGGGAATCACATACGACCAGCGCTGGATGATGGGCAAGGGAATGGCAATTTTCCAGATTTTTGAATACATTGACGGAATTGAAGAGATTGTTCTTAAAGAGACATTTAAAAAGCCCGAGAAAAAAGAATCCGAACCTGTTGCTGAAGCAGCAGAAGAATAAATTTTTTATTATCCTTTTCAAAAGGATATTTCATTCATCAAATTATGTTCAGATTGCTTTTTTCATAAAAAAGATATTGACTTTAAAAAAAAGATGTCGCTAATTCTGAGATAAAATTTCTGGTACGGGGATTTTAATATTATATTGCCAAAGAAAACCCGGTCAGGACTGAGTTATCCTGTATCTTAAAAGAGCAGCTATTCCTCCTAGTGCAGAGAGCTGTTTTCCCGGCTCAAACTCTGTTGAAAGAACAGTAACTCCTGCACGCATATTTTCTGCTTTATCAAGAAGCTCTGCAACTGATTTATCTCTCATCATATTGTCGCAGATAAGGATGTTTTCTGCTGCACCAAGGTCTATAGCTGATTCAACCTCTTTTATACCATAGGCTGCATTTCCGTTTGATGAGATTCTTTTGATTAATTCCTCCATTGCCAAAACCTCACGCTTCAGCTGCAGATCCTCTGTGATTTTGTCAAGAATACCCTGTCCGATAACTTCCTGAACAGCACCTCTTCCGGTTCTTCTGGTATCTGCAGTCATGCATCTTCCGGCAGTATCCCTGTCTTTATGCCGTAAAAAATTCATGAAATCGTCTTTGATAAATCCGGGACCTGCAATAACAAGAGGGCCTGAAGTCAGTGAGATTAACTCAATAATCTCTTCAAAAAAAGTTTGTCTGTTGTTTGCTCCCTCTCTTTTGCCTGAACCGGCTATGAAGGATTTAACAAATTCAGGGCCAAACTGCCTGATTCTGTATATTTCACATTCTCCTTCTTCAATCGCTGCAATATGAATCATGCCTACAGAAGATGACCTGACCGCTCTTTCAACCCGTTCAAGATCAAGACTGCTCCATTTTTTTATGACTGAGATTTCATATCCTGCCTCTGCATTAAGGGTATGATAAAAACCGGTATCCGGTCCTGATTCAATTAATCCAAAGACACGAAGCCTGTTTGAATTATGGTGAAACTCAACTTTTTCTACTCTTAATCCAAGCCTTACAGGAATTTTTTCAAGCTTTTCAGGCCTTACTTTATCGGTTGAGCCTTCAGGGCTCCTGAAAGTTGTTGCAAATACAAGGCTGCCCTGTCCGATGAGGTGCTCAAGGTGCCACAGATCATCAGTATTTTCAGGAAACAATCTGATTTCGCCGAAAGATTTTTTCATCTCACCATATTCAGCCTTCATCTTTTATTCCTCAATAATATCAGACCCGCCCGGAGGCACGAATGCTGCAATATTTTCGGTATTTAATATATTTTTAAGACCCTTCTGATCCTCCTGCGGAATCATTTCCTTTAATTTTCTAAGAATTTTTTTCGCGGAATCATTGGGTTCAAATGTTCCCGGCTTTAAAGAAACGTAATATTTTGCACGCTTTTTTATGGCTGAAACCGGACCGCCGATTACTGCAACTGAAGGCTCATACTGAAGGCCTATTGCAGCACCAACAGGAACATCTTTGAAATAACGTCTCTCTCCTCTTATTACAAAGGCCCCTCGTGCAACAAATTCGCCTGACTCTGCGGTTTTGCTTACCTGTTCACGCTCTGCTGCATAGGCATCACCGGAGAAATGGCCGGCCTTCCAGATATTGGAATATGATACGGCAAACTGTGCAACCTCATCAAAGCACTGTGTCTTTCCTTTGACTATCACAACACTTCCCCCGTGGACGTCTGCATGAACAAACACATCATTTCCTTCCATGTATTTCTTCACAATCTCTTCATTAGAACCTGCATCACGACCGCCTATTACAAGAACACCGTCGCTTGTATAAAACCACCTGAATCTGTGGTACCATTTTGACTTTAGAAGTGAAAATTCTTTTTTCTCCACTTTCTTTTCAGTTAAAACGAATTTTTCCATTGCTTTTAAAGCACCGGCCTTCTTCTTTTTGTATTTTTTAATCTCACTGTAATAGCGGTTTGCATTCATCTCAATGCTTTCATGAACAAAAATTCTTATTTTAAAATTGTCTGTAATGACATCAACAGAGGCATCCTGCGGGTAAACTGCTGATATGGCTTTAGCAGTATCATTAGTGCTGTTTTTTATAATTTCGCTTATCTCCTGCCACGAATGTGTCCTGCTTGCCTCTTCAAGAGTCCGGATGATTTCAGAAAAAAAGGTGTAGTTTGAGTATATGAGATCAGCTTTTGCCTGTGCATCTGATATTTTTGCCTCAAATCCAACAATTGCCTGCTTTTGCCTGTTTCTTATTATCTCCTCCTTTGACAGTTTTGGTTTTGCCTCCTCAGCTGTGAATTCAGGAAGAGGGTAATAATTTTCAAGAGCACTGTTAAAGGATTCAAATTCGGAAATGACACTTTCACCTAAAAGCAAAAAAGGCCTGCATCCGGAATCAGTGATCACAGGATTTAAGCGGTCTTCACTTCGCTTTAATATTTCATTGAAAGCCTCTGATATTTTGGCTGAGTCTGCAGATGATGCATCAGAATTTTTATCTGCCCCTGCGATGATGCAAAGCTCTTCTGCGTAATCACCGCCAAGCATAAGATCAGATGCAAGAGTTCTTACAAGATTCTTATCGGATTTTTTTAAGATTTTTTCAATATCATCTGCAGATAATGTCTCCTGAATCTCACCCGGAAGAGTGTATAAAACTCCGGGAAAGACTTCTCTGTCCCTGAACCTGTAATTTTTAAGAGGGTTGATGATTTTATAATTTTCATCGCACAAAATTGCGTTTCCGTCATCAAACAGCTCAAATATCAGATGATATTCTTTTTCGGTCTTTCCTATTGTAAAATCAATAATTCTCTGGATTCCGCTCTGTTTTATATCCAGTATTCTTCCGCCTGAGATATATTTTCTAAGAAACATTGAATATCCTGACGGATTTTTGGGTGAAGGCGGCAGTGTGCCTGTTAAGTGGGCGCGCCGTCCGCATTCTGCAATAAAGCTGTATTTCTGGCGGTCATCTCCGTTGAACCTAAAACCAAAAGTATCGTTATTATACTGGTAAACTTTGCCAATCCACAAAGGAAGGCAGGATTTCAGTTCAAAGAGCATGGCACGAATTTCGATGCCGCTCATTTTTTTCTGTGTCGCCATTATATACCAAACTACATATTGTCTGAAAACCAAAAAATAATGACTGGTGTCAAATGAGTGATGGGAATAATTCAGACAAGCTTAAAGAAGCAGTGACGGAGTCAAAAGAAGTCAGGAAAACACCTGATGAAAAGAAAACAGAGCATCGTGAACGAATGATTCGAACAGCTGTTGCATGCTTCATGGGTATTCTAACAGGTGTAATATCATATCTTGCAATAGGTGATCCGTCAACCCCGGCAGGTGAGTCACGATCTATTCTTGGCTTTTTATTGCTTCTGGCAGGAATAGTTTTTCAAAAGCATGTCTTTATAGCAATGAGAATTGATTATTCCAGGCTTGGAGGAAAGGACTGGTTTTATCAGGGGTTCATGGCATTTGCATTCTGGTTTATATCCTGGACAATCCTTCTGACACTCTGAATGTACCAATAAATAAGGATATCAGATAAAATTGCATGTTAATTGGAAAATTAAAAAAAATCTTTAATAACATTTTATAGAATGCTTGAGAAAAATATTTTTTATTTTAATTTTGGGATGATTTTATGCGAATAGCGGTGGTTCATAAGGACAGGTGCCATTCAAAAAAGTGCGGAAAAGAGTGCATAATCTACTGTCCGCGTGTAAGGACCGGAGACGAGACTGTAATAATCGGAGAAAGCGGAAAAGCAGTAATATCTGAGGAATTATGTGTTGGCTGTGGTATATGTGTGAAAAAGTGTCCTTTTGATGCAATAGATATTATCACACTTCCGGAAGAGCTGGAGCATCCGACACACAGATACGGAGTCAACGGTTTTGCCCTTTATGGAATGGCTGTTCCTGTTGAAGGAAAAGTGACAGGAATACTTGGTGAAAACGGTATTGGAAAGAGCACAACTGTAAGCATTCTTTCGGGACAGCTTATTCCCAATCTTGGAGATACTGATACTTCTGAAGTTTCATGGGATAATATCCTCAGGCAGTATTCAGGCACAGAGCTTTATGATTATCTTGAAAAGGTATCTTCAGGCAATATGAAAGTGGCTGTAAAGCCGCAGTATATTGATTTCATTCCAAAGGTATTCGGAGGAAAAGTAATAGATCTTTTAAAATCCACCGATGAGAGAGGATGCCTTGACAGCTACATTGAAGATTTAAAACTTGAATCAATTCTTGAAAGGGATATTAAAACAATCTCCGGCGGAGAGCTTCAAAGAGTTGCAATTGCAGCGTGCCTGTGCAGAAAAGCAGACTTTTATTTCCTGGATGAAATTACTCCATATCTTGACATTTACCAGAGAATGGCAACGGCAAAAATAATCCGTGATATATCCGGGATAAGTCCGGTAATGATTGTTGAGCATGATTTGGCAATTCTTGACATGCTGGCAGACACAGTTCATGTTGCATATGGAAAACCTTCGGTTTTTGGTATAATTACAAGACCCAAAGGTGTCAGGATTGGAATCAACCAGTATCTTGAAGGCTTTCTTGCAGAAGAGAATGTCCGCTTCCGTGATTATTCCGTGACCTTTGAAACAAGAGCCCATGAATCAGAAACAGACAGGGAAACATTGTTTGCATTTCCTGCATTTAGCAAGAGTTATGGTGAGAGTTTTCATCTTGATGTAAAAGGAGGGACTATCCGTGCAGGGGAGGTTTTGGGTATTGTTGGTGCAAACGGGATTGGAAAAAGCACTTTTGCAAAACTTCTGGCAGGCGTTGAAACACCTGATGAGGGAGAACTGCCTTCAACTGTAAGGGTTGCCTTCAAGCCCCAGTATATCAAGACTGACTCAAAGGATACCGTAGAATTTTTGCTTAGAAGAACGACAAGCAGATTTGATACTTCATATTTCCAGCATGAGATAATCGAGCCATTATCGCTTGAGCAGATTCTTCAGTCAGGTGTGGATCAGCTATCCGGAGGTGAACTTCAGCGTGTTGCAATTGCATTATGTCTTGCACAGGATGCTGATTTATACATTCTTGACGAGCCAAGTGCACATCTTGATGTTGAGCAGCGTGTAAAGCTTGCCCGTGTTTTAAGAAGGCATGCAGAGAGCAGCGGCTCAGGTGTTCTTGTAATTGATCATGATATCTATGTCATTGACATGATAAGCGAGAGGCTTTTGGTCTTTGACGGACAGCCTGGTGTAAGCGGAAAAGCAGTAGGTCCTTTTGAGATGCATGAAGGGATGAATTATTTCTTAAAAGAGCTTGAGGTGACATTCAGAAGAGATAAAAGCGGAAGGCCCAGAATCAACAAACCACAAAGCTATCTTGACAGAGAGCAGCGCTCATCAGGCGATTACTACTATGCAGATATAAGCAAATCATAATGTTTAACTCTTTTTAAAAAAGAGTGTTTAGATAGACTTACACAGGGATGAGCAATGCCGCGTGGGGAAAAACTTACTGACGCAATCAGGTACGATAAGGTCGATTCATTAAAAAGAGATCTTTTTGCTTACATAGACAGCAGTCCTGATAAAATAGCATCAAATCTCCCTGTCTTTTTTGGGCATGTCATGTCAGCGCTGGACAATGCTTTTCCTGATATCGACAACAATGCTTATGATGAATTTATAGATTCAATGGCCTATCGCCTCATGATGTCCAGTAAAGAGGCAAATAAAGTTGAATTTGTGGAAAATATTGCAAAAAATGCTCTTCGCTGCAAAAAGAAAAAATCAGGAAGGTCTACCCTGAGAATTCTTTCCGGTATCAAGATGATGGATATCGGAAGGTATAAGGAGGCAATTGATTACTTCGGTGAATACTGGAAGTATGATGCAAGAATTGGAATTTACATTGCCTACTGCTATTACTGCCTGTATGAAATTGAATCCAGAAAAAGCAGCTCAGGAGGCGCAGCCCAGGCACCATCACGACTTGAACTTCAGGCAAGAGAAATTTTGCTTGATCTGGCGCAGCTTCAGCCGCCTGTATATCGTCTCAAGCAGCTTGACATAAAGGATAATGAGGTAATGGAGCGTGCTTTCTGGGTAATAATTAAAAAAACCCAGGAATGGTTTCCCAATGAGAAATGGTTTATTAAAACCGGAATCCTAAAATCCAAAAATGACGGCAATAACGAGAGAAGAGAACAGCTTTTAACATATGCAATTGGCAGATTTTACAACGATCTGGATTTTTTAAGAGAGAGTTTTTATTACAAGCTTGAAAAAAGAGACGGTGCGGGTGCTGCAGGAATTGTCAAACAGATGACACAGCAGAATCCTGACAGCATCGAGCCTGTGTATTACGGAATTAAATTATCTCTCCTTTCAAGCAGCAAAAATTCATATACTGAATTCAGGGATAGTGCCCTTAAAAAGGGAGTGCCTCATTATTTAATTCAGCTCTTTGATCTTGCCCTGTATATAATGCGGGATGAGAAAAATGAAGCCGAGATTCAGTTTAAAGAGCTGAAAAAGAGATTTAAATCACTAAGCTTCTATCTTGTTACAATTGATTATATGATGAGGGACATATTTTCCGAGGATGAAACAAGAAAAAAGGCTGCGAAAAGTGTTTTTTTTGATTCACTGGACAAGTACGCAGTTCAGGTAATAAAAATCCAGGAATAACCGGATTCTGCTAAATCTGCATTCTTTGCTGAAATATCTTCCACAGCATTTTTTTTTTAAATAATATCGGAGCGTAATTTTCTTATAAACCGAATAATAAAATATTATAAAATCCAAAAACCTGTATAAAAAATAATTAAATCAAATATTTCATCCGCTTTTCATGTAATAAAAATGTGACTCTCAAAAAAAAAGATATTAATTTTTTATTTAAGCAATTTCTATTGAAATGACCGGACTAAATTCAGGTTTTGTATAATATCCCGCGTAATACTTGTTTGTAAACCACCAGCGCCCGTGTGAATCCACAAAGACTTTTTTAATCTGGCTGCTTATCAGGTCCTTTGTTGACAGTGATTCTGTAATTATTCCCTCTTTCCAGGCAAAAAAACCAAAATTAGTGCCGATAATAATCCTGCCGTCTTTTGTCAGTGATAAATCAGATATAGAATATGCAAAATCAGACAGCTCTTTGACATTTAATACATGCACTGCACCATCAGCTCTATTATAATATGCGATATCGGTCCTGTTAAAAAAATACACTCCTCCTTTATTTCCGGAGCGGACTTCTCTCATATCAGGTGAGAGACTCTTATCATCGATTTTTTTAAAGTGCGGATTATTTGAGTCGTCATTTAAAAGTATATACTGGCCTTCATTTTGTGAGGCAAGGACAAGAGTGCCTGTTGAGTAATCAACTGCCATGTCTGAAATTTTTGTTGCAGTAAGACCGCTGCCGGAGTAAGGTTTAAACCACTTCCACTCGCCATTCTGGTAGCAGTAAACCCCTGTGTTTCCCGTTGCTATCCACATCTGCTCTCCAAGTGACTGAAGATCGTTAATCGAACATCCTGAAAGAATTTTATCAGAGTCTCTTATTGTAACAGGAGTTGTATACCCGTCATATATCTGAAGGCCGCTGCTGAACCCAAGCCATAAGTTATTGCTATTGTCATACTCTGCGCATTTAACAAAATCATTGAGCGGGATTCCCTGCAGATATCCACGTTTGTCAATTGCTTTTGAATGAAAAATTGTCCAGGAGTCTTTGCTGAAAACGCAAAGGCCATTTGATGTTGCAAAGACAACACTTCCCTCAGGTCCGTTGGTAATATCCATAACATCTGATGTGCTTATGGAATTATCAAAGCCGGGCCAGTAGGCTTTAATTTCTGCAGAAACGGGAGAAATTATTAATAAAATAAATAAAATTAAAATTAAATTTCTGTGCATGTTCCATCAGCCCGCCTGATAATTACAACTCCTCCGGTTTTGGGATTATATGTTATTGAGCGGCCAAAGTTTCCTCCGACGTCTTCGGCAACCAGACTGATATGGCAGGTTTGAAGTGCAACTTTTATAGCCTCTATATTTCTGCCTCCAATATCAAGATTGCCTTTGAACTGCTTGAACATACTTGAACCGCCTGCAATTTTTGCAATAATATCTCTCTTGTTGCTTCCCTGCTGTATCAATTCATTAAATAAGGTTGGTATTGCAGTATCTGCAAATTTGCCGGGTCTGTCTTTTTTGCCGTTGCTTTCAGGAAGCATAACATGCGCAACTGCTCCTGTAGACTTTCTGGTATCGTGAAGCACTACAGCAACACATGAACCAAGGCCTATTGAAGTCATCTGGAAATTTCCAACATGGTACTCTCCGATTCCCACATTGGCTGCTTTATCTCCCTGAGTTGTTTCTGACATTTTTTTTCCGGAAATATTGTGATTTATTTTTTATTCACGCAGGCTTACAAGTTTGTCTAAAAGATCCAGAATTTGTCCGAGTGTGTCATCATATGGCAGCATTACAATTGTGCTTTCTATGTCATGCATCTTTGATGTAAGCTCTGTTCTGAACAGAATAATTTCATTGATATCCCCTGCAATCATAGAGACTACATTGGCAAATGCTGCATGTGCCATATCAATTGCAATTGCAGGCGGGGAAGGAAGCATCACGATGCCAAGCAGGGTTGCTGTTGCATCCAGAAACTGTGACACCATGATATTTCCTACTTCGAGAAGAGCGCTTTCATCCATCTCATTAAACTCACGCTCTTCATCATTAGAGCCAAGCATTGTGTTTGTGAGTTTAATAGCCGATCTTTTCGGAAGATGCAGTACGACATATCCGCCGGGGTGAAGTTCTCCCTGAATTTCAAATACAACAAGAGCTGAAATTTCATCTCCAAAATAATCTGAGATATCAGCGATGTCAACTATGAGAGCCTCAGGGACTGTCATGTCTATCTCGCACATCAGCATTGTTGAAAGGGATGTTGCAGCATGTGAAGCCCCTATGTTTCCAAGCTCTTTCATTGCGTCCAGTTGTTTTGCATTAATTTCCATTTTTTTTACAGTCTCCAGTAATTTTTAATTAACAATCATTGTATTAACATCCAGGATTGGAAGAACATCACCATCTCCTGGTATTGTAACTCCGCTGACTCCCGGGCAGTTGCCGATTATGTTGCTGACCGGTTTTACTACAACTTCCTGCTGGCCTTCAACAATATCGACAGGTATGCAGCACTTTGTCCCTTTGTACTGAACAATCACCACAACGCCGTTTTCCTTTACAGGGCCAAACATCTGATCAAGTCTGTTTATCTGCAAAACTTCATCCCTGAGCAGAATTGCCTCACTTTTACCTATACGGGTTAACTTGGAGAAATCAACTTTTGCAACCTCTACAACTGTATTGATTGGGATTGCACATCTCTTCTCATTTATCCTGACCATCATTACCTCAATAATGGCCATTGTCGGAGGCAGGGTCAGTATAAATTTAGTGCCTTTGCCTTCTTTTGTCTCAACCTTAATTGATCCTTTGAGTGATTCGATTGCACCCTTAACAACGTCAAGGCCCACACCTCTGCCGCTAATATCTGTTATAACTTCTGCTGTTGAGAATCCTGGCATGAAAAGGAAGTTTGGAATGTCTTCATGCGGGTATGTGGGCGCTTCATCCTTAGAAATCAGCCCTCTTTTTATTGCTGTATTGAGAACTTTTTTCCTGTTTATTCCTGCACCGTCATCAGTGAGTTCAATGATAACATTTCCCTGTTCTCTTCGTGCAGAAAGCTGAAGTGTTCCTTTGCCCTGTTTTCCTGACGCAACCCTTTCATCAGGCGTTTCTATTCCATGATTAACGCCATTTCTTATCAGGTGCAAAAGCGGGTCGCCGAGATTGTCGATGACACTTCTGTCAAGCTCTGTTTCACCGCCGGTCATGATGAATTCAACTTCTTTGCCGTCATGATGGGCGACATCTCTGACTACCCGGGGGAACCTGTTGAATATCTGGTTTAACGGAATCATCCGTATATACATCATAAGGTTTTGAAGATCGGAGATTGACCTGCTTACCATATTAAGAGCCTCATCCATCTCTTTAATCTGGTGATCTTTTGCAATCTGCTTTAATCTTCCACCGTTAATTACAAGATCCTCAACAAGATTCATCATCTGGTCAAGACGATGAATATCTACTCTTATATTTTTGACCTCTTTTTTCCTGCCGGAATCAGAACAGCGCTCTTTTCTGGGGATTTTTTCTTTTTCCTCTTCTTCTTCATCCTCGCAGATTTCATCCTCAGAAGTATCTGCTTGTACAGGCTCTATTTGATCTGTGTTTTGGGTTTCTTCTTTTGTTTGTGTCTCTTTGGAATCCGGCTCACTTTTCTCTTCCGAAGATTTGGATGATGATATTAAAACTTCTTTTATATCTGAACCTGAACATGCCTTTAAAAGATCGGTTTGGGAAGAATCACTGGATATGACAACTTCAAAATAATCATCAATATCTCCTGAATCAATCTGTTCTGCGGTCGGTGTAGATGAAAGAATTGTTCCATGCCTTTCAAGGTTATTGAGAATAATCATTGCCCTGATATCTTTCATTGAGCATTCAGGGGTTATTGTAATTTTTAGTGTGTATATTGGGGCAGTCTCTTCTGCATCATCACCAATCGGCTCAATTTCAACACTGGAGATGTCAGTTACAGATGCAGCGCTTTTTAGTGCATCCTCTCCGGAATCGCTTTCTATGATGACTTCAAGAGTCTCATCTATTATTCCTTCATCAAGCTCCTCCATTGTCGGGGTGCTTGAAATAATGCTTCCTACGTCCTCGAGATTTTGAAGGACTATCATCGCCCTTACATCTTTCATCCCGCATTCAGGAGAGAGTGTAACTGTAAGCCTGTATTTTTGTATTTTGGGAATTACCGGGGCTGCTATGCCCTGGTCTTCTGAATCCTCATCTGATGTATATTCCTGAGCAATAATATGTTCGATGATATCATCAGGAGCCTTTGCCTTTTTCTTTGAAGATGAACTCTTTGCAGGTGCTTTTCCGGAATCATCGTCTGCTTTGTGCTCCTCATACTTTTTTAATTCAGCAATTAGATCGGCAGACTCAATGGCAGAACTGTCACCTCCGTTTTCGATGTCTTCAATCATCTCTTCAATTCTGTCAGTGCATGCCAAGAGAAGATCAGTTAATTTTGGGGAGATATCATTTTGTCCGCTTCTAATGGAGTGAAATACATCCTCCATCTTATGACAGAGATGTTCCATCTCGGAATAACCCATAGATGCAGACATTCCTTTTAGTGTATGCGCAGATCTGAAAATTTCATCAATGGCGGCCTCATCAGAGCCTTCTTCAAGAATGAGTATATTGTTTACAATATTCTCATGATTCTCGATGGATTCTGCAACAAAGAGTTTTCTGTATGAATCTTCATCTGACATAAATCATTCACCCCATTTCGGAAACTGATTTCATCAGCTCCCTTGGTATTGATTTAAGCGGCAAAACCCTGTCAACACAGTTTCGTTCAAGAGCGGAGCGTGCCATGCCATATACAAGGCAGTCTTCTTCTCTTACAACAATAGTTTTTCCGCCTGCATTTTTTATTGCGGCCATTCCTTCTCCGCCGTCACTGCCCATACCGCTTAATATTGCAGCAACTATTTTTGAGCCATAGACTTTGGGAGCAGAGCTGAATGTTTTATCAACAGCAGGCCTCACTGCATGTACCGGAGGCGCCTTTGAAAGTGTTATTTTTCCCCCGATTTTTCCGGAATTATCTATTGTTGCAGAGATTATTGAATGGAATCCGCCTTTTGAAACAAAGATCTTTCCAGCCTGGAGAATGTCTCCGTTTTCTGTTTCTTTAACTTCCAGAGAAGATATTCTGTTTAGTCTTTCAGCAAGTGATGCTGTAAAACCTGCCGGCATATGCTGTGTGATAATAACTGCGGCATTCAGTTCCGGTTTTAATGCTGATACAATTGAGTCAAGCATCGGAGGTCCTCCCGCCGATGATCCAATAAGGACAATCTTATCTGCAGGCTTTCCTGCAATTTTGGCTTTTTTTGTGACTGCAGGAATTGTTACAAGGTGCTTGATCTTTGTAATAAGCTCTGTTTCTATGCCCCTTATTTTTCCAAGATTTCTTGGTTTTAGCATAAAATCATCTGCACCCAAATCAAGGGCACGCTTTGTAAGCTCTGCATCCTTTGATGTAAGGGTGCTTAACATCAGTATTTTTGGCGGATTATCATTGCTGCGCAGGTTTTCCAGCATCTCAATTCCGTCCATGTTGGGCATCTGAATATCAAGAGTGACTACATCAGGCGATAGCACCTCTATCTGTTTTAATGCCTTTATACCGTCCTCAGCAGTTCCAACAATTTCTATAGAAGAATCTGTTTTGAGAATATCGGTAAGCACCGTACGCATGAATACGGAATCATCTACAATCAGGACTCTGATCATTTTTTTCAGGAACTCAAAACGTTATTTACTTCCTCAAGAACTTTTGGTGCCTGGAATGGTTTTACAATATACCCCTTTGCTCCGGTTTTTATTGCAAGCTTAACCATTTGCTCCTGGCCAACGGCAGTGCACATAACAACCTTTGCATTTGGGTCTGAGGCCATGATTGCCTTAAGTGCTTCAATACCGTTCATCTTTGGCATAACTACATCCATAGTAACAAGATCAGGCTTAAGTGACTTGTACTTTTCAACAGCATCTTCGCCGTTTTCTGCTTCCCCTACGATGTCATGAGAGCCTGAGAACAATATATTTTTCAATAGTGTTCTCATAAACATCGTATCGTCTACAACAAGGATCCTTCCCATTGTGAATCGTTATTAGTTCTTTTATGAATCCTATTAAGGCTATCGAATGTTGCCAGAAATAAAAAACATATTTTTAGTGAAAAGAGGAAAAAAAATTTATTTTATCAATGTTTTCATGAATATGACATAAATATTTTAGCAAACAATCACTGAAAAATTATTGTGCAAAAATATTAATATTGAATCAAATGCAAATATCAGGTCTTTACAGACTCATTTACAAATCTGACCCCTTTTGTTGTAAGCTTGACTTCCCGTCTTATCATTACAACCTCTACAAGGCCTTTCTCTATTAATTTATCATATATTCCTTCTATCTGTTTGTTGGAGATATTTATCATGTTTTCAATTGCATGTGTATCCATTCCGCTGTAAACAAGCATTGCAACCTGGGCAGATGTTCCGTCCAGTTCACCTGATGAGACATCAAGATATTTTGTTGCGTCTTTTAAGTAATTAAACAGAATCTGAAGAGTTGTCAGCGGGCATAATACAAAGCTTGTAACTACTTCACCTGATTCAATATGGTTTATCTGGACTACATCGTTTTCTTTGCCGGAAACTTCTCTTTTTGTAAGTTCTATGCCTGAAACTTCATCTAAGGGAATGCACACCTGTTTTTCCTTGCTTACAAACCAGATGCCGGTTTTAAGAACTGCTATTGCACCTTTCTCCCATTTGGAGTCTTTTACCATTACACCCCCCCTTATAGCAGGAGACATGAAATATGCTGTAAGCCTGTATGCTGTGCAGTTCATAATGACTGCACGCTTTAAAATCTGCAGAACCTTTGGAACAGAAGCCAGTTTTAGCTTCTCACCCTTTTTTGTATTGATTATTAGGATGTTTTTCTTCTCCTCCAGATCATCCACCGATTTTATTTTTATTTCGGCTGAAACAGGTGCAGGGACAGTTATTTTCTCTTCGTCAAGATCAATTTTTAGAGAGATCCATTTTCCTTCGTGTTCAAGCTTTACCGGCAACTGTGTCATATCAAACAAAACCTCTTTTTATATTGACTTTAGTTATTTATATCCTCTTCATCAGTGGCATCAGCATAATTATCTTTTGGCTCTCTTTCTATGCCAAACTCCTCAAGAATGCTTTCAAGGTCTTCAACAAGCTCCTCACTTTCAATATTGGCATCTTTTAAGTCACGGACAAGGCTTGCCTCCTGGACAGACACCGCTTTTTTGGTATCTGATTTGAGCATTGCAAATAGATCATCATCATCTCCGCCGCCTCCCAGTGAAAGTGACATTGGTGTTTCAAACATATTGTCGTCAGAAACCGCAGGTGATGATGATTTGGTCTGCGACCATTCTTTTGGAGGTGCAGATAATATCTCATCCTCCATCACAGGAGCTACAGAAGGCTCAGGAATTTCCTCTCCTGAGTCGCCGATTTCAATCTCTTCAATGGATTCCTCATCACCCAAATCTATTTCATCTTCAGTCTCGATTTCATCCAAATCTATCTCGTCGAAATTGTCAAGTCCGTCATCATCAAGATCCATTCCTGATATGTCGCCGTCAAGCTCATCTATCTCATGCATTCCTGATGAACTGCTTGTTGTTTCATAGTTATCATCAACGTTTTCGGAAGATGGGGAAGGGAAGCTTTCGTCATCAAGTTCGAGTTCTATTCCCTCTTTTGCAAGGATGTCTGCTATTGCTGAATCCGGAATTTCTTCTTCAAAGCCGGGCATTGAATCAGATTTTGAAATATCAGATGTTTCCTCCTCTTCAAGACCAAGGTCCATATCGTCAAAATCCGAAAAATCATTATCATCTGATGCATTTTCTGCCAGAGGTGAATTTTCATCAAGTTTTATCTCTTCTGAATCAGGAAATTCACCTTTAATGGTTTTTTCAAGAAGGCTGTCTATCTGTTTTGTTTTTTCTTCTACAGATTTTTTTCTGCTAAAAAGGCCGCCGATGCCGGGCAATCCGGAAAATAAAGATTTCTTTGAATCAGCCGGTTCTGGTTTTTTTTCTGCATCTGATTTATCAGCTTTTTTTTCTTTTTTGTTTTTGTTTAAAAGCGGCAGCTTTTCAATCAGTGATGCAAAAGGAATCTCACGTTTTTTTGCCTTTTCATCTGAAGTTTTTTCTTTTGGCGTCTCCTGTTTCTCAGCGGGAGAATATTTTTCCTCTCCTTTTTTGCCGCTTTTAAAAGTAATGGGCTGATTAAGACTTTTTATCAGGTTTGAAGGAAGCTCTTTTATCTCTTCTATTGTAATCATCTTCAATGCAAGAAGCATTACAATTCCGGTTATTAATGCAATTAATATTACAACAACCGGGCTTAAGTCAATGAATGTTATTGCCGACCCTGCAATTATGATTGTCAGCATCATTATGAGTCGTTTTTTGGTGTCGTTTAGCTCTGTCATTATATCGCCTCAAAACCCGGAATGGTAAACATTATACTGACAAATACCGGTGCAATAATATATACTAATCCGGTTAATCCAAATAAAATACTACCGAAAAAATACAGCATGTATCTGTCTCCGCCTTTGACAATTTTTCCTGCAAGGATATTTGATACTGTAATTATCAAAACTGTAATTATAAGAAACATCTGCATTTTATCCTCCGGAAAACTTGCAAATATGTTTATTGTGCCCATCATCGAACCTCCAACCGAAGTTGTGCTTGAGCTTAAAGCAGCTGCGGTATTGTCAAATGTTGTCATTACACTCTCAATAGCATGCGCCATTGTAAGAAGAATATGAAAAAGAAAAACAAATATCCCGATCATTGCCATGTGCATAGGGATTAAAAGAACAATAAAACCCATACCCAGCATCTCCCTTTTCTGCCTTAGAAGAGTCTGCTCTAGCATGGATGTGCTTACAATATGGGCCACCTCGGCAGGTCCTGCACCCAGTTCAACAGAGTCCCTGAAAATTCCAAGGTATTTGTAGATAAGATTGCTTCCTGAATCTATTACAAATTTTTTCCAGACAAGTACTTCATCAAGACCGATATTCATTTTTGAATAGACAGAATCGATGTAAGTTCCAAGAACGTGAAGGGATTTTCGGTCCACCTTTGCAAGAGCAGGAGTGACTGTCATTCCCATACCGCCCATAATTGACCCAAGACCCCTTATAAATACTGTGAAATCTTCATCACGCTCAATAATGTTCTGGTCATCACGCCATCCGAATACTGCAAGGGGCGCAAGAAGAATTCCTAAAAGTATACAGATTACACCGAAATTTATTCCGGAAAGGCTCATTATAATACAGGTCACTATTGCAATTGGAATTAAGAATCTTTCGAATTTTCTAACCATATTCTGTTCGTAGCTTCCGCCTTCCGGAAGATTATGGCACTTTTGATCATCCTGAATTGATTTATACATTGTAATCAGTCCAAAAGCTGAAACACCTATTGTAAGAAAATAAGAGGAATTTAGTGTTGATTCAAGATCATCAGGTGCATAAATGGCAACAGAGACCATTATAATAATTCCCACAATTGTTGCGGAAAGCATAAGGGCGATATAGGCATCACCCCATTTTTTAAGCATTTCTGCACCCTGTTCAAATGAATTTCTAAAAACATTTCTTACTGTTCCAAGCTCTTCATTGAGAAACTCCTGGTCAGGAATGCCTGCTTCAATTGAGTTGCCGAAACGGTTTAAAAGACTTTCAACAAGAGGATTTCTTGCTCTTTCAGCAACAATACTGAGTCCTTCGGAATAGCTGTAATTCCATCTTTTAACGAAGCACTCAACCCTTTTCATGTATTTTGCCGGGATATATTCTTTTCTTTCGGAGGTATAGGCAAATATTTCTGGTCTGGATATATTGGCGTTGGTTATCGATGCCATGTAGGTTATCATGAACAAAAGATCATTGCCCATTTTTTTGTTCTCTTCTATGTCATTCAGTTTGTTCTTTAATTCTTTGACAGAATCTTCAAAAGGAAGTTTTCCTCCGTTTTTCTCCCTTAAATTTTCAAACTGTTCTTCAAACATAAAATTTCGCCTAAAAATTTTCTTAAAATTCTATTTTGATCAAGCCCTGCTTCTTTACTTTTGTAATCATATGGTACAGATCCCAAAAGCCAACATATCCTGCCTTATGGAGCCTTTGAAGAATTTTAGCACGTTTTTCAACTTCAAAGTACATCTCCGACTTTTTATGATCAGGAACACCTAATAAAGTTGCGATTTTTGATTCCAGGAGGTAACTGCTTCCTCTTCCGGGAAAATCAAACTCGTCTGTAATAGGATTCCAGATAAATATTGCAACAAATGAGAATCCTTTTGATTCAGGATCATAGCCGACAAGCTCATTTATGCTAAGCATCCGCCTTACAGTTCCTCCTGAAGGTCTTCTGACTGCACTCTGGATGATGACAAGGTTGAGGTTATCAACATGCGTCATTGGAATATTAATCGGATCACTGCAAAGACGCTGAATGAGTTTTTCAACCGATGCTGCGTGAAAAGTGCTCATGACAGGGTGTCCTGTCTGCATTGCACCAAATGCAACGGCACCCTCTGATCCTCGGATTTCTCCTACAAGGATATAGTTTGGACGCTGACGAAGTGCGGCACGAAGAAGGTCAAACATTGTAATGTCTGATCCTTCACCTTCACCTTTCCCTTTGCCTTTTGAAACCTGTCTTGTCCAGTTTTTATGCGGAACTATAAGCTCCGGAGTATCCTCAATTGTTACAATCTTGCTTTCAGGTGCAATGAAGGTTGTAAGCGCATTAAGACTGGTTGTTTTGCCGCTTGCAGTCTCACCGCTCATGAAAAGAGACATTCCAAACTCAATGCAAATCCAAAGGTAGCCTGCAACCAGGTAGTCAGTGGTCTTCCATTCAATGAGCTGAAGAATACTTGAAGGCTCTTCGGCAAATTTACGTATAGTAAAGTTGCTTCCGTGCTTAGAAATTTCAGTTCCGTAAACGATGTTTATACGTGAACCGTCGGGGAGTGTTGCATCAACAATAGGGTTTCTGAAAGTAATCGGTCTTTTGATGCGTTCTGCCATCTTAATGACAAAATTATCAATCTCTTCGGAATATTTAAACTCGACAGCGGACTTTAAGCCGTTGAAAATTTTATGCTCAACAAATATCGGCCCGACACCGTCACAGGTTATATCTTCATTGTAAGGGTCAGCAAGAAAAGGGTTTAAAATTCCCATTTCTACTTTATCACGTATCAGCAGATACTCAATGGATCTGAACTCTCCAAGTGTTAAAATTATTTTTCCGTCAGCTGTCTGCGGCACATTTTTTCCCGTAAGCTCCGCAGTTTCCTTTTGGGCAGTAAAATCAGTATTTAAAAATTTCACCAGTTTATCCTTAAGGCTGACCTGTTCAGTGCCTGTCTCACCTGTAAGGGCTGCATAGGTTTCTTCAGGCTTTTTTATGTACACAACCTCTTTTAAGACTCTTCTTAAGACCTCTTTTCTTTCCTCCTCTGTTATAGGGTCTTCTTCAAGGACATCAATTAAATCAACAAGTTTTTTTTCAATAAGGGGCATTGCCTCTGCAACTGAATGCATAAAAGACGGCTCAATAGGAATATAGTAATTTCTTACATCATCCTGGTCAGGGAAGATATGAATAAAAGTGAATTCATTTACAGGGTAAATGATGTTTGGGTTTTCCATGCTCTTTAAGTCTCTTTTTAATTCTGAGAAGAAAAGAGGTATGCCGTATAGGTTTACTGGAAACATCTGGAGATATTCGAGAAGATGAGGGCTTTGCGCAACGTACTCCTTCGCGTTTGCCGGAAGCATTCTGTATAGTGCTGAGGCCTCATAATTTGAGTAAAGATCTTCTTCATCCTCAACTTCTTCAGGCTGAAATGGAAGATTGATATTTGCACTAAGTGATCCCATATTTTCCCTCCTCTAAACTCTTGCTGTGGACATTGGAATAATTTTCATGCCGTAGCCGGGGTGAACCTCAAAAGATACAAGGTTTCCTGTGGTTTTTCTGGCTCCCCTTACCTTTATGACTTCCATTACCATTACGTATTTGTCTCCGACAAGAGCCTTTTTCATGAAAAGATGGGCATCGCATATTGATCTTATTCTGACAAGCGTGTCCTCTTCAAAGGCGTATGTATGAAGGGTGATAAGAATTGTTTTTCCGTGGTCGACAAGATTTTTGCAGTTTGTAAGAAATGCAAGCAGATCGCTTTGAGATGTTGACTCAGTCAGAAGTGTCAGGGAGTCGATTATTATGACTTCAGCCTTGCTGGTCTGAATTTTGCCGATAATCCTTTTTAGAATTCCCTGCATCTCTTTTTCACCCCATTCAAACCCGATTGTGTGCATGGGAAATATCTTAAGATAGCCCCATGCAAAATAGTCGGAGATGTCAAGGCTCATTGAGTCCATCTGGGAGAGAAAACTTTTTGCTGTGTTTTCGGAGGTGAATAGTTCAACATTAAATCCTCCCTTCATTGCACCCCAGATAATCTGCTGGGTCATTACACTTTTTCCTGTATCATTTTCTCCTTCTATTAGGGTTAATGATTCAAGGGGGAGGCCGTCTGCCAGTTTTTTGTCTATCTCATTATTCCCTGTTGAAAGAATTTTTCTGTCTTCTCCGCCTAAGAGACTGCCGAGGCCTCCTTCATCATCATACATTGCCGTAATCCTCTGTTAAATGCTTTATTTCCTGTTTGTCTTTAATTTCATACATATGCTGATGCTGATACTCCGTTTGGAGTTATTATCTTAATCCACCGGGGTTTGTCTCCGGGATAGCTTATTGATATATTCATTATTTCATCAGGATCCAAAAGCCCGGGGTTTATAAGGTCGGGTATTATTGAAACTTTATTCCACTGGGAATATCCGCTTCCCATTGGATAATATACCGGAGGGTCTGAACTGCTGTTTCCAGTATAAACATCCCAATATTTAAAATCTGATATTGAAGCAGTGCCCTGGTTTTTTATCTCGGCATAAATTACCGGCGGCAGTGAAACTGCTGATGTGTTTTCTATGCTGATTGATGTTTTAACCCGCAGCTCCTGCTGTTTTAATTTTTCCTGCTGGGCATATGACACCACCTCGGCTGTTGCCAGAACAACAGCCACAAGAAAATATGCTGTTACCATCAGAAGAATAAGGGCAAAGGCTGTTGCCACAACTGTTGCGCTTCCCATTTAACCACTCGTTGTAAATGTATTGGAGATGCT
>JAEWWL010000046.1 GCA_023396365.1 Methanobacteriota archaeon
ACACTTGAACTTGCCTGATCTACACTTGTATAGATAACTTCCTGAGACTTCTGTGTTGTGAAGAAACCGGCTCCCAATACTACGTATGAGAAAACGGCTGCTACAACGACGAACGCAATTAATACAATTGCGGCCTCAAGACCTGTAAAACCTTCTTCTTTGCTTATTCTTAGCATTACAATTCCTCCTATTTTATTTGTGCTTAGCAATTTTTCCATATGAGAGAATACCGGATCCCTCCAGTATCTATCAGTAGATATTAACAAAGGCATACTTTAAAAATATTATTCATTTGTCATAATTTTGAGGTGTTAATTCACCCTGTTTGGGCATTACTTATGAAATATTATTTCACATTTATTCAGGCGCATAATTTTTTCTTTCAAAAGTAACCTGAGTGACGCATATGATGTCGATAAATTTACGGGATGCCGCATCCTCAGCCGCATTTCATTAATTCTGAATATTTTTTTTAAATTCATCAGATATGCTTGAAAATTTTTGCATAAATTAGTGCTGCAAATTCATAAGACTGGTTAATTTATTTTGAGGCAGCATGGTTCTTCGCTGAACCTTGTTTTTCCTGTGCGGCACTTGCTGTAAAAAGCATGAATAAAGTCTTAAAAAAAGAATCTGATGAACAGATTATAAAATATTATCGCGCGCTAAAAATTCTAAAATTTAGAAGTCTGCACAAAATTGAAATATCACTTTGTGTTTTTCACTCTCTTCAAATACCTTTATCTTGAGACAATAAATACCTGAATATTAGGAAAAACTTTTTAAAAAAAGACAGTAAATTTAAAATTTATTTTGTTAAATAAAAAAAGGGATGAGTTTTATTTTCAGCCGGACTACTGACAGATTGAGTGGTGGAAAAAATACATGCCGCATTAATTTTTTTTCTTATGTGACGGTGTGTTTTCATTTGGTTAGGGGGTGCAAAAACTGGCAGCAGAACTGTTAGCACCCGGAATTATTTTAATGGCCTGTGCATGCATTATTGCAGGGTGCGGAATTTTTGAAAAAAGCAGCAGGAAATTAATATGCAGGCTTTCATCATATGCCGGTATAACCGGTTCATTACTAATAGCAGCATCTGCCTTGTTAGTGATAGCAGACGACAGTGAATTAATTCTTCTTGTATATTCACTGGCACCGGGACTTTCTCTTCAGTTTGGTCTTGACAGGCTTTCAGGAATTTTCCTTCTGCTTCTTGGAATTGTCTCCTTCGCTGCTTCTGTCTATATTTCAGGTGATTTCGGGCACAGCAGTGAAAAAAATATGAGCATTCGCATATGCACGCGAAATGCCCTGATGTATGGATTTTTAATATCTATGGCCTTTGTTTTGATGGCAGGAGACATCTTCGGCTTCATAATATTCTGGGAGCTTATGGCAATGTCATCTTTTCTTCTTGTAATGTATGATTATGAGCTGAAAAAAACATTGAAAGCCGGAATGTATTATTTTGCGCTGACCCAGCTGTCAACCGTTTTTGTAATTGCAGGTTTTCTTCTGCTCTGCTGTGATACAGGTGAATTTTCATTTGACAACATTGCTCTTACACAAGGCTGGCTTAATACAACGGTATTTTCCTTGCTTTTAATAGGTTTTTCAATAAAGGCCGGGGTTATACCGCTTCATAAATGGCTTCCCTATGCGCATCCTGCGGCACCTTCTGTGATATCCGCACTGATGTCAGGTGTCATGCTAAACATTGCAGTATATGGTCTTTTAAGAATGCTTCTTGATTGTCTTGCGATAGAGGCATTTTGGGGCGGTCTTATCATTGCGCTTGGTCTTTTATCAGCAGTTTTAGGTGTAATGTATGCCATGAAAGAGTCTGATATCAAGGCGCTTTTGGCTTACAGCAGCATAGAAAATATCGGAATTATTTATCTTGGAATCGGACTTTTTGTTCTTTTTGCCGCAGAATCATATGAATTTCTGGCTGTGCTTGCTCTTTGCGGAGCAGTATTTCATGCCTTCAGCCACGGGATTGTTAAATCACTTCTTTTCATGACTGCAGGCTCTGTTGTACATTGTGTAAATACAAGAGACATTGATGACATGGGCGGACTTGTCAAAAAAATGCCCCGGACAGGATTTTTATTCTTTACCGGGGCATTATCCATATCTGCACTTCCTCCTCTCTGCTGCTTTGCAGGAGAGCTGATGATATTTGAATCACT
Organism: Methanobacteriota archaeon; assembly: GCA_023396365.1. GTDB lineage: Archaea > Halobacteriota > Methanomicrobia > Methanomicrobiales > Methanomicrobiaceae > Methanomicrobium. Next base: position 2,196 of record JAEWWL010000046.1, read on the forward strand.
TTTCTATTCATTTCATCAGGTGACTCCGTATATGCGCCTGATGCTCCTGATTGTCCTGTCGCTGTTTGCACTTTCAAGTGCAATGTCGGCAGCATGCTTTGTAAAGGCATTTGGAATATCATTCCTTGGTCTTTCAAGGTCAACTGATGCGGAGAATGCTCATGAAGTCTCTTTTAGTGAAACTTTCGGACCGGCAGTTCTTGCAGTCGTATGCATTCTTACAGGAATATTTTCAGAAAAAATTATGACCTTTGCAGGATATCCCGGCCTTCTTCCGGATATGTTTTCAGTAAGTATTCTTCTTTTGCTGATAATGGGCTTATCCTATCTTGTTTTGAATACTATGAGGCATCCTCCGGACAGAATATCTGTTACATGGGATTGTGGCATAAGAAGGCCTGCATCAAGGATAGAATATACATCAGAAGGATTTTCACAGCCTCTGGTAACAATATTTTCAGCAGCTTTCCGTACAAAAAAATGCCTTCTGAAAGATTATTATGACAGGGACGGATGCATATTCAAATCAGGCAGTGCTGAAATAAGGCTGATTAGATTTTTTGATGAATATATTTATTCTCCGGCAGGTCGCTGCACTGAAAAGTTCGCCGGATTGGTATCCTCTCATCAAAACGGGAGTCTTGATACCTATCTTCTCTATCTTTTCATAACTGTTGTATCTGTGATTATTTTCCTGGGGCTGATGCCATGACAATTATTGAAAGCATTCTTTACTGCCTGATTAATGCCGGAGTAATCCTTGCAGTCTCCCCCCTTTTCATGACAATCGTAAAAAAAGTCAAAGCAAGGATGCAGGGAAGGCAGGGTCCCCCGCTGTTTCAGATGTATTACAACATATCAAAACTCCTTAAAAAAGAGGCTGTATATTCGGACACTTCATCATGGGTAATGCGGGCGACACCTGTTGTCTCAATCGGTATAATGATTATGGCAGCTCTATTTGTTCCGGTTGTTTTTGTACCGCAGTCTTTTGGAGGAATTGGAAATATTATTTTATTCCTTTACATTCTCGCAGTCGGAAGATTCATGTTATCCCTGGCAGGACTTGATGCAGGAAGCAGTTTTGGCGGAATGGGAAGTTCACGTGAGATGAGTCTTTCAACTGTAATAGAGCCGACAATAATTATTGTGTCTGCTGCGCTTGCATGCGTTCTTGGAACGCTTGATATTTTTGAAATGTTCAGGGTTACATCTGTTCTTGGCATTGCAGCAATGCCTACACTCCTTTTGATCTCAATGTCTGTATTTCTGATACTTATTATTGAAACATCGCGTGTTCCTGTTGACAATCCTGAAACGCATCTTGAGCTTACAATGGTCCATGAGGGAATGCTGCTTGAATACTCAGGCAGAAATCTTGCTTTAATGGAGCTTTCGCATGCTGTAAAGCAGTCTGTTTACATGGGTCTTTTAATTGGAATAATATTTCCTATAGGGTTAGTCAGTTCAGGTGAACCGGCGATATCCGCAATTTTTATTGCAGCCATTTTGTTTCTGATAAAAGGCTCTTTTATTGCGGGAATAATCGGAGTCTTTGAATCGTCTATGGCAAAGATGCGTTTTTTCAGCATACCTACGCTTTTTATGACGGCTTTTTTCTTCTCAGCCCTGACCATAATAATTGAGGTGTTTGCATGATAACAGACATTTCATCAGATTTCGTCAGAATTATTCTGGTGCTTATACTTATATCGGCTGCATTAATAATCTCTACAAGAACGCTTTCAGCTCTTGTAAGAGTATATTTTGTCCAGTCGCTTTTAATAGCAGTACTTGCCTGTCTTTTATGGTTTATAACAGGAGAGAGTACGCTTCTTTTAATCGCGGTTATCACACTTATAGCCAAAGTTATTCTTATTCCTCTGTTTATCAGGGCAATACAGCAGAAGATTCACATAAGACGGGATCTTGAATTCAGCTATCTAAAGCCTGCAGGCTCAATTACTGTGTCGCTTGGACTTATCCTTCTTGTTTACGTGGTATTTTCAAGAGTTTTAAGCCGGTTTGCAGAAGAGAACCCTTTGTTTTTCTTAGGGGCAGTAGTAGGTTTTTCGCTTGTTCTTATGGGAATGCTGGTTACATTCAGCCGCAAAAAAACAATCACTAAAGTTATGGGATATCTTTCGATGGAAAATGGTGTTTTAATATTCGGATGTTTCGCAACAGAACTCCCGTTCATTGCTGAAGTAATGATTTTAATTGATCTTATTATACTTGTAATTCTTACAACCATACTTACTGTAGGGATAGATTCATCCTTAGAGGAGTTTCAGGAGCGTCTTGTTAAGTATCATATCTGGCCAGCAGGGGAGGATGAGCAATGGTAGCCTCTCTTTATATTCTGGCCGGATTAATAGCATTAATTTTGATTCTTGCCTTTAAAGGGCACAGGATTAAAAGATCTGTGCTGCTTTTGCATTCGGCGGCAAATCTCTGCATTTCAGGGTACCTTATATTTTTTGCCAAGACTCCTGCAGCCACTGATTTTTTCAGAATTGATAGTCTTTCTGCATTTGAAGCAGGCCTTTCATCGGTTGTTTTTTTTGCAGCAGCGCTTTATGCAGGAGGATATGTTGCAAGGTTAATTGAGACCAAAGAATTGAGTCCGAAAAGCCTCAGGCTTTTTTATGGTGGATTTTCAATCCTTATGACAGTAACTCCTGTGGTATTCTTCTCAGATAATCTTGTTGTGTTTTGGATTCTTGCTGAAATTACGACAGTCGTTTCTGCCATGCTTGTTGCAAGCCTTGCTGCAAAGGAAAACATAGATGCTGCTCTCAAATATATTTTCATAGCCTCATCTGCAATGCTCATTGCATTCATCGGCCTTGTTTTTCTCTTTGAGATGTCAAGGAGTTTTGGAGGTGCGGGAACACTCAGCTGGTCTGAACTTATGCTTATAGCGCCCGGATTTGATCCTCTGGTCTCAATGGCGGCATTTTTCTTTATATTTATAGGATTTTCTGCTAAAAGCGGGATTGTGCCATTTCATACGTGGCTTCCTGATGCGCATTCAAAAGCACCATCTGCTGTTAGTGCGGTATTGTCCGGTGTTTTGCTAAATATTGGAATATATGGAATAATCCGTGTATATGCAATAATAAATCAGGTTCCGCAGACTGAAACAGCCGGCTATGTAATAATGTTTTTTGGAGTACTCAGTGTTGCTGTTGCAGCGCTTATGATGCTTAAGCAGCATAATTTAAAGAAGCTTATAGCCTGTTCAAGTATTGAAAATATGGGTCTGATTCTGATAGGGCTTTCATTGTGGACACCTGTTTCTGTATTTTTTATACTGCTTCAGACTCTTGCACATTCAGTTACAAAAGCCGAGCTATTCTTATCTGCCGGCATCATTCACAGGCAGTATAAATCCGAGAAGCCCGGTGAGGAGGACTGGATATGCGATGCCTTTGAAATGCAGCCAAAAACATCATTTTTCCTGATTGCAGGAGCACTTGCAATTATTGGAACACCGGTGTTTCCGGTGTTTATCCCGAAACTTTTCATAATGCTTGAAACAATCAGGTTTAATTTAGCAACCGGAATTTTAATATTAATTTTTATAGCAATTGGTTCATTTGCACTTTTCAGGTTCATATGGAATGCTTTCTCATGCAAATCAGATTCAGGTGATATTAAAAAGCCCGAGCAGTATTCTGTGCCTTTGGGCATGCATCTTGCAATAGGAGTCCTCCTTATATTCATGATTTATTTTGGAATTTGTGTGCCGGAATGGCTTTATTGCTACTTTAACCAGATTGTTGCCGAACTTGGTCTTGGAGGTGCTCTCTGATGACAAAAAAATATGAATTAATTGCTCCTGCAAATGAATCATCAGCGATTCTTAAATCAGAGGCTTTAAAAAATTCTGATGAATTGAAAAACAGGGTTTTTGAACTTAAAGAATCCGGTCATATCCTTTTATGCCTGTTTTGCCGTGAAAGTGTAAATCAGCAGGGAATTTTCGAACTCATATACATATTTGAAAATACAGAATCATCTGAAATTATTGAACTTTTTTATGAATCATGCGGAAATGCAGTTTCAATATCCGAATTGTTCTCTGTTGCATCACTTTACGAAAGAGAGGTTACTGACGGGTTTGGTATCATATTTGAGGGAGCATATGATACAAGGCGGCTGTTTCTGCATGCCGCATATCCACAGGATTTTCATCCTCTTAAAAAATCCTTTATTAACGGTCCTGTGATAACAAGGGATGATTTACCGGAGGAGTCTTTATACAGATTCAAAAAACTTGATGGCAAAGGAGTCTATGAGATCGCTGTCGGCCCTGTTCATGCAGGAGTCATTGAACCTGGTCATTTCAGATTCAGTGTAATCGGTGAAGCAATATTTAATCTCGAAACAAGGATGTATTACCTGCACAGGGGCATAGAAAAACTTGCAGAAGGTAAAAATCCATATGAATGCATACAAATTGCTGAGTCTGTGTCCGGAGATGAAACTGCTGCAAACACCGTGTGCTTCTGTCTTGCAGCTGAGAAGATTGCAGGAATAAATATTTCCTGCCGTGCAGAGACCCTTAGAGGTATAGCTCTTGAGATGGAGAGAGTCTGTTCGCTTTTAAGTGACTGTGCAGGCATGCTTACTGATGTTGCCTATCCTGTCGGTTCTAGCAGATTTATGGCATTAAAGGAAGAGTGCATGAGAATGAACAAAAAGCTCTTTGGAAACAGATTTATCAGAAGTTATATCCGGATAGGAGGAGTTTCTCATGACATTGAATCAACAGAGCTTTTAATCCTTGAATCATTCATTGCAAAAATAGAAAGATCAGTACATGAGGCATATACAGATGCTGTAAATTCCTCAAGCGTAATCGACAGACTTGCAACCACCGGAATAATCGGGCATGGATTTGTAAAACCACTAAATCTTACAGGGCCTGTTGGAAGAGCATCCGGAAGCAGAAGGGATGTAAGAAGAGATTATCCCTATGGAATTTATAAAAAATACAGTCCTGAGATAATAACCTATAATGACGGTGATGTTTTGTCACGGTTCATGCTAAAAGCTGAGGAAATTATGGCATCATCGCGTATTATCAAAAAAATTGTAAAGGAAATACCAGATGGGGATATTGAAAAAACAAATGCAGATATTCCTGATGGCTGTGCATTAGCAATGGTTGAAGCAGCACGCGGGCAGAATCTGCATTACCTAAGCATTAAAGACGGTCTTGTATGGAGATACAAAATAAGGACAGCATCTTTTACAAACTGGCTTTCGATAGAGCATGCTGTAATAGATAACATTGTACCTGATTTTCCTGTAATCAACAAGAGCCTGAATCTTTCATATGCAGGAAATGATCTCTGAGGTGATGATATGATTGGATTTTTAGGAAAATTATTACAAAAACCTTTAACTGAAAAGACAGAGTCAGAAGATTCTGATTTTGAGAAGTACGGGATTTTGTTAAAGGAAGAGATAAATTCAGTCTTTGGCAGAAGCATTGCAATAAGAGAGGTTGACTGTGGAAGCGACAATGCAGCAGAGATTGAGATAAACAATCTTTGTTCTCCTTACTATGATATTGAACGATTCGGAGTCACCTTTGTTGCATCACCACGCCATGCTGATGTTTTGTTTGTAACAGGCGCTGTCACCCATAACATGAGGCATGCGCTGAAAAAAGTGTATGATGCTGCACCATCTCCAAAATATGTAGTTGCAGTCGGAGATGAGGCAGTAAACGGAGGAATATTTAGGGATTCATATGCCATATACGGCCCGGTAAGTTCTGTTGTTCCGGTAGATATGGAAATTTACGGCAATCCTCCAGAGCCTTGCGATATGATAAAAGGTCTTCTTGCACTTATGAGAAAAGCCGGAAGAAAAGTATAAGATTATTTTATCTTTTTTAATTTTCTAATTTCTAAAAATTATTTTTTTTTATATTTTCATTTCTTTTAATTTTTTTCCATTAGTAAACCGGAATTAATCCCGGGTTATTGCCTGTAATGCATCTGCCGCCAGAGTCACTTACAATAAATGTGTTTTCTATGCCTGCCATTCCAATGCCTTTGATCCCTTTTTTTGGCTCAACTGCAATTGTCATGCCCTCATTAAGTGGCTCATCAAACCCTCTTGCAATGACCGGCATTTCATCAATTAAAAGCCCTATCCCGTGGCCTAAAAATTTAACCTGCCTTTCTTTATATCCCATGAAGTTCTTTTTGAAATCTTCATCCAGACTGTCCATTACTGTTTCATAAATTACTGATGGAATGCTGCCCGGTTTTAACATCCCTGCAATATCATTTTGGATTTCAACACATTTTGCATGAATGTCAACTGCATACTGCGGCAGACTTTTTCCAAACATGTAAGTCATTGTCTTGTCAGTCTGGTAACCGTGATAGCCGCATCCAACATCGAGATAAACGAGATCGCCGGATTTTAATTTCCTCTCTCTGCTTCCAAGAACAGGGGCATACGGACCTATCCCGCAGTTTCCGCTTGCACCGTTGAAGTATGAAGAGTATATCGAAGATTCTCCAAAACCAATGTGGCCCATTACAATTTCATTGTCAAACATTCCAAATCTGACTATGGCCTGATGGCCTTCTTCAACAAAAATTTTGAAAACTTCTGTTCCTAATTCTGCTTCACTCATTCCTTCCCTAAGAATATCAGGTACAACATCTTCAGTGACATGCCGGTGTATTTCACCTGATTTTTTCATAAGTTCAAGTTCATATTCGCTTTTTACAGATCTTGTCTGTGCTATTTCCATATCGGCTGAGGCAACTGTTTTAAACTTAAAATATTTCAGGAATCTTTGAAGGTGGGCATATGGAATAAGTTCTGTCTCAAGAAAAATTTTTTCTCCTTTGAAAGGTATTTTTTCAGAGGCGTCCCTGAAATTTTCCATAGGTCTTATGTTCTTAAAAGATGATTCCAAAAGAGCCCGGGAATAACTGTTTCTGACAAAAAATACCGGCTCTCCATCACGCGGGATTATCAGGACACCGTCCTGCATGGTGCCTGTGAAGTAATACTGGTTTACCTTTCCAAAAAGTGCTGTATATTCCCATTCGGGATTTTTAAGAGTCATTCTGGCATAAAAACGCTTCATCCTCTCTTCCAGTTCGGAGATGGGAACCTTGCTTTGCATAAAATGTTTTTAATAATTAAGGGCATAATACTTGTCTTTTTGATCATGGTGCTTTAAAAGACAAACGATTGAATATGAATAGAGAATTACTATTATCCCAATTTTTAGCAATGCAATAAATGAGAATATTCCTTTCTTCTGTTTTTTCCTCTTATTCCGGGACTTTTTCTTTCAAATTTCAGATAGCTATCGCTCTTCGATCA
>JAEWWL010000058.1 GCA_023396365.1 Methanobacteriota archaeon
GAATTAATAGCAGGAGAATTTAAAAAGCTGGGCTTTTCCTACATCTGCCTTGATATTGAAGGATTCAGAAGCGGAAGTCTGGACAGACCTTAGTTTTGTTATTGCCGGACTTTAACATTGTATCACTCTCTATCGCTTCATATTACCTGATCTTCAGATTGCCTGATCTTCAGATTGCCTGATCTTCATATTACCTGATATTTGTAGTTTCAAGGGTTGCTTTTTTTTGAGTTTCTGAATTTTTGTAACTCATCGCAGAATTCACCAAGATAATCATCCATTGAAAGACTGCCCTCCTGGAATGTGCAGTCCTCTTCTTCAACAACCCTCTGAATTTTTTCAACAGATGGAAGAATAAGGTCAATTGGAACACCTGATTTCTCCGATCCCCTGATAAGCGACTCCCTGAAAAGGCCAAGGCAATATGCTACGCGGTACTTATAGACATCCCTTGTCTTTTCAAGGTATGCTGCGACTCTTTCTGTCTCGATCCTCAAAAAATCCTCCCTTATCTTTTCGTCATTGACCTTTCCAAGCATGTATTTGTAATGAGCATACGGATACATCTCTTCAAGTTCTCCGGGAACAATTCCGCATGTGCCAAAAACTACAATATGATACATCTCTGGAGAGAGAACCTGGGATATTATCATTCTGATAAGTTTGTGGCTCGGGCTCTGGCTGTATGGCTTTTTAACTGCACACGGCATAAAAATTGCAATATCTTTTTTTTCAACCTCATATTCATCAATGATGAACCTGTGCGATTTTTCAAATTCAGGCAGGTAAAAGGGAGGATCGGTTAGTAACGGTTTATTATTATCATCACCTGCACCTGATGTGTTCATTTGTGCAGTGTTGTTATCTGATTCATCCCTGTTCATATTTGCTCCTTTATCATTTAGCCTGACTTAAAAATAAATCAATTCATGAGAACAGCTTTTTAATGATGCCAGCTTTTACCAATTGATTAGTTTAATAACTCTGACTGCTTTGGTACCTGTATTAATGCCCTAAGAAAACAAATAGATAAACCACCATAATACAGGATACTGACAAGCATGAAAAAGACCATTATTACCGTTGTCGGAAAGGATGCGGTTGGAATAATCGCAAAAGTCTGCACATACTTAGCAGATAACAAAATAAATATCGAAGATATCTCACAGACAATTGTCCAGGGGTACTTCAACATGATGATGATTGCAGACGCTGGAAAATCCACAAAGTCATTTGACGAGATGTCATCAGACTTAGAAAAAATCGGTGATGATATAGGCGTTAAAATCAGATGCCAGCACGAAGACATCTTTACAAAAATGCACCGCATCTGATTAAACCCAAAAATTACCAGGATATACAGGAAATTACAGCAGGGGATTTTTAAATGGTTAACATTTTCGAGGTCTATGAGACAAACAAGATGATTGAGCAGGAGAAGCTTGACGTACGAACAATTACAATGGGAATCAGCCTTCTTGACTGCATCGACTCTGACCCCGACACTCTAAACAAAAATATATACGACAAAATTACAGGCAAAGCTAAAAATCTTGTCTCAACAGGAAGGGAAATTGAGCGCGAATATGCAATCCCGATTGTCAACAAAAGAATTTCTGTAACTCCTATCTCCCTTGTAGGAGCAGGCGCCTGCAAAACACCTGATGATTTTGTAGAAATTGCAAAGACACTTGATAAAGCGGCGGCTGATACCGGTGTTAATTTCCTCGGAGGCTACTCGGCCCTTGTCTCCAAGGGAATGACGCCTTCAGATGAAAACTTAATACGTTCAATACCAAAAGCGCTTTCTGAAACAGAGAGGGTATGCAGTTCGGTAAACATCGGCTCAACCAGAACAGGAATCAATATGGATGCCGTAAAGCTGATGGGAGAGATAATTAAGGAGACTGCTGAGGCTACAAAGAATGCAAATTCATTCGGCTGCGCAAAACTTGTTGTGTTCTGCAATGCTCCTGACGATAATCCGTTTATGGCCGGAGCATTTCACGGCGTTACAGAAGGAGATGCTGTAATAAACGTTGGTGTATCAGGGCCCGGCGTTGTAAAGCACGCTCTTGAAAGTGTCCGCGGCGAGAACTTTGAGGTATTGTGCGAGACTGTTAAGAAAACGGCGTTTAAGGTGACCCGTGTCGGCCAGCTTGTGGCGCAGGAGGCATCTGAAAGGTTAAAGGTTCCTTTTGGAATTGTCGATCTCTCCCTTGCACCGACTCCTGCTGTTGGTGACAGTGTTGCAGAAATCTTAGAGGAGATGGGGCTTGAGTCAGTCGGCGCTCCGGGAACAACCGCAGCCCTTGCTCTTTTAAATGATCAGGTAAAAAAGGGCGGAGTGATGGCAAGCTCTTTTGTCGGCGGCCTTTCGGGTGCGTTTATTCCTGTAAGCGAGGATCAGGGTATGATTGATGCTGTAAACAGAGGTTCGCTTACAATTGAAAAACTCGAAGCACTGACATGTGTATGCTCGGTCGGCCTTGATATGATTGCAATTCCCGGAAGCACTTCGGCATCGACAATATCAGGAATTATTGCAGATGAGGCTGCGATAGGGATGATAAATCAAAAGACAACCGCTGTCAGGCTTATCCCGGTTATCGGAAAAGATGTTGGAGATAATGTTGAATTCGGCGGACTATGGGGGCATGCACCAATACAGAAGGTGAACAGTTTCGGATGCGAGGATTTCATTAACCGCGGCGGAAGAATTCCTGCACCGATTCACAGTTTCAAAAATTAATTTTTATTTTTTTATCCTGATTAGAAGTATGAGCCTTTGCTCTCATAGGCTTCCCTTCTGTCACGGGCCATTTTTATAAGATGCTCTTCAACTTCATTGTTTCCCAAAACATATCCTTTCCACATTTCCGTGTAAGGCTCCTCCGGCACAATTATTATTCCCTTCTTCTCTGAAACACAGTCCAGGATATAAGATGCCGCTTTGTCTGCCGGGTATGCATCATCCGGTATTCTTAATTCTCCACGGGCCACTCCGTCTACTCCTTTGTTGAATATTGCGGTCGCAATATTTGCCGGGCAGATGACAGAAAAGAAAAGTCCTTTGTCTGCATATTCATACTTTAAGCATTCTGTCATTCCTGTAACGCCGTATTTTGTTAAAGAGTATAATGCCTGAAATGGAGGAGGAACAATTCCGGCTATTGAGCCTGTGTTGACAATATGCCCTGACCCCTGCTTAAGCATATACGGTACTGCTTCAGAGACACCGTAGATAACACTCCAGATGTTGACATCTATTATGTTTTTCCAGTCATCATATGTTGCCTTCTCAAATGGCATTGTTCCTCCGACACCGGCGTTGTTGAATAATATATCAATTCTTCCGGCTTCTTTTGCAACGCCTGAAATTCCGTTTCTGACATCTTTTTGGATTGAGACATCCATGATAAGCTTTCTGACCCTGTTGCCGTATGATGAGAAGTCCTCTGCTGCCTTTGCAATTTTTTCAGGGCTTCTTCCTGCCAGATAAACAATCCCGCCTTTTTTTAAAATCTCTGCTGAGATTGCATAGCCGATTCCTGAATTAGCACCTGTAACGATGCATATTTTACCTTTGAAATAATCATTGTCTGTCATAATTTCCCTCTTTTTTTAATATTTACTGATCAATTTTTTTGGTTTTTTAATTCTGCTTTGATTCCGGATTTTTTAATTTTTAAGTGACTTCATTAAAATTTTGCTCTAATTCTTGTTTTCATTTTTTTCATTTTTTTACTCAATTACTCTTGCACCCATTGCATGCAAAAACGCCTCTCCTTCAAACAAAACCGGGTTTAAAATCTTTTCAACCGGCAGAGCGGCAAGGCTGTTGATTATGTAGTACTGAGACGGATTCTGCATTGGGCCAAGTGTGGTCCATTTCAGATCTGCGGTTCCTGAAATCGCACTTTCCACCTTCATACCCTGCGGATAAAGGATAAACTGGCTGAGCTCTGCACCGGGCGCTCCGGCTTTTGGAATATATCTCCAGCCGATTGTGTTCACTGATGAAAATTCTTTTTTTATGGTATCCAGATTTTCGCCTGTAATCTCGCCTTCTGCCTTAAAGTCAAGATTTAAAAAAGTATTCCCCTCATAACTGGCATTTGTGGCATAATGGGGCTTTTGTATATGAAGATCCTCAATATCAGCATAAATTTTTGGAATGCCTGTCTGTTCACGTCCGCCCAGAATAGGTGCAGTTTTGTTCTCCCAGACAACAAGCGTGTATGATCCTTCAAGCTCGTCTTTTTTGCCTGTGAAACGGACAGGCGATGCAATGTTGATTAGGTTGTACATTCCCCCATGCATCCAGTCAATTTCTGTAAATTTACTAAAAGCAACCTGCACTTTTGGCGACAGGAGCTCAAATTCCTCAGGAATATATTGTTCAAGAAGTTTTCGGTCAGTTTTGTAGGTTAATGCAAGTGTTGTTGCCCTCTGGTGCACAACCCTTTCAGGATCAAATCTGCCGCCTCCAAAATGAGCAGGCATAAGATATGTTGAATCACTACGCAGTTTGAACATAGATTCAGATAATAATTTTAACATTATATATTTATTCTAATTTATTGAAAAAGAGCAGAATTACTCTTATATCCGAAAAAAAATATTGCAGGCTCTATAGAAAACAATTTCCCGGAAAACCAGTTTAGAAAAATCACATATATTATCATGAGATTCTCTATACCTTTTTTTTCACAACAGGGATACAGCCTGAAAACCTTTAATTTGAGCTTATTTTGGCATTTTACACAATGTTTTGAGGGGGTGATTTTCAATAAAGGCAATAAATGGGTTTTAGAGGCATTAAAGCCCGGATCGCACCTCTATAGTGGCCCGCTATTGCCCTCTTTTTTTCAGACGATGTTTATATCGGGAAGGGGTGAGATAATCAAATACAGGGCTTCTGTGATGATGATAATTTTGGCGTTTTATCCCTTTTTAAAGCTTATTTAAGCATTACTGTATCATTTCGCAATGCAACAGAAATAATAATTTTTTAAAAATAAATCCTCCCAGGAATTATTTTTGCAGCATATTCGTTTTAAAAAAAAGTGTAATCCAAAAATTTTTTAATAACCGGTTTTGAAGATGCAAATTCACAGTATTTCTAAAAAAAATTTCTACGGAGAATTTATTGAATAAAAATCAATAACAAATGTTAAATCATCTATCCGGTTAAAACTTAAATATAGCATCATCTGGATTTGAGGATGCACCGGAGGAAATATAATTGGAGTCTGATGGAAAACCAGAGGAAAATCTATGTACAGGAAGAGGATTTTTTGGTGAAATATCCTTTGAAGTGATTATTTTATTTATATTTGGAATGCTGATGCTTCTTTTTGGAATGCTTCTTTTTAAAATTCATACAGGCGAAATCCCGTATTCGCCCGACAGTACATACGGACTTTTTTTAGTTCTTGTATCATTTCAGATGATAACACTAGGAAAGACACCTTTTGGGGATCTCCCGCAGTCATGGATTATAATATCTGCAGGGATGTGCACAGCCGCAGCGGGGATGACAGCATGCTTTATTCCGGGCCTTATTACTGATTTTGTAAGGATACTCTCAGGACTTCTGCTTTTTGGAGGAGGCATCGCTCTTTTATCCGGGCTTTTTCTATCCGGTAAAAAAGCAAAGAAGTGGCTTTCTGTTCAGGGAATTCCAGGACATCTGACGATTGCCGCAGCGTTTGTTTATTCCATATCTGTAATACTTGGAGCTGTAACACTGATGCCCGGGATTACTTCCGATGTTTTGACAGGAGTGATTTTAATTGCTTACGGACTTTCTTTTTTCTATCTTGCATGGTGTATACACAAAATATCCTTAATCTATCCAAAAAAAGAGCAGGATGAAACCTCCGCAGAGACTGAACAAATTTTAAATGATAAAAAAAGGGAAAGCAAAATAAAAAGCATATTAAGAATCAGACAGCTTATATTTGGCAATGCTGCAATACCCCTTTCGGTTGCAATAATAATTCCTGTGGGCTTTTTGCTCCTGCTACTTGGATTTCTGCTCTTTCCTGTAAACATGGGAATCATTCCATTCTCTCCTGACGGCCAGCTTGGACTTTTAATGGTTGTCATGGCAATTCAGATGATGGCGCTTGGAGAGACGCCCGCCGGACAGTACACGCGTTCCTGGCTTCTTATGGCAACAGGAGTTTTATTTGCCTCTTTAGGCATATTTTCATGTGCTGTCCCCGGAATTCTTACCGGCATTCTGGTAGAGCTTATTGGATTTTTAAACATTGCTGGCGGTGCAATTCTTCTTGCAAAGAGATTTGGACCTGCCATAATAACCAAAAATTGCTCCGAAACCGAAAAAGCCTCTCTGCCTCCGGCTCTTAAAAAACTGATAATTATCCAGACAATTCTGAATTTCGTATCAATAGGTTTTGGTGCATCAATGTTTCTGCCAGGGATTATACCGGGAGGAGTCATAGCAGGAATTCTGATTTTAAACGGCATTATGCTCTTTGCACTGGCATCAGCTGTCCTGAAATTAGACAGGATGCAAAAAGCAGGATTTGCATAAAATATATCATTCCTTTTTCAAATAATAGGAAATTTTTTAGTATAAACACATTTCATGTCAGGATCTTTTTCGGAAATGTTTAATGTATGCACAGATTTAATTTTCATAATATGTCTGAAAAAACTGATTTTACTAATGCCGCCGGTTTTCTTGCAGGAGACAGATTTGCACAAGAGGCAGGTATTGAACTAATTGAGGCGTCAAAAGGCACTGCCCGTGTTTCAATGAAAATTGAGGATAAGCACAGAAACAGTCACGGGACAGTCCATGGCGGTGCACTTTTCACACTTGCAGATGCAGCATTTGCGATTGCATCAAACTCGCACGGCATTCCGGCAGCCGCAATCAATGCACATATATCTTATATGCAGGCCGCAAAAGACGGAATTTTATTCGCTGAAGCGTCGGAGTTTGCACTGAACCACAAGCTTGCCACCTACACCGTTTCAATAACTGATGATATGGGCAACAGGATAGCAGTTTTTCAGGGAATGGTCTACAGGAAAACACCCAAAAAGGATATTTGAACGGAAAAATTATTTTTTGCTGCATTAAATTGCAATAATCATTCTTTGCCATTTCACCTTCCGGCAAATAATTTTTTAAAAAAAAATTATTATCATTACAACCTGTGTGGTGCACCATGCCGACATTTTTTTTTAATCAGGTGCTTAATTACTCTCACTGCCAAACACAATTAACAATCATTTAATAATTTGCACCACAACAATTACATTGTATGGTGCATTGATTTTCAGATTTTCACCAATCCCTGATAAAAAGTGCACCGGATATTTTTTTTGGATGAGACATTTATGGAACTAATAGAAGAAAAAAGCAGGAACAATCTTTTCCTGATGGACAATACTGCAAACCCTGCACCACTGGGTCTTTGCGCATTTGGTGCGACTACAATCCTCCTAAGCATTCACAATGCAGGAATAACAGGCCTGACCAGCCCGATTATTGCAATGGCCCTTCTTTACGGAGGTCTGGCACAGCTGATTGTCGGAATTATGGAGTGGAAGAAGAACAACACATTCGGGATGGTAACCTTTGGAAGCTTCGGCCTTTTCTGGATATCATTTGCGGCGATAATGATTCTGCCGGCACTCAACCTTGCAGCTGCACCAACAACGACTGATATGGCTGCATTCCTTTCAGTATGGGGTCTTTTGATCCTGGGCCTTTTCATCTGTACATTAAAGATGCACCGCCTTTTGATGATAACACTGGCGGCCGTACTCCTCCTGGTAATACTGCTTGTTCTTGCAAACATTACAGGAATTCACTTAATCCACACTCTTGCAGGAGCAACAGGAATTGTTGCAGGCGCACTTGCTCTTTACATGGGAGTCGGTGCAGTAATAAATGAAGTTTACGGACGCCGGGTTTTACCGGTATAACTATTTTTTTTCTAAAAGGAATCTGTTAGTAGACCGGATACAGGGAATTTAAAAAAATCAGTTTATCATCCCCTTATCCGGTTGTTTTTTGTATTCACTGACAGATTCCTGAAATGATGCCATATCTTTTTTTCACATCCCTTTCTACCCATTCTATACCGGTTATAAAAAAATTACCCGTTGTAATGATGAAAGTCAAATGTATTTCTTAGATACTCCTGTTTTCGATGTTCGCTTCCCTTAACAGGAGGCTTCAGATAACCTGACTCAGGAGTCTGTTTTGCAGGGCAGAACGGGCATAGTGCAGAGTCAACATCGCCGGCTTTATCTCTTACAGGACAAAAATAGACACCATCTGTTAATGAAACAGCATCGCCGCCCGGAAACGGCATTCCTACAGGATGCGGCGGAACTTCTAAAACATATATTGAAAATCCGGCAAGAAGATATTTTAAAAAGCGGATGCGGCAGATTTCCTGATTTACATCACAATTTTTTTCACACTCAGAGGCAGTCATCACCCAGAACTCCGCTGCCTTTTTAGAAAGCTCATCTTTCATCGGTAAAAATCCGCCCTGCTGGCTTAACAGGCGGATTTTTTCCCAGGTTTGATACAGATATTCCCTTATTGTCTTTTCAAGCTTTTTTTTGTAGGAAGCATCTATGCCGCGAACACTTTCTGAAAAATTCCATTCCATCCGTTTTAAATCACGCTGAGTGTAGTTTTGAACAATTTTGGAAATCCCGGTGCCTAATTCGCCGCGTGTATGAAGGTTTGCAAGCTTTCTGCACTCTTCACTGATGTTTAAGTCAGCCATATCTTGTGCTCCAAAAATTAAAGTAAACAAAAACTTTTTAGATTTTTAAGGATTTTTTTTAATTGCCGGGTTAATCATTTTTAAATTTTAAAATAATTTCTTATATCTTTTTTAGATTTAACCTCCTGACTGAAATATTTTTCCGGAGATTTAAAATGATAAAATTGGCGGGAAACTAACAAAATAATTTCATGAACTTTTTCTTCTCAATGCCTGGTTTTTCTCAGCAATGCATATCTGATAAAAAACGTTCATGAAATATAATTTCATGGACGTTTTTAAAGAATTATGCTTTGCATCTGAAAATATGTATCTGAAATAAAGATTAATAAGCCCTGCTTTTCCTGACATAATCTTTTTCACACCTTCACTCCGGCATCTTTTGGACAGTTTCACATGAGTTGTATTTTTTACCGGTATCTTGTGTGCGGTATATTTTTCGTGTCTGACGTTTACAGAGTGGACATGGACATATTACTTCGCGACAGATTCACTGAATTGTGGGAGAAGTATTTTCCCGGTTCAGATCTTCCGGTTTCAATCGAGTTTAAGGACGATGCAGAAGATTGCGAGCTTGTAGAGACTCCGGGCGGATGGCGATGCATAATCTGCCAGATCGCAAAGGCAGGGAGCGGGGAATCAATTGTATTCACAGAAAAATCAATAACCTGCGGCGGCGGACTTCGGTATTCAGGATATTCAGATTCGATTCACTTAAACTTTCGGTATTTCCTTTCATACGGAAAAAAAGGGATTATCGATGGTGAAAGATACAAGCAGACGCCTGAAATTGTCGATGACTGGGAAGAGAAAATTCCAAAATATCCGCCGCATAAAAAATACCTTCATGTAAAGCGATGGGACAAACTAAATGAAAACGACAATCCCGAAGTTATTGTGTTTTTCGCCCGGCCAGAAGTCATGAGCGGTCTTTTCACGCTTGCAAATTATGATCAGTCATCACCTTTCGGTGTAATCTGCCCGATGGGTTCCGGCTGCAGTTCGATTCTTCTCTACCCGTGGCTTGAACAGCAAAAAGACGACCCGAAAGTTGTTCTTGGGATGTTTGATCCATCTGCACGAAAATGTGTTCCGGCTGATGTATTCACAATAGCATTTCCAATGAAAAGATTTGAGAAGGTAATCGGATTTATGGATGAGAGTTTCTTAATAACTCCCGGATGGCAAACCGTTTTGAAAAAGATTAAAAGAAGCAATGAACTCCATTAAAAAAAGTAAAATATTCCCTGTCAGTAAAAAATATTTTCATTAAGAGAACAGGCCGCATTTGAAAAGAAAATATATTAACTGGAACATTTCACAATACCAAACCTCTTTTGATTATAAATTTTAAGAGACGGGAAACTTATATGAGCATAAATTTAGCAGTCAGGATCAGTAAAAGAGCAACTTTTGAGGGCAAATCACAATTTTTTTCATATAATCTGACAATAAAAAATCAGGGAGTATTATATAATCTGACGCTATATATGATGTATCTCTGATTTATTCGGATAATATTTCGCATAATTATATGGAAAACCGCATCAGTGAAAGGGAGGGAAAAATGACACAGAGTAATAAAGTTAAAGCCAGCAAAGCCGCAGATGAAGTGAGGGTGGCTGCAAATGCCGCATATGATGATGCGAAGGTTGTGGTTCACAATACACTAAAAGATGCAGGGGAGACAGTACAGGAAATATCAGATGATGTAGAAATTGCTGTCAATAAAGCTGTATCTGATGCAAAAATCGCAGCACACAAAACAAAATCGGAGTTAAAGAAAAAATAAGGAGGAAAAAATATGGGTTTAATTTCTCTTGCAGTAATCTGTCTGTTGCTTGCACTTGTCTTCTATATACTGGGAGCACGTAAGATTGCAGGCTTTACCATGAATATTGCAAAATGGCTTGTAATAATATTTGTAGTGATCGCAATAATTTCGTTTATCTTATAGGCAATACCGTTACGAAAACCCTGGTATTCACTATCAGGAAAGAAAACAAAGTAATTTTAAATTAAAATTACTTTTTAACTTAACTGAAAAATATAGCTGAATAGATTCATCTGAGAAAAATCAGGGGGATTAATTTTTTTATTCAGTAAGCTCTCTTACAAATCCATGTTTGCCAAAAAGAGCACAGCCGCCTTCAGACTCAGTTAAAAGACCATGATTCTCCCTTATCTTTTGCAGAAGCTCAGAACCAAGAGCCTCAGTTAATGAAACATCCTTAAGATTTGTGTCTGAAAAAGGAGCCGCCGGGCATGCCTCAAGACTTCCGTCCGGGCTTACATGCACAAAGCCTCGTCCGGCGGCAAGGCATCCCCCAAAACTTTCCTCATCACCCGGAAATCCTATAAATAATGCAGGGAATCTCTCGCTGAATTCATTAATTTTCTGCTTCAGATATGCCTGATTTTCCTTTGAAAGGACAAGATTTTCTGTTCCCTTTTCTAACGGAACGTATTCGATGTACACAAATGCCAAAACGCCTCCTGATGCCATTTCGGATACAAACTTTTCATCCGTAACAGAGAGAATATTTTCTGCTGTGACCATAATAGAACATCCAAAAAACATTCCTTTTTTAAAGAGACTTTTTGCAGCATTTAAAAGCTGATTGTATATACCTTGTCTTCTTCTGATATCGGTTTCATCCAAAAAGCCTTCAAAGCTCAGCATAGGGACAATATTTTTACATTTTCCAAGTATTTTTGCTGCTCTTTCGTCTATCAAAAGGCCGTTTGTAAAAACCAAAAATAACATTTCAGGATTCATATCTGCAAGCTTAAGAATTAAAGGAAGTTTAAGCAAAGGCTCGCCGCCTGCAAAAACAACGGCCGAGACACCAATTTTTTTTGCCTGAGATATGATGCAAATAATTTCATCATCAGTCATATCAGGTCGTTTTTGGCTGCATTCGCGTGTCTTCATATAACATCCCTTACACGTCAGATTGCACCGTGATGTAAGGGCCATCATCATAACACCCGGAACGATTATTCCCTTTTTTTCATATTCATCACGTATGCCTGCCGCTCTTTTCTGGTGATATGCTATCTTTGCGCCTGTCAGAATAAGGCCCGGATTTTTTGAGGCAATTTTTTGAGCATTTTTTATTGCTGCCTCAATGACCCCGTCAAAAATCTGCCTGTATGACTTATTATTTTTTGAGTTGTTCATTTCTTAAAAATTCCATTATGTTTTTTTAAATCCTGCAAAAAAATTTGTTTTCTTTTTTTTAAACTAAATTTTACTGACTATCATCCGTTAAGGATGATGTTTAATGCATCTGGATTTGGCTTTTTACCTAAGAAATTCTCAAGAAGGACATCTCCATCCTCCATATTTCCCCTTGCAAGAATTTCTTCTCTAAACTTCATGCCGGATGTCCTGTTTGTCATGCCGGATTTTTTGAACTCATCAACAATATTCATTGAATACACCTTCGACCAGAGGTATCCGTAGTATCCGGCATCATAGTCTGCCATTACATGACCAAATGATGCTGCACTTCTGATTCCGTCAGGAAGTTTAAGACCGTTAATGTCCTCATATATTTCATATGACACATCTGTTGTGTTAACCGGCCCTTTTGTTGTATGGAATTTCATATCCCTGAATGAATCAGCAAGAATACGTGTGTAGGTATTGACATTTTCAACATTTCTTGTCGAAACTGCATCTGCTAAAAGGGCGTCCGGAATCTTTTCAGACGAATTATTATAATGTCCTGAGATTGATTTTAAAATTTCAGGATCATATGCCCACTCCTCCATTGCCTGTGAGGGAGTTTCAACAAAATCCATCTCAACCCCAAATCCTGAAAGTGATCTGTAAGGCGTATCTGTCAAAAGGAAGTGCATTGCATGCCCTGTTTCATGGAAAAGCGTATGTATTTCATCAATTTTTAAAAGTGACGGCTTATCACAACCGGGACTGTTGAAGTTTCCGATTATCAGTAATACCGGCGGATTATAAGAATCACCTGAAACACTTCTGCCTTTTAACCCGGCCGCACAAAAATGATTATATTTTAAATCACGCGGGAATAAGTCAAGATAAAGATATCCAATTACATTTTCGCTCAGATCATCTGAAACCTCATAAACATAGACATCAGGATGCCAGACATCAATGTTTTCTGATTTTTCAAATTTCACACCAAACAATTTTTCATAGGTTGCAAAAATTCCGTTTAAGACTCCGTCAAGCGGGAAATATTCCCTGACCTTTTCCTCATCATATGAATACTCCTGCATTTTTTTGATGTTTAAAAGATAGTAGACATCCCAGGGGAAAAGTTCTTCTGAATCAGGAAACATCCGCTTTTTAATCTCCAGAAGTTCGGAATTTTCATTTGCGTTCTTTTCTTTTAAAGTAACTTTAAGGGCATTTATAAATTCCATGACATTTGATGAGTTCTTAGCTATCCTGCCGTCTGTTCTGTAGTCAGCCCAGGATTCATATCCAAGCTCTTCTGCGATATTCTGCCTTAAGACAAGCGCTTCTTCAAGAAGTAATGTGTTCTCCTCTCCCTGCTTTGTAAAGTATGACATATACATCTTAGAGCGTGTATTTTCAGATTCCGCATAAGTCATAACTGCATTGTAATCAGGATATTTCATTGTGACAATGTAATCTTTGGCAGGCGTTTTTTCAAAGGATGACAGTGATGACTCAGGAACACCTTTTAACTCTTCTTTTGAAAATACAAGCTTTGTATTATCGTTGTTTAAATTAGCGCTAAATCGTGATTCAAGAGTTGAAAGCTCTTTTCTCATCTCTGTTACATGTGCAAGTTTCTCATCAGAAAGGAAAAGTCCGTTCTTCTCAAACTCACGGATTATAACATCATACAGCCTTTTTTCATCGGAGTTTGACGGTGTGACGCTTTTTAGTGCATCATAAATATCACGCCGGCTTGAAACTTCAGTTAAGAATCTGTAATATCTCTCTTCGCATTCCATCCCCTCCTCTGAAATTTCAGAGTCAGGATATACATACCCCATTATATTAAGCGGCTGTACACAGTCATTAAAGTCAGAAATTGTTTTTTCATATGCAATCATTGTATTATCAAAAGTTTTTTTCTCAGGCGGAATCTCAACAATATAATTCAGGGATTTTTTGGTTAAATCCTCAGCGGAATCGTAAAGAGATGTTATTTCACCCGGTTTATAATGTGCCTTCACCGGATTTTTTATACTTTCATTCAAAATATCACCAGTTTCGTTATTGCCCGGTGCATCAATGCAACCTGCTGAAGAAAATAATAAAAATATTACAGATATTGCATATAATGCCGTTTTCAATTTGGATAACTTCTTCATAAAAGTCATGAATTCTCAACATTATTCAATTGATTAATAAAAATATAAAGAGATGCAGTCTTGCAAAAGATGAATTTATTGTGAAAATGCGGGATTTATTTTCTCTTTAGAGAGACAGACAGTTTTTTTTTTAAACGTTTCATGAAACTAAGGTTTCATGCAACAGTTTCATGTAAATCACAAAGTGATTTTCATGGTAAATCAGATGCCGCCTGCTGATTTTACTGCTGTGATAAGCTCATTTATTTTGGATTCATTCTCCACATCGTCTTTTTTAAACACAATCTCTTTTTCTACCCTGACGCCTTTTTTTGAAAGTGCTTCTGAAAGTCTTGTAATGGTCTCGCCCTCCTTTCCGCCGCAGGTTGCAAATATTACAGCAGGCTTTCCACTGCAGCCAAAAAGCGCTTCAACTGCGGCATTCGCTGCAGGAGTTGCACGAAATGCCCAGACAGGTGTTCCGATTACAATTACATCCGCATTTGATACATCGATTTTTTCAGGCTCAATTATATCGCATTCGCCCTTTCTTGCCCGCATGCACCCTGTAGTGTATGCGGAAAGCTTTGAATAATTCTTAACCGGTTTTACTTCGACAATATCGCCGCCAACTGCCTCATGCACTTTTTCCGAAATACCGCGGGTAATCCCTGAGTATGAATGATAAATTAATGCTGCCTTCATATTTTAACCACTTTTTTTATATTTTTAAACATTTATCTGAAACAATCAGCAATAAATTCATCTGATATAAAAAAGAAAATCTGCCTTAACGGCTGTATCCCTCAGCCTGATATCTTTTACCAATTGCATATATAAATACCAATTTATACATGCCCTGTCACTATATGTCTTAAATGTGCATTTTAAATTCATTCTCCTTAATGAGTGAGTTTATGCGCATGACAGGGGGCTTTTAATGGACACAGTTATTGATGAAAAGAATAAAAACAATCTGTTTATTCTTGACAATACAGCAAATCCGGCACCGCTCGGACTTTGTGCTTTTGGAATGACCACGATTCTTTTAAGCGTTCACAACTCGGGAGTCACTGCACTTTCAAGCGCTATTGTTGCTATGATGCTTATGTACGGCGGTCTGGCACAGGTAATTGTCGGAATTATGGAATGGAAAAAGGGAAACACATTTGGCCTTATAACTTTCACAAGCTTTGGATTGTTCTGGATAACATTTGCGATGATTTTGATATTGCCTCTTTCAGGCTTTTCGGCTGCACCGACTCCTATTGACCTGGGCGTATTCCTCGCAGCGTGGACAATTCTGGTTTTAGGGCTTTTCATTTGCACATTCAAGATGTTTATGATTCTTAGAATGACATTTGCACTGCTTTTGATTGTATTTATCCTGCTTGCTCTTGCAAACTTTACAGGAATTATGTATTTCCACTTCTTTGCAGGATTTTTAGGAGTTATCACCGGTGTTCTTGCGATGTACCTGGGAATTGGTGCAGTGATAAATGATATCTTTGGAAGAAGAATTCTTCCTGTTTAATTTTTTTGCAGGGAGATAAGATAGAAAAATTAAGATTTTTTAGCTTATCCCAGTTAAGATTTAGTTTGCCAGATTGTCTGTAGAAAAAAAATTTCAAAAAAAAGGATTTTTATAGGCTCTCAGAGTAAATTCCCGAGCCTATAAGCCATTCATCACCGACAGGCTCAACATAGCAGAGTTTAAGAGCGTTTTTGCCGGTATCGGGATTTAAGTATTCAACGTAAACAAAACCTCCCCCGGATTTGGCTTGTGATATTTCCAGCTGTATTATTTTTACACCATAGGTGTCTTCAAAATCATACCTGTTTTCTCCGATTAATTCAGGCTGATGCGGCAGTGCAAGTGTTTTTCCTGAGTAATCATATGCAAATATGTAGTTTTTGCCATCAGCAAAACTCTGGTTTAAGTCGTTGAAATCGGCTGTGGCTTTTTCAGGTCCGTTTTCAAGTGCATAGTCACGGGCCGCCTTGACACGTTTTACAAGCTCGTCTTTTTCAGTATCATTAAAACTGCATGGAAATTCCGGAATATAAATTCCGGCACCGACATACCAGTCGTCACCGGCGGGAAGCACATATGCAATCTTAAACTCCTCTTTGTAACTGTGGGAAGGATTCTGATATACGTAATACAGTGATCCGCCGCCGGATTTGGCGATTTCTGCCGATGCATCGATGTATTTAACACCGTTTTCATCAGTAATTCCAAAACGCTTTGTTCCCAAAAGCTCCTTTTGGAACGGAAGCGCAATTACAGTTCCGTCATATTCGTATGCGAAGATGTATAATTCACCGTCAACAAAAGAGCCCTGTTTATCGTTGAAATCCATAACTGCCGAACCTTTTCCGTTCTCTTTGGCATGTGCTGCTGCTTTTTGGACAAAGGATTTCAGGTTTTCATATCTTGCACCTAAATCTTCTGCAACTTCTGCGGACTGTTTCGTCATCTTACTGTCTGAGTAAGTCACAACAACCCTCCACTCTGCACCGTCAATTCCTGCGGTTGTCCAGACTGCTGTTTTGGAAACGATCTCATTCCAGTCGCGATCAGAGAATGTGTATTCATCAGTTCCGGACTCTTCGGATAAAATCCTCTTCATTACTGACTGAAGTGTTGAATCATTGTAAATTTCATTTGTTAAAAGATTGTTTCCGACTTCCTCTTCTTTTGTATCATAAATTAGTGTCCCGTCAGTCTGTGCAACCCATACATCATAGGGCTTTTCACCAACAGCGGGCTTTACCTGCCTTAATATAAAGTCATAGGGGCTGTATGTGATGTCAGTATAGCCTACATATCTTCCGGAAGGTGAATATACAGGTACACTTTGTGAAATTCCGGTAAATCCCTCAACCATCTCAAAGACATCGCTTACAACAGGCGCCTGCTTTTCGTTTGCTTTCTGAAACTGCGGCTGCCAGCCTAAATTCATCCCAACAGTATCAGCATGATTTTTCGGAGCGGCTGTTAAAACAACGCCTTCTTTTGATATGACAAGAGATGAAAACGCCCAGGGGTAATTTAAAAGATTTTCCAAAAGCGCTTTTTCAGCCGCATCTCCTGTTAAGCCGGTTTCTGAAAGAGTCTTTGAGTTGTTCAAAATACCTGACCTGAGATCTATCAGACCGGTATTAATTGATGACGAAATCTCCTCTGATACTATTTTCATATCACTGAGATCTGCATTTTGTATTTTTGCATCCGT
>JAEWWL010000069.1 GCA_023396365.1 Methanobacteriota archaeon
AATATTTTTCGTCAGCAAATCCTATAAACCATATGATGCTATATTTATGATGGTGACTTGGCATTTTTACAATGCTGCAATAATTTCATGAAAATGAAAAACCTGTTCATGCCCCGACAGCATCATATGGTTTATCAGAATTTTTTTCAGGTGTTAAAGAATCAATCTCAAAACAATCATTTGCAATGGGAGCAAAGATAATAAAAGGATGAGCAAAGAAGGACCAACACCCGCAATGAGGCAGTTTTACGAGATGAAGAAAAGATATCCCGGAACTGTTCTTTTTTTCCAGATGGGGGACTTCTATGAAACTTTTGGAGAAGATGCTGAAGTAGTTTCACGAGAACTTGAAATAACCCTCACATCAAGAGGAAGAGATTCAAATGGTGAAAAAATGCCTCTTGCAGGTGTTCCTATTCATGCAGGGGAGATGTATATATCACGCCTTGTCCGCAAAGGCTACAGGGTTGCAGTCTGCGACCAGATTGAAGATCCAAAAAAAGCAAAAGGAATTGTAAAACGTGACGTTGTCCGGATAATTACTCCCGGAACAATAATAGACTCGGGAATGCTTGGAAATTCAGGCCCTTCATATCTGATGTCTGTTTTTTACAACAAAAAAAGATCAGAATACGGAATTGCATTCTTAGACATCTCAACAGGAGAATTTTTTATCTCCTCATGTGATGCCTCGGCAGACTTTTCAGATATAAACTCAGAAATAGTAAAATACAGGCCCTCAGAATGCATTATTCCGGCAACATCTGAAAAAGAGCTTATTGATAACCTTAAATCATCAGGAATTATCATAACTTCGTACTCTGATTCATCATTTGATTTCAATACTGCTGAAAAATATTTAAAAGAGCACTTCAAAGTTTCTTCACTTGAAGGCTATGGGTGTCTGGGAATGGATTCATCAGTCTGCGCCGCAGGCGCCTGTCTTTCTTATGCCTGCGAAACCCAGATGACTGAGCTTTCTCACATTAAAGGTTTTTCAACAAAAATCTCCTCAAAAAATCTAATCCTTGATGCAATTACTCTTCGAAATCTTGAGGTCCTTGAAAATATAAGGGAAAAGGGCATTGATACATCATTATTCGGAATATTAAATGAGACAAAAACTCCAATGGGCAGCAGAATCCTGAGAAAATTTATTACAGCACCTCTAATTGACAAAGAAGAAATAGAAAAGCGGCTGGATGCAGTATCTTTTTTTTATTATCTTCCAATACTTCGTTCATCCATTCGCGACAGCCTTCATAAATTTTCAGATATTGAAAGAATCGCAGGCAGAATTTCTTATGGCAATGCAGGACCGCGTGATCTTGTAGCGCTTAAAAATTCTCTTGATAAAATAAAGGATATCAAAAATGCATTTGATCAGGTTCATGAATTACCTGAATTCATAAAACATTCTCTTAAAAATATTGATGAAATGGAAGAGATTAACTCTCTTATCAGCCGTGCAGTCTGTGACGAACCTCCTCTTCTTGCAAGAGGCGGTGGGATAATTCGAAACGGATATGACGAGTCACTTGATGAGTTGAGGCATATCTCCGTTTCAGGAAAGGACTGGATAGCAGACTTTCAGCAGTCAGAGCGAGAAAGATCAGGGATAAAATCATTAAAAGTCGGATACAACAAAGTATTTGGCTATTATATTGAGGTAACAAAATCAAATATAAAACAGGTTCCTGATGATTATATAAGAAAGCAGACTACTGCAAACGGTGAGAGATACACTATTTCAAAATTGCAGGAAAAAGAGTCTTTGATAACCAACGCAGAAGAAAAACTGACTGCTCTTGAATATGAACTCTATCAGGATCTTCTGGCAAAACTCAGGTGTCACGTTGATACTATGCAAAAAACTGCAAGAAACATCGGCCTTATCGATGTTTACTGCAGCCTTGGTGCAATATCACATTCAAATAATTACATAAGGCCTGTTATAGAAAATTCAAAACGTCTGCTGATAAGCAGTGGAAGACATCCTGTTGTTGAAAGAAATCTTTATAGCAGCTTTGTTCCAAACGATGCCGAGCTTGATTCATCAGGAAATCAGATTTTAATAATCACGGGCGCCAACATGGCCGGAAAATCCACTTACATGCGTGAAGTGGCGCTCATTTGCATAATGGCGCAGATGGGATGCTTTGTGCCTGCTGACAGCGCTGTAATAGGAATTGTTGACAGAATTTTTACAAGGGTTGGTGCTTTTGATGATCTCTCAAGCGGTCAGAGCACATTTATGGTGGAGATGCTTGAACTTGCAAATATTCTCAATAATGTAACCGACAGAAGTCTTGTTATCCTTGATGAGATTGGAAGAGGAACAAGCACACTTGACGGATTTTCAATAGCAAAGGCTGTGCTTGAATTTCTTCATGGAAAAGGCAGTGAAGGTCCAAGGACACTTTTTGCAACACATTTTCATGAAATGGTGGATATTGAGGCAGATTTAAAGAGGGTTAAAAATTATCATTTTGCTGTCAGGGAAACCGGTGATGATGTTGTCTTCCTTCGAAAGCTGATCCCGGGTGCAACTGACAGGAGTTATGGTATTCATGTTGCAAGGCTTGCAGGAATTCCAAAAAAAGTCATTTCAAGATCAGAAGCGATATTAAAAGATGAGCAGAGCAGACAGTACACAGAGGAGAAGGGCAAAAAAATGCCGCGCTACACCCAGCTTCTTCTGCTTGACAGTCCCGGGCCGGTATCTTCACCTAAAAAGGAAGAGCCGGTTCTTAAAAAGATAAAGGATTTGGATCCTGATTCAATGAGTCCAAGAGAAGCTCTTGCATATCTGTATGAAATAAAAAACGAATTAGGAGCTGAAGGCAAATGATGCCGGATTTAAAAATCAGGCAGATACATATTCTGGATGATGCGACAATAAATAAAATCGCCGCCGGAGAGGTTGTCGAAAGGCCTGCATCTGTTGTAAAAGAGCTTATCGAAAACTCACTTGATTCAGGTGCATCTTCTGTAAAGATAGACATAGGTTCTGACTCAGAAGGTATTTTCAGAATAAGGGTTGTCGACAACGGGTGCGGAATGAACTATGACTCTGCAGTTCTTTCAATAAAGCGTCACGCAACAAGCAAATTAAATGATGCATCCGATCTTTTAAAAATTCAGACAATGGGATTTCGCGGAGAAGCACTCGCAAGCATTGCAGGCGTCTCAAAATTTACTCTTATAACAAAGGTTAATTCTCCTGATGTACTGTCCGGGACAAAGATTGTTGTTGAAGGGGGGATTATAATTGATATAAGTGAAACAGGCTCGCCTGATGGAACGACTGTTCTTGTGGAGAATTTATTTTTCAATGTTCCTGCAAGAAAGAAATTTTTAAAATCCAGGCAGACTGAATTCAATCATATCTTTTCTGTTATTGAACAGACTGCCATTGCAAATCCTTGTGTTTCATTTCAGCTCACACATAACGGAAAGGAAAAACTCTCTGCTATAAAAACTGAAAAATTAGAGGAGACTGTATCATATATATATGGCAGTGATGTTTCAAAAAGCCTCTATAATGTACATTCATTATCTCCTTTTATGAGGATAGATGGTCTTTGTTCAGACCAGAGTCTTAATTATCCCAATTCAAAACAGATTTTTATATCCATCAACAGCCGCCCGGTATCATCCCCTGTGATAATAAGGGCAGTCAAATCAGGCTATGGCACTCTTCTTCCAAAAGATCGTTACCCTGCCGCATTTTTAAATCTTAAAATTGACAAAAGCCTTGTTGATGTAAATGTTCATCCTGCAAAAAGAGAGGTAAGACTTTCAAGAGAAAAAGAAATTTTCTCAGAGATAATTTCAGCAGTTCGTGATGCAGTAAACTCCGGGAATAGTCAGCCGGGAAGCAATGCTGCATCTGAAAATAAAACGGAGGTTTCATACAGCTGTGAGAACGCACAAAAACCGCTATTTTGTGTTGAATCAGAATCTGTTTCATATGAGGCAAAGCATCCTTGTGTGAATACAGAAGCACCGGCCAAATCATTGTATCATCCACGTTTTACTGCAACCGACAGTCAGTTGAGACTTACTGAAAATTTTGATGAAAACGGCACTGATTCAAAACTTCCTCCGATGGAGGTAATTGGCCAGTTTGATTCTTCATATATCATTGCAAGAATGAAGGGCGGCAAAGAAGATGAGCTGGTAATAATTGACCAGCATGCGGCTCATGAAAGAATTCTGTATGATCAGGTTGTAAAAATCAGGGATTCCGGAAGAAAGTCGCAGGAACTGCTTGTGCCTGCAGTATTGTCTTTAAAAACGCGTGAAGCAGAAATTTTGTCATCGGGTCTTTCATTCTTTGCAGATGAAGGTTTTATAATTGAAGAATTTGGTATAAACACTTTTGCTGTAAGAACTGTTCCGATGGTCCTTGGAAAAAGAATCGGAACAGAAGTAATAAAAGATATTATTTCTGACCTGATGGATGAAAATTTAAAGTCAATAGAGGCGAAGAAGGAAAAAATTACAACAACTATTGCCTGCCGGGCTGCAATCAAGGCCGGAGCATCAATGACTCAGGAACAGATGAATCGTCTAATAAACCAGCTTTCAAGAACAGAAACTCCATTTACCTGCCCTCACGGAAGGCCTACAATGCTTGTTTTCTCACGCTCAAAGCTTGACTCTCTTTTTTTAAGAAGCTGAAAAAATTAATATTTTTTTAAGAGCTGAGTCTGCCCTGAACCATAAATCCGGTAATAATGCTTACAATACCCATCGCTGCAGCAAACAATCCAATAACCTGAACTATTAGTATTGTGCCAGTGAACGGAAACAATGCAAGAACTATTGCCAGTGCAACTGCAATGATACCTGATGCTGCCAGAAGAAGACGGTACCATCCGTTTTCTTTCTCTGCTGTAAGGCCAAGCCAGAGGTCACCAAGGCCTGTTAAGAGTGCCCAGAGTATGATGAAAATTGCTATTGTAAGCCAAAGAATTATTATGTTCAGTACTGCAAGAATTCCAATCAAAAGACCTATTAATCCTGATATCACCAGTAGTGCCCTTGATTTTGACTCATCTTTTTTCACAACACCCTTGATTATAGTAGAAATGCTGTATAGAATTATCAGTGCACCGACAAAATATGCAAAAACATCAACAACAACCGGAGCCCTGTGAATGCGATTCCACCAAATATAATTGAAATAAGCCCCTGAAGAAGGAAAACCCACCAGTTGACAGGTGAAAATTCACTCCTGATAATCACTACTTCGTCCATAAAAACCTATTTTAATTCTCCTGATTTATTATATATAAAATTATTGCAGGATTATTAGAAAAATTGTTTATTTATGTTTTATTGCCAATCAACAAAAAAATATCTGATTAAATGTTTTGAAGAATATTTGATAAAATAATAAGACTAAAATTAAGATACACATTTTTTTGTATCCTCTTATAATCTGCACATATCAAAAATGATTCTCATAACAAAGAGCTTTTCATCTTCAACCTGCTCTTCTGCAATTATATATGAGATAAATCCTGTTTTGGACAGGTATGCAGATACCTCATCAGTTCCGGTAAGGGATGATATCAAAAGAAGGCATCTTCCCGATTTGGACATAACACTGCCGAGCATGTCGATGAACCTTTCAATTGTAAAACGTCCGTTTGGCCCTCCGTCAAGTGCATATTCAAGCCAGTCGTTGATTCTCTCCTCAGGAGCGGTTGGAAGATATGGGGGATTAAAAAGTACAAGATCAAATTTTTTGCTCAGGCATGACATAAGATCAGATCTTATCACCTCAACCCCGTAATTTTTAGCAGCTCTGCATGCATGAGGGTTTATATCAACTGCAATTGTTTTGGCTGATATTTCATTCATGGCTTTTGCAATAAATCCGCTTCCGGTGCCTATCTCCAGTATGCTGTCTATTGGCTTTGCTTCTTTTAAAGCGCACTTTAGCAAAAGGAATGTATCCTCTTCAGGCTGGTAGACCTGTGAATAAAATTCTGGCATTTTTCCTCAATATTATATAATCTGAAATTTTCATATTTTGATTTATTTCCCAAAATATTATTTGCTTTTTTGTGTGGGCATTGCATTAATACTCTAATTTTTAATTGTATATCGTTTTTGGGCTGAAATAGTGTTTTATTTAGGCATTATTTTTATTTATTTTATTCTTATGTAAACAAATATTCTTAAAAGCTTTAGAATCCAAATATCGGGGTAAGAGAATATATGGAGCTTAAAATAGGAAAAGTAGGGGGCCGGGATTTTTACGTCGATGCACAGGAGCTTGTTACCGGAAGAACCTGTATTATTGCCCAGTCCGGAGCGGGAAAAAGCTGGAGTATTGCCGTTTTATGTGAAAAAATGTGCAGAAACGGAATTGGCTTCTGTCTTATTGATACAGAAGGTGAGTATTATTCCTTAAAGGAAAAATTCAGCAATATCTGGTGGATTGGCGCCGAGGGTGGTGATTCCGAGTGTGACGGCATAACAATGGATTATGATATAGAGAAAGTAAACATCCAGCATATTCTCCAGAGGGCTGTATCAGAAAGCAGACCTGTAATTTATGATGTATCTGAAGTGGATATGATTCCACGCGTTACCAAAATGGTTCATGCTCTATATGATGTTGCGACAGATCAGAGAAAGCCTTACCTTCTTATAGTTGAGGAGGCTGACAAATTCATTCCGCAGGCCAAGGAATCCATCAAAAAGATTGAGGAGATCTCAAGAAGGGGAAGAAAAAGAGGCCTTGGGCTTATGGTTGCAACACAAAGGCCTGCTATTGTTACAAAAAATGTTTTGTCACAGTGCAACAATCAGATAATCGGAAAACTCTCAATTGAAAACGATTTAAAAGCTGTCGGTCTTTTTTTCAGTTCAAAGCAGGAAGTTGAGGAATTGACAACACTAAATCCCGGTGATTTTTTTGTTATGGGAAATCTCACGAATGAAAAGACAAAAATGAGATTTGGAAGACGTGAAACACAGCACCGTGGTCTGACACCTATTCTTGAATACCGTGAGATATCCAAACTTGAAGAACCACTTGAGGATGCGGATTTGGATGGAGATTCTGATGAAGAAGAAATAATCTGCACAGATGATGATTTTGAGGAATCAGAAGATTCAATTGAATTCATCCCGGATAATGACTCAGCAGAAGAGTCAGAGGAAAAATCACTGGCAGTCTCTGATCCTATATTAATTGAAGCGGAAACCAAAAAAGCTCCTGCCAAAAAAACCATTACAAAGGCCAAAGCAGCCCCGAGGAAAATAAAATCTGTTGTTGCGGAAAGAATAAAAAAAGAGGCAGTCTTGCCTGCAATTGCAAGGGATGAGGCTTTAGAGATTGCACTTGGCAGAATAAGAAAGAAAAGACTCGGGTTTGGATCTGATGAGAAGCTTCTGTCAGCTGAACTCATTTATATTCCGCTTATAAAAATATCTGTCAGGTATATTGGCGGAATGCTTAAAAAATCTACAAAAAAATCTTCGTATCTTATTGACGGACGAAACGGAATGTGTGTTGAGTTGTCTTCCGGGCTTAAATTCAAACCCTGTTTTTCAGAATATGTCGGCCTTGATGAATCATCGGTAATTATTCTTAACAGCATGTCATTAAGAGGGGAGACTTCTGCAGAGATTGAGGCAATTACTAAACTTGACAAAAAAACAGTTGAGAAATCAATTACAGGTCTTGAGAATAAAAAAATGATAACGCAGTCTGAAGCACTTGGTGAATCAGGAAAACCTGTATATGTCCCTCTTGTTTCACATACACTTCCTTCAATTAAGACCCGTGATTTTGAGATGAATCTTAGAATGGGCCCGCTTGAGGACGGATATACTGATAAAATAACCGTTGATGAGAATGATATAAGGACTATTATCAAGGTAATGGAGCCTACATCAGAGATAACAGGCTTTAATTCATTTTACTATCCGGTATTTGGGATAGAAATCGCCTGTGGTCATGAGGAAAGAACAGTTTTTATAGACGCTGTGACAGGAAAAGAAGTAGTATTCCCTGAGAAATAAATAAAATTCCCTGAAAGATTAAAAATAAATTAAATGCTGTTTGAAAGAATCGAAAACTCTTCAAGTGTCAGTTCTTCCGGACGCTTCTTTAAAATTTCTTCTCTGTTTTTATTCAGAATTTTTTCAGCATTCCCCTCTCCGATTATTCCTGATGATATTTTAAGAGCTTTTTTTATTGTTTTTCTCCTGTGTGAGAAAAGCTCACGCACAAGAATGGAATAGAATTTTTTGTCATTTATCGGATAGGTAAGCTCTTTTTTTGGTGTAATTTTTACAACCCATGAATCAACCTCCGGCGGCGGGGAAAATGACTCGGGCTTCAGCTCCAAAAGCGGCATTACCTTTGCATAGGTCTGGACCATTATTGAAAGCCTCCCGCATTTTGGTGTTCCCGGAAGAGCTATCATTCTTTCTGCAAATTCCTTCTGGTACATAAGAACGGCCTCCAAAAAACCTGTTTCAATAAGTCGGAATGTAATTTTGGAAGATGCAGAATAGGGAAGATTTGCAACAACTTTTTCAAACGGAGGTATTTCACACCTGATAGCATCACCGTGAATCAGCACAAGCTGACCTGAATTAATTTCACACTGAAAAAGGGAATTCAGATGAGGGATAAGCATGCTGTCAAGTTCAACGGCAATTACTTTTGCACCCTTATCCAGAAGAGCCCGTGTAAGAACACCTCTCCCCGGGCCGATTTCAAGAACATTATATCCTTTTACATCGCAAAATCCTGAGATTTTTTGGACTGCATTATAATCGGAAAGAAAATGCTGGTCGTGGGGAGCTCTCATTTTGATGTAAAAAGATGATATTTGACATTAGGATCTTCAATCTCTTCAAGAATTCTTTTTACAATCATCTGCTCCGGGCGTGGAATTGCCTTGATTCTTTCGCTGATATCAGCAAAATTTTCAAACGGCTTTTTTCCGCGCTCTTCGAGTATTTCCCAGAGCAGTTTTTTACCGATTCCCGGAAGAAGATGAAGCATATGCTGTTTTGATGTAATCGGGACTGCTTTGTTGAAGAAATCAACATACCTGTCCTGGTTTTCCATTACAATACTCTCAACAGCGTAAGGCAGTTCGAGTTTTGCCGTCTGTGTCAGATCAGTGTAACTGACGCGGCGCTTAACTCTCTCTATCTTATCCCTTTCCTTGTCTCCTATGTAAACTCTGTCATTGGCCTGAAGATCAGTGACCTTTGGGACAAGTTCAAGAAGTTTAAACTGTTCAATACCCATAGCCTGCACTAAAGGTTCCTTTTTGAACTGCGGACGGCGCATATCGCCCATACCGGTCATAGGAAGGACATCAATAACTACTGCATAGAGCTCTTTCTTGTCAGTTTTCATGAAAGGAAACCCCCCCAGATTATTTAGAAATGAGCCAATACAAGATCGAGTATCTCATCGAGTTCCTCACCTGAGAGAGTGAAGCGCTCTTTTGCATATATTGCACGGAGTTCATCCCTTGATTTGGGCATAACCGATGCAATCCTGAATGCAATGTCGGGCTTCATCTTTTCAAGAGCCTCTAGTTTTTCTACCAGTGCCCTTGATTTCTCAGCGCTTGTTTTGGAGAGGTGATTGGCATGCTCGATGCTTCTGCGCAGTTCATATGACATCTCTTTTCCGGATTCCAGGCGGTGAGCTTCTACTTTGAGCAGAGCCTCGCGTAATTCCGAAAGTGTAATCCTCTCTTCTTTGATAATTCCTTTTACTTTCATGCCAATCACTATTGAAAAATGATTATAGTTTCTGTGGTTTTAGGTGTTGTGGTCTTGAGATAACAACTTTTCTTGAGTTGCCGTCTTTGATCTCAAGCATCCATGCGCGCCCCTGTCTTCCGAGAACGACTCCTGTCTTGCCATGGAATCTGCGGTGAGGCATACCTGTCTGAACACTCGGGTCAACAACAATGTGAACCTTCTGTCCCTCTTCGAACTGCTGAATTACAGTTGTTACGGGTGCAAGACCGCGTTTTCTAAGATCTTTTTGATATTTATAGCGTGTCTTTTTTCTCTGACCATTATGATGTGCCATTTTTAACTCTCCAATTCATTCTGGTTCTCAGGAACAACTCCTTCAACCATTATAACATCAAGACTGGTAACACGGGCGGGGCAGCCGATTTTTTCAGAAAAACTCGGCTGTGTTCTGCCATTGTCACCTGATATGAGCTCTTTGATGTAGAGTCCGGCATCTCCGAGGATTGTGATCCTGAACATGCCGTCTTCAACACCGATGCACTCTATATCCAGACATTGGCGTTTTCTAACGAGATCTGCCCTTCTATGGGATACTCTGTCAGGGGTGCGCTGGTTAATTGTCATCCCTTTGAGGCCATCAAGGGCGGATTGAACGTCATTTATGGAAAAATCGCCGTCTACTTCTACCAGAATGCTGTACTTTTTATGCGCTTTTCCTGATTTAAGGGTTTCCACCTCATGTCTGTCGCTTATGTGATCAAGAGTAATTGCAACGCGATTTTCAGCGCTTTTATTTACAAGCGCTTCGAGTTCTTTTAATGATACCTCTCTTATCTTAGGCTCTGCAATCTCCAGGACAAAGGGCCTTCCAGTACCAATCATTCTGGCATCAATATCTTCTCTTCCGGCGCCGTGAAGTATAGCATCAGATGCGCTGCATGCAGCTGTTATGGGTCTTCCAATAAGCTCTTCAACAGAATCCTGGTACATCTTGCCTGTAAAGCCGCATCTTTCGCATCCTTTTCCTCGGCACTCTCTGCAAAACCAGCGTGTCTGAGGGATACCTCTTTCATATTTGAAGTATCTCCCGTAGATATAGAGGGAATTGACCTGAATTTCAATATCCTCGGTTGAAAGATCACAGAGAATGACAATGTCAGGACGTTTGAAGTCAACATCGCTTCCTGTTATGGCGCTTACAGCTTTTCCCGTCTCCCTGTTAAACTCTGCCTTTATGGGTTCGGGATTTAAGAGGGAAAGATCAGTCCATATCATCTCCTCGCTTTCTGTTACAAGCGGCGGGACTTTGCATCCTACCAGAATTGTTTTGTGCTCGTAAGGTTTTATCGCCTCTTTTATTCTCTCAGCCCAAACTTTGGTTTTGTCAAAGAGATTTCCGCATATCCAGCATGTATTCTCTTCTCTTTGATATGGAACATTCTTTGAAAGGGCAAGTGAGATTCTTAATGATCTGCCCCGTTCTTCGTTTGAAAGACCATGAGAACTTTTGCCAAACATTCTGCCGAGGCAGTGATCGCATATAGGCCCGTATTCAAGAATCTTTTCTACAGTTTCCAGTATCTCTGTCATAAATCCCTCCTGTCAAGTTCGTTTAAAATTACTGTAATTGTATGATCTGCGTGTAATATCTTAGGTCCTGCCGAGACTTTAGGCATATTTTCAATTAAGCTTATTTCATCTTCAGAAAAGTTCTGATGATCTGAGAGAAGATAAGATGCAGGAGCATTCTGCATATCCCTTATATCAGTCCCGTTCTCATCAAGCAGCGTGAATTCAAATTC
Organism: Methanobacteriota archaeon; assembly: GCA_023396365.1. Lineage (GTDB taxonomy): Archaea > Halobacteriota > Methanomicrobia > Methanomicrobiales > Methanomicrobiaceae > Methanomicrobium. The sequence continues at coordinate 11,565 of JAEWWL010000069.1, forward strand.
TTCAAGGAGAGACTTAAGACCGCCTTTTCTTACATAAAAACCGGGAGTGGATTTTCTGAATTTATCTCCGCATGGAAGTTCAAGCGCCTTTTTAATGAGTGCTCCTGTACTTCTCTCATCCGGATTTAAGCGCTTAACCTCACTTCCCTTTATCAGAACAGTTTTTGGAGGCTCAGGCTCTCCAAGAAGAACAAGATAGCAATCAACGTCATCACGAAGAGAATGTGATAGAAAAAAGCAGGAGTTTATGCACCGGCATAAAACATCCATTCTTCCTGCACTTCCCGGCATATCATTTAGTGAAAAGTCACCGGAGGTCCGGGCAAGGTGCCCGGTTATCAAAAAGCGTTTTATCAATTCTGCATCCCGCCAAATTTCTTCATCATGCGCTGCATATTGAATTTGCCGCCGCCCATACCTTTGAAGCCTTTTAAAGTACGCTGCATTGTCTTATAGTATTTTAAAAGCTCTCTTACTTCTTCCGGAGTTGCACCGGCACCGGTTGAGATTCTCTGCACGCGTGAACCGCTTATTATGGAAGGGTTGTCAAGCTCTTCACTTGTCATGGAGTCCATAATAACTTTATAGCGCTCCATCTTTTTTCCGGTGACATCAAAGGCATCCTGTGGAATTTCCAGTCCGCCAAGCGGAAGCATTGACATGACCTGCTTTAGAGGGCCCATTTTTTTTAGTGACTCCAGCTGCTTATACATATCACGAAGGGTGAATTTTCCCTTCATCATTGCATTGACATCCAAATCACCCTCACCCATCGCCTCTTCGGCACGCTCCATCAGCGCTTTAAGATCTCCCATTCCAAGAAGGCGGGAGATGAAACTGTCGGGATCAAAGCGTTCAAGATTTTCAATTGTCTCGCCGCTTCCTATGAATACTATTCCCGAGCCGGTCTCTGCAACAGCAGAAAGCGCACCGCCTCCTTTTGCGGTACCGTCCATTTTTGTTATAATGACGCCGTCGATGTTTATTGCTTCATGAAACCTTGCAGCCTGCTCACGGGCCTGCTGTCCCAAAGCTGCATCTATTACAAGCCATCTGTGTGTAGCTTTTGTAAGGTTGTTAAGTTCAATAATTTCATCAATTAAGGTATCTTCAAGGGCATGCCGGCCCTGTGTATCTATAAGGAGAACTTCAGCATTTTTAAGTTCCTTAATGCCGTTTTTAACTATTTTTACTGCATCCAATTCTCCTGGTTCACCGTAGCATGGAACATTTACCTTGCTGCAAAGGGTTTTTAGCTGATCCAATGCGCCGGGGCGGAATACGTCTGCACAGATTACACCCACGCGGAGACCTTTTTTCTGAAAGAAACGGGCAAGTTTTCCTGTAGTCGTGGTTTTACCGCTTCCCTGCAGGCCTGCCATAAGAATTGTCTGCGGGCCGAGTGCAATCTCACACTCTTTTCCCATCAGCTTTACAAGCTCCTGATAGACAATTCTTAAGACGTGCTCACGCACATTCATCCCCTTTGGGGGCTCTTCATCAAGTGCACGCTCTTTTATTGATTTTGAAAGACCCATTACCAGTTTTACATTGACATCGGACTGGAGCAGCACTCTCTGAAGGTCTTTTATAAGCTCTTCAACTGCTGCCCTGTCAATTACCGTTTTGCCTGCCAGTTTTTTCATGGCATCCTTAAGGCCCGAACCGAGACGGTCAAGCATCAGGCATCAGCTCCAAGGAGTTCATTAACTATTCTTTCAGGCTCAAAGGGTATTACATCATCGTAACCCTGGCCCACTCCAAGAAACATTATCGGCTTTTTGATAGTGTGTGTGATTGAAATTGCAGCCCCGCCTTTTGTATCCATGTCGGCTTTTGTCAAAACAACAACATCTGTTCCAACAGCGTTGTTGAACTCCTCTGCCCTTATCACTGCATCGTTTCCGGCAACAGCCTCATCGACATATGCCACAATATCAGGCTTCATCACACGCCTTATTTTTTCGAGCTGGTTCATTAAGTTTGCACGGTTGTGAAATCTTCCTGCAGTGTCTGCGAGGACAACATCAATACTGTGGGCTTTTGCATAGCTTATGGCATCAAAAAGAACAGCGGATGGATCAGCACCTTCCTGGTGACTGATAACTTTAACACCTACGCGCTCTGCATGGGTTTTCATCTGCTCATTTGCACCGGCCCTGAATGTATCGCCTGATCCTATAACAACAGAATAGCCGTTTTTCTTAAGATAGTGTGCAGCCTTTGCAATTGTTGTTGTTTTTCCCGCACCGTTTACGCCTGTGAAAAGTATTTTTACAGGCTTTTCATGGGAGTCAATGTATTGTGTGAGAGAAAATCCTTCACCTAAAACTTCCAAAAGAGCGTTTTTCAAAGCTTGTGTTACAAAATCCTCAGAAGATGTTCTGATTTTACGTTTCTGTCCGACAAGATTTTTTTTCATGTGGGATATGATTGTATCAACTGCATCAAATGCAACATCATTTTCCAGAAGAATCATTTCAAGTTCTTCTAAAGGCTCTCTGATATCTTTTTCAGAGAGAAGAATTTCTCTTTCTGTAACAAAAACCCTTACTTTTTCGGAAAAAGACGCTGTTTTGGTTTTTTTTGCAGGTGCTGGTAAATAATCTGCATTCTGCGGGATAATATTTTCAGAAAGTGATTCAGTCAGCTTTTCAGCTTCTGCCGCAGGGGGAGAAAGTGTTTTTAAATCCCCTGAAGCAGTTTCATTTTCAATAGTTTCATCAATCCGTGAACCGAATTTTTTTGAAACTCCTTTGAGTTTATCCTTAAGAGACTTGAACATAACTGATCAGAGCTCATATTTTATGCCTTTTTTCATGCCTGCATCTGCATATATGCAGCTTCAAGCTTTTTAGCAATTTCATTTGCCTGTTTCTGCATCTGTGAGATAGATTCAGTTATCTTTTTCTCAAGTGCCTCCATCTCCTTTGCGCGGTCGGAAAGGTAAGATGCCGTATCATCGCATGAGCGCTCAACAACAACATCTGAACCGATATTAAGAAGGACTATGTCCTTTTCAACAGGTTTTACTTTTAGTGATGCACCGCCGCCTATCTGGAGAAGGACAGTGTTTTCAGGATTTTCACTGATTGTTTTAATTGTGTCAACCGCAGTCAGGGATTCAAGTCTGCGCTGCTCAATCATCTGAAGCTGAGCGGAGTATGCCTCTATCTCCTGTCCAAACTCGTTTAGGTACTGCTGAAGCATCTGTACTTCACGAGGGTCAACCTTTTCCAAATTACTCACCATCGATAAGTCTGGTACCGTCTATTTTTATATAATTTCTCTTTAAACGGTGTTTGCTGCCGATAATCATCAATGTTTTTTCGGTAGCCTGTTTTTCGTTTGTTGCAGAGACTACTTTCTTAAAAGGCTGATAATCATAGCCGTTTTTAAAGTTTCCCTGCACTTCAAATTTCTGGTCTGCCATTTTAATTAACTCCTTATTGAAAACCAAATACTTCTTCAATTCTTCCAAGTTCATAGCCGCTTGTGGATATTCCGGCAATATAGGATTTGCTGTTTGCAATAAGTCCTGTTCCAACAAGACTGCTTCCCATGTTAATTGTTCCTGTTCCTACAGGAAGGGACGTAACCTCTTCAATCTCTAAGAGTTCCTGGGCTGTAATTTTTGAGCTTACCAAAATACCACGGTTTGTGGCGACTGCCGCCATTCCAACCGTCGGGATTTGGCCAATAGTCATCATTACAACCGGTACATCTAAAAATTCAGAAATTTTTTCTGCAAATCTTTCCGGAAGGTTTGGGTGAACAATTGCAATCTCATCATTTGCAAGGATTATGTTTCCGGCAGCATTCATAGTTCTGCTCAGAAACATAACATTTGAGTATTTTTTTAAGACTGCAGATTCTTCCTGTGTTGCAAGACCGCTTGCAATTAATCCGTTGCTATTTCCAACAAGCAGTGAGCCTATGATCGAACTTCCCTGTATTGTGGTTTTTACAACCTCAATACCAAATCTTTTCTCTACTGCACTTATGTACTCTTCGGGGGCACTTATCGGAGCAAATGCAAAATCCTCGAATACTCTTGTGTAAACACCTATATTTTCGTCACCGGCGAAGTCGATCGTCTCTGTCATTTCACTCTTCGGCAAGTTCAGCCTGAACCTGACCGTCCTCAAATTTCATTGCGCGAACACGGATTTTTCTTGGAGGCTTTTCGCTTCCGCGTTCCCAGATCTTCTCATTGATGCTTGCATCAATTTTGATATCTTCACTTTTCATGTGCTTTGCGAGGTAAGTACGAATTACCTTCATCGCTTTTGGACTGCGCTTCCATCGGGGAGCTGTCTTCACATCGCGAAGAGGAATCACGTAAATCTGTTCTTTTAATACGTCTGCCATTTTGCTCACACCTTTAGTTTACTGCGTCTCCAGTTGCGCCTGCAGGGATGAGTCACAACACTGCGTTTTGTCTTTATCATAACCCATGCCGGCACACGGCGGTTCTGCTCGCATGCTTTGGCAAGTCTAATTTTTCTTGCTTTTGTTACTTTGCTCATTTAATTTCACCACTTCAACTGCTGCAGGCTTTTCCCGTAACAAGAGACTGCTCATGGTGGCTTGGAAATATTTTGAATGGATTAATACCTTTTGCATTGAATGCTGCACGGATTTCATGTTCGTAGTCGCCGTTTTGAATTCCGCCCGTTTCACCGTATTCTACGATGAAGTGACTGTTTACAAGACGGTCGACTTCTCTTCTTCCAAATCCGAGCAGAGGACGCACGAGGGCGCAATTATACTTTCCTTCGAGGCTTTGAACCTCGGCATAATTCAGCATGGGTACACGATCATTCAGTCGTGTCCCGTCCCCTATTACATCATATTCCCTGCAAAGGGAATTGATGGCGCTTCTGTGCACAAGGTTGATGGCATCATTCGGATACCCGCTTTTTACCATCATATCCATCACAATATCAAGCAGCCCTTCTTCAAATACTCTTTTTATGAGAGGAAATCCCAGAACCTCTGCGGCTCTTTCAACACCTTTTATCTCACTGTCTTTTTTGAAAACAAAGGTGTTTAGTTCAACTTCATAATCTCTTGACAGCATTAATGCTGCAAGAGAGCTGTCCTTGCCTCCGCTGAAGAGTACTCCGGCTTTCATTACCTGCGTGTGATGTTATAGTCTTTCTTCTCCGGTACCAGCTGTTGCAGAAGGCTTTTTAGCTGATCATCAGTTATACGCCCCTTCAGTCGTCCGCTCTGGTAGAGCATGACGAGCTGCTGTTCAACAGCTTTAGCAAATTCTGATCTGGTTAACTTAATGGTGTTCAAACGTTCGCGTGCTTCAGGTTCGAGAATCTGCATTAAGACAAGATGTACCTGTGCCTCAGCCTGCTTTTGCCTCTGAAGCTCTTCTTCCATCGCTCCCTGCTCCATCTGCTGGCGCTGGAGTTCTGCCATACGTCTTCTGCGAATTTCTGCAAGTTCATCGTCACCCATTAATAACACCTTTGTATCAGTATTTGCTTAATCCCGGAATCTTTTCAACAACTTCAGCTTTTGCGCTGTTTGCAACGCCGTCTATGAACTTTCTTCCTTCAGCGGAGATTACCCTGCCTTCAGGTGTATTCTGGATGTAGCCTGCTGACTCAAGCTGCTGAAGCAGTTTACGAGTAACCGAACCTGATCCTCTTTTAAACTGATTTGGTTTTGTTCCACGGTTTTTCTTGCCGCCATAAAATGATCTGAGTCTCTGTACTCCTACAGGTCCGTCAATATAAACGCGGCGCATTACTGATGCTGCACGGGTGAACCACCAGTCTTCTTCTTTAGGAGGCATCTGTTTGTGAACGCCTGTTTTGGCAAACTCTGCCCATACCGGTGCCTTTATCGTATCGAGCTCTTTAAGCTCGCCAGCCACTTTTGCGATTAAGACATCCGGTGGGATATCATATACTGTTGTCATTTTCTAACCACTCTCTAATTTATGCTAAGCGTCATTATCTTTTGGATTATGGCGTTTTACATGAATATCACATTGTGATGCTCATGGTAAATTAGCAGTCTCTATATATTGGAAAGATATGTTATTATACCTTTTGAGATTTATTGAAATTTAAAAGAGTTACTTTTTTTGAAAAACAGAATGAAAGCAGATGAGATATTTTTGTTTATTTGTTGTCTTTTCCAAGTATCATTGTTCTTCCGCGAACCTGCAAAAGAATTGTTTCGCTTTGTTTCGCAATTTCCTCGGGATCAATCGCCGTGTTTTTAAGCCATTTCACCTTTATTACTTTATTATCTTTTATCTGGCGGCGTATCTCTTCAATGGTATTTTCTGTGCATCCCTTTTTTCCTATCCAAAGAGTTGCCTTTAATGTGTTCATCTCTTTTTTTAAATCTTTGTTAATCATCTGTTTTTTTCTCCGTTATGGGGTATCTTCGAATATTGCCGCATGTTTTGCATGTGACTATCACTTTTCCTCTCTGAATTCTTGTCCTCACATTTGTCCCGGGAACAAGGAGGCTGTAGCATTTCCTGCAGTATCTTTTGTTATATGGCTTTGGAATTCTTATCCTGTATCTCATTGAGATAATTCTTGCATGCATTATGCAATTTTGGCTCAATGAAGAATCTGTTTTAAAAAAACGGCCGGCAACATCAAAAAGGCAGATTATTCTCTCTTTTGCAAGTGCCTTTTGTTTTGATTTGTCATTTTTTTTTGCCATATGTTTCTTTGAAAACTCCCTTTTGATTTTTTGATTGTTCAGGTGTCCCGTTATATTTGCTTTCTGAATTTATAATACGGGTGTAGTCTTTTATGGTTTAATAAATTTTAATCTATAATTTTTACTCTTCTTCCTTCAATAATTATTTTGTCCTCACAAAAGAGTTTTAAGGCTTTTGGAAGGGCTATATGCTCTTCTTTTAGTATTCTTTCGGTAAGTAAATCTTCATCATCATCAAAAAAAACCGGAACAACATGCTGAAGAATAATGGGGCCTGTGTCCATCCCTTCATCTACAAAATGAACTGTGCAGCCTGCGACTTTTACGCCGTAACTGACGGCCTGCCTTTGTGCATGAAGTCCCGTAAATGCAGGCAGGAGTGCAGGGTGGATATTTATCATTCTTCCTGAAAACTCCCTGGCAGTTTTTCCATCCAAAAGGCGCATATATCCGGCCAGAACAAATAAATCAGGATTAATATCCTGCATTGTTTCATGAAGTTTTCTGTTGTATTCATCTCTTGATTTAAAGGAGCTGAAATCAATAATTCTTACAGGCACTCCTGCAGCTTCAGCTCGTTTAATGGCGTAAGCATCAGACTTGTCTGTAATCAGGCATACTATCTCTGCATCTATAAAGCCGCTGCTGACATTGTCAATTACAGCCTGAAAATTAGAACCCCTGCCCGAAGCAAGCACTGCGATGCGTTTCATTGTAAACTGATTTGGTATTAAAAGATGAATAATTATTGTTTGTCAGACTCTTCTTCCGGCATGGTTAGTCTGATGTTTACAATTCTTCTGCCCCTCATCTTCATAACCTGCATTTTAATTCCGCTTTCAAGGCAGATAACCTCTCCGCGTTTTGGGATATGGCCCAGTCTGTCAATTAAAAGTCCGCCTAACGATTCATATGATTCATCAAGCGGAAGATTAATCATTATCTCTTCATTAATTCTTGAAACCCAGGCTCCGGCATCAATCAAATAAATGCCATTTTCAATAATCTGAATCTGCGGCTCTTCCTCATCAAATTCATCAAGGATTTCTCCGACAAGCTCTTCTAAGATATCCTCCATTGTTATGACTCCGGCATAAGTGCCATATTCATCAACGACTATTGCGAGGTGAGTCTTTTTCTTTTGCAGTTCATTTAACAGCTCATCGATTTTCTTGCTCTCCGGAACAAACAATGGCTCATATGCAAGGTCTGCAATCTTTAACCCCTGTCTCTTGTTGTAAATTGCTGAAAAAACATCCTTTACATTAAGAACACCTGTAATATTGTCAGGCTGTTCATAATATACAGGAAGTCTGGTAAATCCGGTATCATTGAAGATATCTATTGCTTCTTCAAGTGAACTGATGCTGTTTATCATCTTTACATCGCCGCGTGGTGTCATGGCTTCGCGGGCGATTGTGTCAGTAAACCTGAATACGCGGTAGAGCATTTCATGCTCCTCTTCTTCAATGGTGCCGCTCTCTTCACCTACATCTATCCACTGCTTAATCTCTTCTTCAGTAACTGTCGGGTGTGTAAAATCTGTCTGTATATTAAACGCTTTTTTAAATAAGTCATAACAAAAAAGAACCGGCGTCAGAATATACGAGAGAAACAGGATAAATTTCGATGTAAACAGGGCAACTGTTTCAGGGTGCCTTGCAGAATAGGTTTTAGGGCCAATTTCTCCAAAAATCAGCAGGAGAATCGTAACAACTCCTGTTGCTATTCCAACTCCCAAATCCCCGTATGCTTCTATTGCAATAGCAGTTGCCAGTGATGCTGCCGCAATATTTGCAATGTTGTTTCCTATAAGGATTGTAATAAGCAGGTGATCAGTATTTTCCTTTAGCTGTGAGAGAGCTTTTGAGCCTTTTTTACTGGCTTCAAGCAGTGCTCTGACCTTGGCATGATTTATTGATACAAGTGCAGTCTCCGATCCTGAGAAAAATGCGGAGAGGATCAGGCATAAAAAGAACAGGAAAAAAGCAAGGCTATTTTCAATCATTTGTTCCACGCCGCATGAGCGGCAGAATTTAATCCTTTATTCATAAATGCGATATCAGATATTAATTTGGACACAAATCTTATAAAACATGCTGCTTATTGCCAATAGACGTTTTGATTTTATGACTCAAAGATTTTTTTTAGAAAGTCAGTCTCATGTGAAAGTATTTTTATCTTATCTGCTTTGTCCTGCCTGGCGGAAAAATTTAAATCCTCTAATTCAAGCGTCAGATGGCCGTTATATCCGCAGTCTGAGAGGTAAATCAGAAGTTCTTTTGTTTTTTCATCAGTTGAGGGCAGTGTGTGCATCTGCTTTTCGTTAGTTCCGCTTACATGAACATTGACAATTTTTTCAAAAAGCAAATCTATGTAGTCAAATCCGTCATTTCTAAAATTATGCATCGCATGTGATATATCAAGAGTAAAATAAAGCCATTTCTCCTTTTCGAGCAGTTCTTCAACTGATTTTGGGTCAGTCATCAGTCCGTTTATTTTTGGGTGCATATTTTCAATTGCAACCTTTACATTTTTTTTTTCAGCTGCAATTTTCACTCTTTCAAGATACCTGTCAAGCCTTTCATAATCCCTTTTTCCAGGCTTTCTTTTGGCTGTGCGTCTTCCGGGATGTATTGTAATTACCTGCGCGTTTAACTCTTCTGCAATTAATATGGCTTTTTCAGCTGACCTTATTGAGACCTCTGCAATTTCAGGGTTTACCGAGCAGGGGTTTAAATCAAGGACTGGTGCATGAACAGTGACCGGATTTAGTAACGGATGCCTGGCCATTACTTTTTGGAGTTTTCCGACAGGAAGTCCGTTTAACCAGAAGTCAGGTGTTTCAAGCCAGAATTCAATTGAGCTGCAGCCTGATTCTGATACATAACTGAATAAACCGGCTATTTTGTATTCATGAAAAAACATGCTTGAAACAGAATATTTTGGCATACCTGAAATTTTGTGTAATTTTATAAAAATATTCCTCACAATCAGTAATCTGCATTAATAAAATCCTGGTTATAAGGAGAAAAATTCTCTATTTTTCCAGTGCCATTTTTTTGTAATATTCATCCATAAGAAAGGCGGGGTCTGAAAGACTCTGATAATCCGGAAAAACAGAGTTCAGGCTGCCTAATGCCAGTATTGCGATATAGAGTGAGATGAACATCAAAATGAGCATTATCACAAGAGGTATCAGAATTACAAGGATAATATCTTTGTTTTTAGTTTCTTTGTATTCTATTTCCCTTCTGTTCATCTTATCTGCAACGCTATAGGCGTCATACATGCCATAGATCCAGATAATTATTCCCGGAATCAGAAAAACAAAAGATCCGATAATGCATCCCCAGAAAAATAAAAGGCCTTTTTTTAAAGAATCTCCGTTGTAAATCTGCCCGAGACCCGGGTAAAATGTTGAAAGTATTAGTGATATCAGAGGAACTTTAAGCTGCCAAATTGAGGACTGGGCATTATCTTTTTTTGAAAAAGTATCCGCCTTTTTTTCAGTTCCTGATGCATTAATCCCTTTATCTTTATTTTCCATTATTTTCACTTATTTGTCAGATTATTATTTTCTTATCTGTTTCTTCGATTTATAAATATTCAGATTCTAATTTGAAATGGCGGTTCATTTTTTCCAAATTCATATCTTTTAGAAGATACTATGATAAAATAACATGGATTGGTTTGGGATGGGAACTGATGAAGAAAAAGACTCAGTAAAAACTGTTTATGAACTTTCATCAGAAATCTGCAGGCTTTTGGATGATGATTCCTTAAAGGGAATCTGGGTTGAGGGAGAAATTACAAATTTCCATCGGCATGCTTCAGGCCATCTGTATTTCTCACTCATTGAGATTAGAAATTCAAGAACATATCTTATTAACTGTGCTGTCTGGAAGAGTTCGGCACGTGAACTTGATTATAATCCCAAAGATGGTGCAAAAGTAAAAGTTTATGGTTCTGTTGAGGTTTATGAGCCTTATGGCAAATACCAGTTCATCGCACGTGATATTATACCGTGCGGACAGGGGGACAAGCATATCCTTGTTCAGAAATGGAAGGATGAACTCTCTGAATTGGGAATTTTTGATATATCAAGAAAAAAAGCTCTTCCAAAATATCCGGTGCGTATTGGTGTTGTGACAGCACCCGGCGGTGCAGCAAGAAGGGATATTGAAAATGTTATTGCAAGACGCTATCCTGTTGAGATAATTCTGTCACCTGCATCTGTTCAGGGGGATAGCGCTCACACTGAGATTGCCGCAGCAATTAAAAAAATAGACGGAATGGTTGATGTAATAATTGTTGGAAGAGGCGGTGGAAGCTTTGAGGATCTTTTTGAATTCAACCACCCCGATGTAGTGATGGCTGTAAGTGAATGCAGCACACCTGTTGTAAGTGCTGTGGGACATGAGATTGATTTTACATTATGTGATTTTGCCGCAGATGCTCGTGCCCCTACTCCGTCAGCAGCTGCAGAAATTGTTGTTCCTGATATTCGCGAACTAAACCAGGAACTAAGACATTATAAAAGATCACTATTTACTGCTCTTGAAAACAGGATTGCTACTGAAGAAAAAATTGTCGAAAATCTAAGGCTCCATTTAAACCCCGGAAAAATTCAAAGGCTCATTAATAATCAGTTTGAAAGAGCAGATGATTTTGCAGGGCGGCTGCATAATGGTATTTCAAGGCGCATTGAAAGGGAAAAAATGTTTATTAATGCGGTGAATTCAAAACTTGAATTACTAAATCCTTCAATGCCTCTTGAAAAAGGTTTTTGCATGATAAAATCCGCAGATGTTATTATAAAAAGTGCGGCTGACTTAAAAAAAGGGCAGACTATTAAACTTTATATGAAAGACGGGGCAGCAGATTCTGAAATAAAGGAGGTATATTATGGCAGAAAGTTATGAGAAGCAAATAGATGAGTTAAAAGAGATAATTTTTAAAATTGAAAACGGTGATGCAGGTCTTGATGAAAGTCTTGCTCTTTATGAACGCGGCATCAGCATCCTTCGCAATTGTGAAAAAATTCTTGAAGAGGCGGAGCTGAAGGTGACGGAGCTTTCGGATTAAGAGTTGCTTTCATTTTAACAGTCATCTTTTCACCATTTTGAAGAAGCCTTATCATCTCATCAGGAAGAGATGCCGCTGAAAAGTCTGAGTAGATTCCGACAGTTCTGGAGCAGACGTACCTGCTTTTTCTCCATACCATATCCGTTTCATGTGAAAGCGTCATTTCAGATGAGCCGTTTGATGTTATACAGATAGAAAAATTGCCTGCAATCAGCTCTGTTTTTAGAATTGTTCTGTCATTGGAGAGTATCTTTTTGAAATTTTCGCTTAAGCCGCCAGCACCTTTATCGGCCATAATTCCTATTATGCATGTTCCCGCTTTTGTAAGATGCTCATCTTTTGTGATTTCAAATGTTGATTTGTGCTCTGCAAGAATATTTTGATGGCCAAAACAGACAATTGTTTCTTCCGCAGTTATTGTGCTGTCATCTTCTTTTGTCATATCCAAAATCATTTATTGTTACCAGTACATTGGGAGAATATATCTCATTATAGTTGTTTGCCCACTTGGATATATTAGAATTACTTTCAGCCCGCATGCCTTGTTTTTTTTAATAACCACAGAAAAATTGGAGATCTAATATGATGGGAGATGATGAAAGACTTTTGCCATCCGAGTATTTGGATTTTTTTGGAAATTCGACAACCCAAAAAAATTATCGATTGGCTTTGAGGAAGTATTTAGAGATAGTTACTGGTGTTAAAGTTAAAGATCTGGATATTGCATGGACAAAATATCTTGAAAACAACAAGTCAGAAATTTTGTCGGATTTAATGAATTATGATCGGTTGTGTAAGTCAACAAAAAATTATGCACCCCATACATTATTGCAATATCTTTCTACTGCAGAAAGATATCTGCGAGAGGGACAGAATATAGAGCTTCACCCTCGACAAAAACGGATGAGAAAAAACAGATTACCAAAGCATGTTACAGTAACTCAGGACATAGCTCTTGATTCAATAATGATAAATAAGATAATTTCAGGAGCTGATACACGTCTTAGAGCAGAGGTACTAATAGGCAGCAGCGGCGGACTTAGGATCGGAGAAATCATCAAAATAGAACAATGTCATATCGATGATTCAAAAAGTCCAACAAAAATATTCATCCCTCACACTATTGCAAAAAACGGCATTGCACGGTTTACATTTATTTCAGACGAAGCAACTGAAGCATATAATGCATGGTTAACCTCTAGGGAAAAGACATTGGCGATTTCAAAAAAACGGAGGACTAATAAAAAACATGTCCATGTACTTAATAATCCTCGTATATTCCCTTATTCTTCTAAAAATGAAATATATCGGCTGGATAACCGGCTGAAGGATATTGGTCTGTTTTTCCCAGATCCAATTACTGGTCGAAGCCAGATATCGTTTCATTCTTTTAGAAAATTTTTCATAACTCAGTTTGGACTGGCTGCAAGCAAGTCTGTCGCAGAGGCCCTGGCAGGTCATGAAGGATATCTGGACTCTGCATATCGCCGGATACCTGAAGAAGAGATGCGGGCCGAGTATCTCAAGGCCATGCCAAGACTGATGATCAACGTCCCGGAGGATTACTATAAGATTAAAATTGAGCAGGCATCCGAGATCACAAAACTGCAGATATCAGCTGCCGATCAACAGCATCTAATTAATCAGCTTCTTGATGAGCTTAGACACCTTAGAAAACAGCAGGAAATCATGAGCATTACAGGCATTTTGCCTCGTGACAATCTGCAGAATAATGAATATGAAGGAGCATGAAGCGATCTAAAAAGGAGTTTATTCTGTTAAAGCCGGAGCCGTAACAGTGATTGAGAATGACTTCTCCCAGGGGATGAGTGAGACATCACTCTGGTAATACCATTTCCCGCCTGCAGCAAGAGCAACAACAAGATCATACTTCTGATCTGTTTCTCTGGCTTCCTGAACAATCTCTTTCGGAACTGTGAACTCATAGGTCGGGAACGAGATCTCATTAGCTGTGTGGATGTCATTTGCTCCGATGTTGACGATCTTCTTTGCAAACAGTTTTCCATCAGCAAACAGACCTAATGTAAGACCGCCGGTATCATCTGCGGGCTTTATGCTGACAAAGACAGATCTGTTTGTCATCTCCATCTTGAATTCAGTATCCTGACGTTTCGGGATGTTGCCTGCTGAAGCACTGTTGCCTCCCCATACTCTGAAGATCTCTGCTCCTTTGCAGGCATCTACTGTTGTACCTATGGAGATAGTATCAAGCCCTTCAACATCAGTAATACCGCCGTTGAGGATCTCATACATTCCTTTGGATGTCGCAAGCTTATAATAAAGGATCGGCGGATTTGCGTTCTCATATTCATCTATAATCTTCGATAATTTTGCCTGTTCTGCACCGGGAAGGTGTGCAAAGATAATTTTCTTAGTAGCTTCTGACATCTTCCAGATATCAGGAGTATCCATAAGCTCTTTCGGAACAGTCATTACATTGCTACCCTTGCTGAAGGCAGCCTTGACAGCATCCAAAGCTCCGGTAAGACCGTTTGCCTGATAACCTTTGTAGATCATCCCTGCTGCAAAAATCAGTGCCAGGGTGATCCCTAAAGGATCTGTCATGAAAGTAGAGAGTATATCTATTTCTACCATACACTTGAAGGTAGCTTAAAAGAGATAATAAAAAAATGTCGGGATTTTGATTAAATCCTTCTTCGGAAATAAATGATCGGATTACTATTTACTAAGTTGGGTGCTGTCGCCGCCGGATTTGGAGTGAGTGTGAATGCAGTTCCATGTATTGGATACAGCATTAACATTTCCTTTTCCGTATAAGTGAATCTGTCGATAGTTGTTGTCATACTGTATAATGATTGAGCATCTCGGATTTCGATGGGTATCCATTTGCTGGTGTCAACAATCTCTGAAAAAGATGATAATGGAATTACAACCGGCGATAGATTCGCAGATGGGGATATACGTTTTCCAACAATACTTGCCGAAAATGTTGCACCGTAACTATTTGGAGTTCCACCAGAGTAGTTTGTTCCAGTGACATAAAACTTGATAACATCTCCAACACCCACGAGGAATTCTCTTGTATAATTATTGGTGTTCGTGCATGATACGATTGTTGTGTTCGTTCCCGTGATAGCGTTAGTGACTGATATGTTTGCGTATCCATACCAACTATCGGCGGCTGTTGCGATTGTAACGCGAGCTATCGCTTTTTTATAGAACACTGAGTTTGGGAGCATATCCTGAGATATTGTAACAGTTTCGGTTGTGGGAGAACCGGTAGATCCTACAAGATGTTTTGATGGGTATATAGTGTTCGTAGTGCCATAATATACAGAGTCTTCTCCAACAGTTAATACTTCGAGTGGATTTTGATACTGATATCTCGCATTATCCCATGCAATTGTAGAACTTCCTGCGGCACATTTATACAATCCAATATTGCCGCTCGCGGCGAGGGCCAACACTGTTGAAGCTTTTGTTGTATCCGGCTGACTCCATGT
>JAEWWL010000008.1 GCA_023396365.1 Methanobacteriota archaeon
AGATCAGCAGCTTCTCCGACTTTTTTTTCATAATCATCATTCTTGGCAGCGATAATAAACTCGGTCGCCTCTTCGCCAACCTTCTCCAAAGCCTTGTCAATACCCTTCCTGTGAGTTAAGATATCAACAACATAACTCTTTTCCGGAGGATTTTCAATACGCGAGCATATCGTCTTCCATACTTCATCAAACACATCAGTATTCATGATTCTCCCTCTTCAGGATAAATTATCTCACCAATCTCTTTCCTGAAATATCTCAGAATAAGAATACGGGCTTTTTCAACATTGCATCCGTTTTTTCCGATTGCAATTCCAAGGTCAGAGCGGCCTGCAACACATATAAAGAGTTTTCCGGACTCCTCATCGGTTTTAATATCCTTAATGCACGCAGGCTTAAAGATATTTTCAATAAAACCAAATAATTCCCCGTTCTCCTCAACCATCTCAACACGCTTCCCAAGGACCTTCTGCAATTTTTTTATATTGCTGCCTTCTTTTCCTATTGCAAAACCCATATCCCCTTTTTTTATTACATATATGACACGATCAAAAGTATCGTCTATTACACAGTCAAGAGCAGTGGATTTTGTTACAATCCTTAACTCTTCGATATATCTTCTTTCTTTAAATCCTATTGTAGACAGCATTCAGATATCCAGTATTATAATAATGTCTTTTTCATTAAATCTGTTGGCATATCATTGCCGATTGTCACTGCACCTCTTTAAATTGTGCAGGCAGCCTGCACCGCCCCTCCTAAAACTCCCGGGGAATAGAGACTCTATTTCAGAAAGCCTTTTTGTGCAGTGTGAAGGTGCAAGATAAGAAATTTTGGATAATGAATCCAAATCCTCATCAGATACATCATGAAGACCGCCGATGAGAGCACCAACAGTCCCCTTTTTCCTGACAAATGAAAGGATATTTCCTATGTGAGGATGAGAGCACCCGCAAACAACAGTATATTCATCACCTGTCCTGACTGCTGCCGACTGTTCAGGTATATCCTCACCAAGAGGCCCGGTAGAGAAAATACCAGGCATTATCTCCTCCCATTCGGAAACAATATGAAGATATGTATTTTCCGATAATATATCAAGTGTTTTTTCTGAGAAAGAATCAAGGGCAAATGCTTTTTTGCACGAGGAAAATTTGGTCAGAACATTAAGACCTCCATTGTGATCCCAGTGATCATGGGATAGAAACACAGCTTTTATATCGTCCAGGCCGATGCCAAGCGAATTGAGATTTTTTATCAGGATGTCTTCTTTCGCTCCGAAATCAAACAAAAGACCGGCTTCTTTGATAAAGCATGAAAACCCGAAATCAGAGATGCATACAGGTGAATAACTGATATTATTGTATACTTCAAAAATTGTAGGCATTGGTATAATTTATATTTTTAATGAAGCATTATTGCTCTGTTAAAAGAAAAAAAAATTAAATTATTTTATCGCAGACGATGTCCAAAACACCGTTTTTCAGATTTGCGATGCTCTTTCCCGCATGAACCATGCACGGGAGCTTTACTGAATTTTCATCTTCATCAAAGCATATGCGCACTACCTCAGGCAGGACATCTACAAAGGGCATCGTAATTACATCTGAGGGCAGTTCAACTGTAACATACACTTTATCAGGCCCTTCCACAACCTCATAATCCAGTTCATCGGTTTCGGGCATCCCTTTTCCATCCATCTGGAAAATACGAGGCTCTTCACCATGGCCTGAAATAATAGTGCACCCAACAAAACGTGCATTCTCATCGAACGGGAGGCTGCTTATTATATCCTCCATCACTTTTGCAAGGTTTTTAAATACGTCGTCGTTAGGTTCATTTGCCATATAATTCACACACCCTGTAAAGGTTGCCTGTTCTCTCCACGATACCTTTGGCAGTTAAGCCTTCAAGAAGATTTTGAAGCTCCGTTGCGGAAACATCCAGAATTTCTTCAAGAGAATTTATATCCATCTCATAACTTGCAAGTGCAAGTACTAAGTTTACCTCTGTCTCACTGTCTAATATTCCTTTGCAGGAGGCTTTTAATTCCCTGATTTTTTTATTGATGTCTCTTTCAAGATACTCAAGGTCAGAAAGAAGATTTGCCCTTGAATCCATCAAATCCTCTATAATTCTGATTTTTTCAACTGTGCGCCCGATAATATCAGTATTTTTTAGAATATCTGAAGGTATTTTAGACCTGACATTTTCAAGATCAATCATTACCTTAAAATTTTTTGACAGATAGTAATACTTCCGCCTGTTTATATCACTCCTGTACTCCAGCATGTCTTCCCTCTCCATTAACGACAGGTGCTCAATGACAGCTTTAGGGCTTATCATTAATCTGTCTGATATTTCAGTAACAAAACAGGGTTTTTGCCTTAACAGCTGAATTATTCTCCGGCGGTTTTTATTTCCGAGAATATCAAGGAGGCGGGAGACATCATCACCCTCCAGCATATATATACCTAAAGTAAGTATAGATAATATAAAAAAATATTTAATTTGACAGCCTGTAATTAGGCGCCTCATCAGTAATTAAAATATCATGCGGGTGGCTTTCAACCTGTCCTGCAGACGTTATTCTGATAAACCTGCTCTTTTCTTTCATATCCTTAATTGTTGGAGAACCGGTGTATCCCATTGCGGATTTAAGACCGCCTACAAGCTGATATATTACCTCTGAAACAGAGCCGACATAAGGTGTTGCACCCTCTATTCCCTCCGGAACATATTTGTTCTGGCCGATATTTTTCTGGAAGTACCTGTCGCTTGAATGGCCGCCGGTCATGACACCAAGTGATCCCATCCCGCGGTACTGCTTGTATCTTCGTCCTTTTATTGCAATAACTCGTCCCGGTGCCTCATCAGTTCCTGCAAACAGGCTTCCCATCATAACGCAGTCAGCGCCTGCTGCAATTGCCTTTGCAATGTCGCCGCTGTACCTGATTCCTCCGTCTGCAATGACAGGAATATCATACTTTACGGCAACCTCTGCAACTGAGGATATTGCTGTGAGCTGTGGAACACCAACACCTGCAACAACCCTTGTCGTGCATATTGAACCAGGACCAATTCCAACCTTCACACCGTCAACAAAACTGCAAAGCTCCTCCGCGGCCTCGCCGGTTGCAATATTTCCGGCGATTACATCACAGGATACGCTCTTTTTAATCTCTTTTACAGATTTTACGACATTTAAGTTATGCCCGTGAGCACAATCAGCAATAAGTGCATCACAACCGGCCTCATCAAGCATCTTAGCCCTGTTTATATCAAACGGACCGACTGCCGCTGCAACCCGCAGGTTTCCATATCTGTCAAGATTGGCATGGGGATACTGCTGTCTTTCAAGAAGATCCTGCATCGTAATAATTCCAATGAGGTTGTTATCCTTATCAACAACAGGGAGGCGCTCGACCTTGTTTGCATACATAACCTCAAGTGCATCCTCGATTTTTATGGATTCGGGAACAGTTATCGGGCTTTTTGTCATAACAGTCCTGATATTTTCTGTACCGCGTGAAGGCACAATGCCGCGGAGATCACGGCGGGATACAATTCCTATTATCTTTCCTTCTTCCATTACCGGAAGTCCGCCGATATTTCTCTCCTTCATAAGATAACTTACATCTGAAACAGTAGCATCCGGCTTTACTGTCAGAACATCCCTTTCAATGAAATCCCCCGCCCTTTTTACAATTGAAACCTCTTCTGCCTCACGCTCGGGAGTCATATTTCTGTGAATAACACCTATGCTTCCGGCGCGTGCAAGGGCAATAGCCATCCCTGACTCGGTAACTGTGTCCATAGCGGCAGAAACAAGAGGAATTGACAGGCTGATATTCCTTGAAAAACGTGTAAAGACATTTGCCTCACTCGGCTCCACTGATGATGCCGAAGGAATTAGCAGGACATCATCGAATGTGTAACCGGTTTTCATGTCAAGTTTTTCGGTATACATAGAATATATTCACCTGACCATGCTCATAGCTTTTTGCACAAGCTCCTCTTTTATAACAGCACTTCTGTCGCCGCCGCAGACCATTCCCCTCACACCAATAATTTCAGGATTAATTCTTTTGAGAATACTCAGATCATCAAATTTCAGTGAGCCTGCAAGCGCGGTTTTTAGTCCGAGACTTTGGTTGGTTTGCGTGAACTTTATGAGTTCATCCTCGCTTAAATGATCAAAAAGGCTTTTCCCGTCTTTTATTGCAGTATCAATCATGGAAACATCCGCACCTGCCTTTGCTGCAAGGGGCGCCATTTCAAAAGGAGAGATTGAGTCAACCCTTGAGTAGTCCGCATATGTTGCAATTACAACAGTCTTTTCAGGGAATTTCCATTTTACTGCCTTTGTAACTGATTTTATAAATTCAAAGGCATTCTCAACGCCATCAAACATCAGTCCGACTTTCACATAATCGGCACCGGCGCATGCGGCACCAAAAGCACCCTGCGAGGCACTCCCCGGGCGAAAGTCATAATCGCCTATTGCGGCACTGACAGGCTTTTCTGTCATGCTTTTTATCTCAGATATTACCCACGGAAAATTTGCACCAAGGGAGCCTTCTGAAGGCTTTTTTACATCTATGATGTCAGCGGAAAGCGCATATCTGGCTTCTTCAGCACTTGCCGGACTAACCAATAATTCCATAGTTAATTTTTGTCATTTCACATAATTAGTGATTTTTATCAGACTGTATGAGACACCGGATACATTTTTAAAATTTAACACAGATACTGAGAGCTTAAAAGACTTTTAAAAGTGTTTTACTCTTATTTTATCATCAAAGACAAAAGAGGGTGCCATAGCAATCAAAAAGATATTTAGAAATAATTTATAATCGCCAAAATAAAAAGCATCTTTTCACTTAGAGACACGCAATTATTTGTATTCAACAGTAGGATATATAATGGAAAATTATACCGGTGCTTTAAGTTAATGAAAATATTTCTTGCAGTTGATATCCTTAGAGGGAATGTGGTTCACGGCTATAAAGGGCAGAGGAAGAATTACCGTCCTCTTGACTGGGGACTGGCAAAATCAACAGTCCCATGTGAATACATCCGTGAAATGGGAGCAAAAAACATCTACCTTGCCGACCTTGACAGAATAGAAGGGACAGGCAACAATGATGAAGAAATTCTTGCATGCCGGGGAATTGCAGAGACTGCAATCTTAAACCGCGGAGCAAAAAAGCCTTCAGATGCCATGCAGGAGAGATGGGTAAAAAACGTAGTAAGCACAGAGACCTGCTCTGAAAATCAAAAGGATTTTCCTTTTGATTATTTCAGCATCGTAATAAAAAACAACAAAACTTATCCTTTAGAACAATCTCCAATAGCTGCATTTTCGGCCTGCAGGGAATGGAATTTTGAGGGTGGAATTGTAATGAACCTCTCAAGTGTCGGCGCAGAGGACAGCATGGGCGGCCTTGATATTGAGGGAATAAGAGAGGCTTTCCCTAAAAAACTTTTATATGGTGGCGGTGTTAACAGCATGTCTGATTTAAAAAGGCTTCATGATGCAGGATATGACGGGGCAATAATTGCAACAGCAATCCACAGGGGAAAAATTCCAATAGAAATTTTAAGGCAGGGAGAAGTATGCTGGCAACAATAGAAGGAATTGACGGAAGCGGCAAATCCACACTTATAAAGGGGCTTTCTGAAGAGCTTGCTGATTTAAATCCCGTATTTACACGTGAACCCGGAGCGACATGGATAGGCGGCCAGGTAAGACGCGGAATACGTGAGAGAATAAATCCGGTCGCAGAGGCTCTTTTGTTTGTTGCTGACCATGCGGCACACCTTGACACAGTAGTAAAACCTGCATTAAAGGAAGGCAGAATTGTTATATCAGACAGGTATACTGACTCAAGATATGCCTACCAGTCAGAGACACTAAAAGAGCATGTAAAAGATCCTTATAAGTGGCTTTTTGATGTTCACAACGGCTGGACAGTTTTTCCTGACATTACATTTCTTTTAGTTGTTCCGGTTGAGGAGTCGCTTAACAGAATTGCTGCAGAAAGAGCAGACAAAGAGCATTTTGAATGCAGAAGCGTTCTTGAAAATGTACAGAAAAATTATCTTTCCCTTGCAGAAAAAGAGCCTTTTCGTTTTGTGATAATTGATGCTTCAAAGAAAAAAGAGGAAATTCTTCATTTTGTGGCAGAAATAATCCGCAAAAAATCAGATGCCGGCAAAAAAATTATGTAAAGGAGCTTTTCAGATGGCAGCAGGTAAAATATTAATTGTTGATGACGACGTCTCAGATGCAACAAAACTAAAATTAATACTTAGAAAGAACAATTTTGAGGTTTTGGGACTCATTTTTGACGCATGTGATGCGATACAGCAGGCAGGGCTTGAAAAGCCTGATCTTATTTTAATGAAGCTTGGAATTTGTGGAAGAGTTAGTTCAATTGAGGCTGCATTAAAAATTACAGAGAACTACAGGGTACCTGTGTTATTCATAATAGGAGAAGATGATATTTCCCTTTTGGACAGCATAAAAACATTCAACGACCCTGTTATTGTAATAAAACCCTATTCAGACGATGAACTTATAAACTCAATCGCCCTTGCACTAAACAGGCACAGGGCTTTGGAAAAATCCAGGCAGAAGAAACTTCAGGCAAATATTGACCCGACTGAAACAGGACTTAACAGCATTTTGGCACCGGCAATTACAATTAACAAAAGGGGAGCTGTTACAAGGATAAACAAGGAGATGGAACTTGCAACAGGTTTTGGCAAAAACGAACTGCTTGGACGAAAATTTCTCTCCCTGATAGCTGCAGATGACATAAAGGATTCAGAGGATGAAGTCCACATCTGGCCGGATTGTGTTCTTCTGAAAAAAAGTGATGAAAGCTTAATCAGAGTATCCGTTGTCTGCGGATTCTTAAAGACTCCCGGAGATAATCTCGACGAGCAGATACTGGTATTTAAAAAAGAGGCAGACGATATCGGATTCCCTGCAAATGATATCGACAGGATATTTGCCATGGTTTTGAATTCTATAGATGACATCGTTTTTGTCTTAAACACAAAAATGGAAATCACACATTACAACAAAAAGTTCTCAGAGCTTGCAAAAAAACTTTCAATAACATCCTTTCAGCTTTCAAGGCCTGCCTATGAAATTCCGCAGTTTTCTAAAATTGCAGGTGTAAATTTATACGAAGAGCTTTTCAAGAATGCGTCAGAGGTTAAGCAGATAAGAAGATTTGGAAACGCCAAAGAGGGAATGTATATGCTCTTTAGATTCATTCCTCTAAAAACGCAGGGCGAAGTAACCCATATGATTACAGTCATGCGGGATATCACAGACATTGAAGAGGCAAAGCAGAAGTCAGGTGCTATCTATGAAGAGTTCATGAAAAACAGCAATCTTCTGAAGAATATTCACACCGCAATGGGAGACATCAGAACTGCCCTTTATCAGATTGTCAGATATGTTGAAAAAAATCCCGATAAGTTAAAAGATCCTTCTTTTGAAAAAGTTGCACAGCTTGCAAGAAATGCAGAGCAAAAACTAATTATTTTTGACAGCGCCTGGTCAAAATACGAACTTCAGCTAAATATGATAAAGATGAATGTAAAATCAGGATTTGATAAAAAATAAAAATTTATTTATTCCATCTCGGAAGTGCTGATAAATAGTTCTCAACCATTATTTTTGCTTTTTCATGCGGCATTCCAAGATTTTGCGCCATCATAGGTGCATATTTTAAGACTGCATCCTCTTTTGTAAGATGAGGGTCAATGAAAACGCCGTTCTGAAAGCAGTATGTACAGTACTTTGCTGATTTAGAGCCATCCTTTTCAGTTCCAAACTCGCTCTCCTCCTTCATCGGCATTCCGCAGCTCTCACAGAAAGGAATTTCACGCCCTGCCCATCTCTTCATGCACGACATCTGCTC
Source organism: Methanobacteriota archaeon (assembly GCA_023396365.1). Lineage (GTDB taxonomy): Archaea > Halobacteriota > Methanomicrobia > Methanomicrobiales > Methanomicrobiaceae > Methanomicrobium. The sequence continues at coordinate 7,944 of JAEWWL010000008.1, forward strand.
CTTTGAAAAATTTATTGCATTTTCAATAGGAATTTCAAACATCTGCGACATAACAGACCCGCCCTTCTTCGCCATCTCATCAATTGTTATATCAGGCTCTGTATATGCACCGTTCTGGTAGCAGTAAGTGCAGTAATCCTCTGATCTTGACCCGTCTTTTTCTGTTCCAAAATGACTCTCATCTGACATTGGCATACCGCAGGACTGGCATATTTTTAAATTTGCATTATCCATCTTATTTCACCATCATTTTATTGGCAGATGCTTCTTCTGCCTCATTTTCTTTTAGAAGTTTAAGTTTTATAAAAAAATCCCGCACGGTGTGAAAGTGAATTTTCATTCACACCACTGCCCAGTTCTCCACAGTCCATGCAGGATCTGTGATACTTAGTAATTCTGCATTAACTGCCCCTGAATTTCTGTAGCCTTTCGCCTGGCCTGCAGGAATGTATGCCGCATTACCGGCTGTTACCAAAACAGGGTTTTGACCAGGTGCATATACTTCAATCTCTCCTTTAATTACACATATTAACTCAGATGAGCCTTTCAGGTAATTTTCATCTGCAGCTCCCCGGGGGAGAATTTGTGCATATGCAACGCTGTATTCAAACGGAATGTCAGATTCCGGCATTAGAACAGGATTTGCAATTGAATAAATCATTATATCAGAGCCGATGTCCCACAAAATCCCCTCCTTTGGATAATTGATTTTCACAGGAGTTTTATCCTCTGCAATTTGGAATTCTGATAACCGGTCTCCTGATATAACTGACTCATCAGTATATGCAGGACTTATGATGCTTATATATGACAGAACATTATTTCCGGATGATTTTATTGACTGTAAAGAATCTTTTGGGATTATCACGCTTTCTCCAGCCTTTGCATATAAGGTACTATTGCCTGTCAGAATCTCAGCCTCTCCGTGGTTTACAAAAATATATTCTGATCTTTTGGATAATCTGTGAGGGATTGTCTGGTTTTTGCTTTCGACTGAGATGAATCCTATACTGTAGTTAAGATTTACATCAGGTGATTTATCATTTACATCAAGCTCTCTGAAAACAGCCTGATTTCCATAGCACATAACACCCTCATCCGGAGTTATCAGGTATACCGGCAGGGTGGTTTTTTTTAAATCTGTTTCATTCAGGCCAAAATTTAATGATTCATTTTCTTTTTCATCTGCCACGCATCCGGCAGAGATTAAGACAAAAATGAAAATCATAACCGGGATTAGAAAACTTTTCATAGTAAATTGTTTTTGCATTCGCATAAGAAAATTGTGTCTGGATATTTTAATTTTTTAATTTTCAGAGATTTTGCGGGCATGCAAAAAAACCAGGAAACGGATATGCAGCAGGTATGCCATTAGTCCTTTGCAATGTGCTGTCACATAAAATAAAAAAGGTAAAAAGAAAAAAATTGTGAAATTTTTAAGCTGTTTACTTTATCTTTTTTTCAAGCTTCTTAAGCTTCTTTTTGGCAGCCTCACTGCCTCCGGCAGCCTGCTCTGCAAGCATTGCTGCTTTTTCCTTTTTCACTTTGTTTAGCTTTCCCAGTTGTTTCTTACTTGCTGCTGACATATAAATTATCTCACTTGCGCCATAGGCTGTTTCAATCTGTCTTTTTTCCTTTCTATAAATAACTCTCTGAAATGCCTTTGGAGAATTTTTTTAATTTTTAAAAGAAGAAACAAAAAAATCAAATTTAAAAATCAGCTATGAGAGATATTCTAAAAAATACTTTAGAAAGAAAAGGAAAAGAAAGTAATTATTCTTTTTTCTGCACGGTTACTATGACATCATCAGAAAGTGTTAAAACTTCAACACTCTCTCCGGCAACACTGTATGAAAAAACTGGCTCAAAGGAGTTTTCTATAATTTTCATCTCTTCGCCATCCACCATGACATTCTTTGGCGGGTTAATCTTCTGCTCGTCAGAAAGCGCTCTTACTGCATTCATGTATGCATTTGCCTGCTTTCTAAGCTTCGGCCCGATAAGACCAAAGTTGAACTTAACATCAGATACAGATTTAATAAGCCTGGGCTTCTCGCACCGCCACTCAAGATTTGCATTAAGAGCCGAGCCTGCATCGCCGCTGTCATTTACACTATATGGTGCATAAACGACAACATGCCCTAAAGGCGCATTTAAGGCGAGGCCCGAATCATGCTTATAGCGGCGGACTTCTGCTACCACCTTTACAAGAAGATCGCCCTTTACTTTAGCATCAGAATCCTCAAACTCAAAGTCAACCCACGGCTCTGTATGAACACTTCTTCCGGTAAGAATTGTATAGCACTCTTCAGCAAAATATGGCGTAAACGGAGCAAGCATCCTGCACAGTGCATCAATCGATGTCCTTAAGGCATAAAGTGCGCTTGTGCGCCCGTCGCCCTCATCATAAAGACGGCCCTTTACAAGCTCGATGTAGTTGTCAGCAAACACCTCTCTTGCAAACTCACGTATTGCACCGATTGCGCCATTGAAATTGTAGGTGTTCATGCACAGGGTAACTGTCTTTTCTGTTGCGGAGAGTTTATCCATTAACCAGCGGTCAGCAAGAACGGAGGCTTTTGATGCCTCAGGAACACCCTTTTCAAGCTGCATTAAAACAAAGCGGCAGATATTCCACATCTTTGTCTGGAAGCGTGCCGCTGCAATGACGTCATTCCAGCTGAAAACTATATCCTGACCTGTTGCAGCACCCGAAGCACTCCACTGGCGGAATGCATCAGCACCGTGCTTTGAAATGACTTCTTCGGGCGATATTATATTCCCGCGGCTCTTTGACATCTTAAATCCGTCATCGCCAAGAACCATTCCGTTGACCAGTATCTCATCCCAGGGTTTGTCTCCGGCAAGAGCGCCTGCACGAAGTATTGTATAAAATGCCCATGTCCTTATGATATCATGACCCTGCGGGCGAATCTGTGCAGGGAAAAGCGCGGGCTTTCCTGAACCGTCCCAGCCTGTGACGTTCAGAACAGAAATCGATGAGTCCATCCAGGTGTCAAGAACATCCTTCTCACCGGTAAACTCAGCTGATCCGCATTTTGGGCAGGGTCTTTTTGGCATATCAGATGTAGGATCTACCGGAAGGTCTGCCTCATCAGGAAGAATTACCTCCCCGCATTTACTGCAGAACCATACCGGAATAGGTGTTGCAAAAATTCTCTGCCTTGAAATGCACCAGTCCCACTCCATCTGTGATGCCCAGTTCTCAAGGCGGGATTTCATGTGCTCAGGAGTCCAGTTTATTTTGTTTGCGTTCTCTAAAATTTCTTCATTATGGACTTTAACAAACCACTGACGCTCGGATAAAATTTCAATAGGAGTCTTGCATCTCCAGCATGCACCGACACGCTGCTCAAGAGGCAGCTGGCGCTTTAGGATTCCCTCTTTTTCCATGTCAGAGAGTATTGCGGCCCTGCATTCAGTTGAACTCATGCCGGCGTATTTCCCGGCAATAGCTGTCATTTTGCCTGAAAGGTCTATTGCCTTTCTAAGATCAAGGTTGTGCTGCTTCCACCAGTGAACATCCTGCTTATCACCAAATGTGCAAATCATTACAGCGCCGCTTCCAAAAGAGGGATCGACAGCCTCATCTCTTATAATTTTTACATCATGGCCAAAAAGCGGGACTTTAAGGGTTTTTCCAAAGAGGCTTTTGTATCTGTCATCATCAGGATGCACTGCAACCGCAACACAGGCTGCAAGAAGCTCAGGGCGTGTTGTGGCAATCTCAACGCCGTCAAAATCAAAATAATTCAGTTTTGTTGTTCTGTCGTCATATGAGACTTCTGCAAAAGCAATCGCAGTCTCACAGCGTGTGCAGAAATTCACCGGATGCTCACTCTGATAGATGTCTCCTTTTTTGTACATCCTGAGAAATGACAGCTGGGTCTTTTTGTAGTACTCAGGCATCATTGTGATGTACTCGTTTGACCAGTCATTTGAAAAGCCGCAGCGCCACATCGTCTTTCGCATCTTTTCAATATTCTGAAGGGTTAGCTCCCGGCACATTCTCCTGAATTCGTCTCTTGGAACATCGTTTTTTGTAATATTGTTTATCTCTTCCACCTTGACTTCGGTTGGAAGTCCGTGGCAGTCCCAGCCCTGCGGAAACATGACATTATAGCCGCACATTCTCTTGTATCGGGCGATAAAATCTATGTAGCACCAGTTAAACGCATTTCCGATATGAAAATTTCCTGTCGGGTACGGCGGCGGCGTATCAATAATAAACTGCGGCTTTTTGGAGTTTCTGTCAAAATAATAAGACTCCTTCTTCCACGTATTCATCCAGCGCTCTTCAACCTCGATAGGATCATAGTTTTTTGGGATTTCCTTTGGCTGAGACATATTCCCTTAAATTTTGTCTCTTTAATGACATATAATTGATTGAAAACCAACGAAAAAAAAAGACGGCCAATTTATAATTCACAACAAAAAAACCATTGCCAGCCTTATATTCACATATTTTAGAAGGAATTATATTTTTTGCAAAGAGATCATTTACGTTTAAATTAATTATCAGGAAGAGACATAAGTTAATCAGGGATAAAATGATCTGCCGCAGGGATATGTGGATTGCTCTTGTTCTTTCAATAGCGGCAGTAATAGTTTCACCTTACATAAAGCCGCCATGGCTTCTTTCTATTGTTGCAATTTTAATCTGCGCACTGTTCTATGCAGTCAGGGATACGAAATATTCTGCAATTGGAATCAGCGTTGTTTCCATCCTCTATGGCGCAGGGCTTATTTCACTTATGGTGTTTCTTGGAACAATCACCATAGTAATTATTGGCGAAGCCTCCTACAGGATAGTCAGAAAAGAAAAATACCGGCTTCCTGCGCAGATTGGAGTTGTATGCATCTCTTCTGCCCTCCTGATGATATACCTCAATTACTATGCAGTCCTTGTTCCAATAACAGGCATCATCGTTGCGCTCATGCTTAAATCAATCCTCAGAAAACGAGAAGATGCCATAATGATTGAGTGCATCGGCGTGTGCATGACGATGTTTCTTTTTGAGGATATCAGCTACACAGCCGATACAGATCTTATACTTCTTGCAATAATAATCTCGTTTACATTTGGAATCATATCATACAAGATGAAGGCCGCAGACCTCTCAGGACTTTTCAGCGCGGCATTAATGGGCATATTGATAATTGTATTCTCAGACATATCATGGTTTTTTGTAATGCTTGCCTTCTTCATTCTGGGGTCTGCTTTTACAAAATACAAGTACGAAAAGAAGAAAAGCGAGGGTGTTGCAGAGTCACGCGGAGGAGTGAGGGGATTTTTAAATGTCTTTGCAAACGGACTTGTCTCATTATGCGCTGCTGTGCTGTTTGGAATTTACCAGGACCCGGTTTTTGCCGCACTCTATCTTGGAAGCGTGTCTGCGGCAATGGCTGATACAACGGCAAGCGAGCTAGGAATGCTTGGAAAAACCCCGCGGCTGATAACAACCTTCAAAAAGGTTCCAAAGGGAACAGACGGCGGTGTTACACTTTTTGGAGAGGCTGCGGCAACAATTGCGGCATTTATCCTTTGCATGATTGCATACGCACTTAATATGGCAACTTTTGAGATTGCTGTTACCGGCATCCTTGCCGGATTTGTCGGAACAAATGTTGACAGTCTTGCAGGAGCAACACTGGAGAGAAGAGGCATTATCCAAAACACAGGAACCAATTTTATCTGCACGCTTTCAGGCGGTTTGTTCGCAGTGCTTCTCTATATTTTAAATATCTTTTAAATATTTTGCAAATTTCTTTTAACGGCGATTTAGAAATAAATCACCTTAAAAAAGCATTTTAGAATTAAAAAAATGATATTCTGAAAAAAATTTATTTATGAATACTTATACCATCTTCCCTTCTCGTCATACTCTCCTTCAGGCTCCACAAAGACCGGACTTATTTTTGCATCCATTAGAAAATCCTGATAAAAAACAGCCTTGTAAGGCAGGAAAATTACAGTAAAGACAAACACTCCCAAAAATGTCAGCACAGAAGTTATGAATATCCCGTGTTCACCAAGCATCATTATAAGAGCATCCGGGTCTGATGCAAAACTGTTGAGCTCTTCAGTTGTCATATCCATTAAAGGCTCAAACTGCTCGGTTAAAATTACCGACCATATCATGGAAAATCCTGTAAACATTACAAGAATTATTAGAAGCGCCACTGCATAAAAACCAAGAATTTTTCCAGAACATAAAAATGAAACCTCAAAACTTCTCTTTATCGAGTCAAAAACTTTTTTGCCCTCAAATACCGCTGCTGTATCATAAAAAAATGCAAGCAGGATAAAAGGAATAATGAGCAGGAAAAATGCTCCTCCAAAAAGCATCGCACCTGACATTCCGGTCATTGCTGTCGGCATCGCTATAAAGAGGAGAAGGATAAGAGCAGCCGATGAAATCAGAACTGTTGGCAGAAGAATCCTGAAATATCCAAATATTCCTTCCCTGGTGAAATTTTTAACCGAATAATCCTTAGTTCTCACCGACCCATATGCTCCTGCCATAAAAAACGGCAGCAGGACAAGTGAAAAGACAAAGAGCCTCTCGGAATAAAAAATTCCGGCGTTTCCTGAAAATGACAGATAAAACACACAGGATGAAGCCAGACCCAAAAACAGCCCGGGCAGCCATAATACCGGATGCACAAGAAGCATTACGGCTTTATGAAGTGATACAAAACCCATTTAGCGGTTCCTCGGCATTGCAACAATCTCGCGCACCTGAAGAGAAAAATATGATGCAGTGTGCGACGGTTTTATTACACATACTGTATCGCAGCCCTCCATTGTTCCTCCGGCAGCGACAATCTCCTCATCAGGCGAGACTACTCCCTGATCTGCGGCAATAAGTGTACATTCAACGGCAACCTTAAGGCCCACTGAAACAGTTCTTCTAAGAGTCTCTGCAACAGCCTCCGTCCTTGATGAGCCCCCAAGCTTTGGATTTTTTGATATCGCTCTTTCAAGCCCTGAAAGCGCATGAGTTCCTTTTATTATCCTGACCCCTTCGGACTCTAACTTCTCTGCAAGGTCTTTTGGAAATTCCCATTCACCCGGATTTGAGAATCCGACAGCATGGGTTACAATAATCAGTTCAATGTCAGTTCCATAAAGCTTCTTATGAAACTCAAGTGCGGTACTACCGCCCGAACTTGCCACAACCACCTTTTTTATTCCAAGCTCAGCTGCCCTTTCGCATGCAAATTCTGCCGCATCAGAGGTATTCTCAGGCCCCGGCCTGTCAAAATAATATGTTGTCTTTTTTGTATAGCCCATGCCAGAATATATCAACTGCCGATTTGATTTAATTTATCCTATAGATGAAACAGCAGCTGCTATGGAAATCATGATGGAAATCATTTATGAGTCAGATGCCAAATAAGAAACTGAAGCGTGAAAATTTTTAATTTTTATTTTTCACAACAAGAGGAATAATGCCATGATAAATTTAGCAATAGCCGGAAAACCAAACTGCGGCAAATCAACCTTCTTTGCAGCAGCAACAATGGCGCCTGCAGAGATTGCAAACTACCCGTTTACAACAATTGATGCAAACAACGGTGTTGCATATGTCCGCGTAAACTGCGCATGCAAAGAGCTTGGAATAGAAAACTGCCCTGCATGCCACAACGGTGTGCGATTCATACAGATAGGTCTTATTGATGTTGCAGGACTTGTCCCGGACGCCCACAAGGGACGCGGGCTTGGAAACAAATTTCTGGACAACTTAAGAGAAGCAGATGCAATAATTCACTTAATTGATGCAAGCGGCTCAACCGATGAAGAAGGAAACCCGGTTGAGAAGGGATCACATAACCCAGCATCAGACATAGGATTTGTCGAGTCAGAGATGAAGATGTGGGTGTATGGCCTTATTGAAAAAAACTGGCATAAAATTCAGCGTTCAGCACAGCAGAAAACATACTCAATCGAAGATGCTATTGCAGAGCAGCTTGGAGGGCTTGCAATAACACCCGAGCATGTTGTTGATGCTGTAAGAAAAACAGACATAAACCTTAAGACCTGCACTGAAGAGGAGCTAATAGAGTTCTGCGGGGCTCTTGTTGAGCTTTCAAAGCCATTTTTTGTTGTAGGAAACAAGGCTGACTGTGCAACACCAACAATCCTTGAAGATCTCAAAAAGCAGAAAATATCATTTTCAAGTGCTGCAGGAGAGCTTGCGCTTAAAAAAGCGGCAGAGGCAGGATTACTCAAATATGTTGCAGGAGATTCTGATTTCACAATTAACGAGCCGGATAAATTAAACAGCGCCCAAAAAGCAGGCCTTGAAGCAATAAGAAATGTTTTAAAGGAGTTCGGCGGCACCGGCGTTCAGCAGGCCATAAATGAGATAGTATTCGGACTTTTGGATATGATTGTCGTGTTTCCTGTCGAAGATGAAAACAAATACTGCGACGGAAAGGACAGAATTCTCCCTGATGCATATCTTATGAAGCGCGGATCAACTCCGCACGACCTTGCATTCCAGGTTCACACAGACATCGGCAAAGGATTTTTGTATGCAGTTGATGCAAAGACAAAAATGAGAATCAAAGAGAGCCATGAGCTGAAATCAGGCGATGTCATAAAGATTGTATCAACAAAAAAATAAAGGCAAAAACTAATTTTTTTAAGCGTCGGCTTCCTGTCAGACGTTTTTTTGGCAAAAAAACTTTATATGAATCCGATCTAATTAATCACTATCATGGGTGCAGAGATATACCAGGCACAGGTTATCAGAAATTTCTTTGATACCATTACCGGCACTGACAGGAATCTCACCCGCATTTACATGTGTATAATAAGTCTTGCAAAACTTAGGATGGAAGAGCCGGAGAAGGTTTCCTTTTTAGTTGATCAGATGAGAAAAAGCAAGCAGAAAAAAGAGCTTTCAATTGACATCATAGATTATGTATGCACATGCGCAGCAGAACTTGATATACAGCATGTCCAGACTGCATTCGGAGTTAAGGAAATTTCAGAAATGGCTGACACATTCAATTCAATAAGCCTTGACTCACTATAAAACAATCATTTTTATCAGGATTTTTTTTTCTGTTTTATTTTTCCAAGGTTTTATTATTTTACCACCCTTTTAGGAATTTTTCCCATGCAGGAATACCTGTCTGGTCAAATGATTGGTAATGTTTAAAATCAGACAGAATTACTGCTACACATCCGGTTCGGGACAGTAGTGCATCCCAAAAAAACCTTAATATGAGCTTTTTTTTGCATTTCATACAGGTGTTCTGAGGACTGAAAAAAATAACGCCATTTTGCGGAATTTTTAGTAAACAGAAGGATAATTATGCAGGTATAGCGGCACGCTATTGCCCTGACTTTTTCAGAGGATGTTTACATCATGCAGGGTGGAGAAAGTTGAATACAGAGCTTCTGTGAGGGTATGTATACAGACGCAATATACCGCATTTCCTCCATATTTAAGCTTTACTTTATCCTTTTTGGGATTTTTACATGACACCCAATAATAATAGATCCTGCCCTTTAGCAAAATTTATGGAAAAAAAGTAATTTTTTAAACACTTTTTTTTAGGAAAACATCCGGCAGTAAATATTCTTACCACTCAAACCCGAACAGTCCGTTTTTCTGACGGCAGCATATTTTTTAATTCGCAATTTTCTCATTCTAATTTTTTTAATGCGGGAAAATTATCTATAAAGATATTTTGACCCTTAAGAGAGGAGATAGCAGATATAAGATTTTCCTGAAGCATTGGATAATTTTCCTCAATTTCGGGAATCCTTTTTTCAAGAGCTGATATTTTTTGCAGAAGACTCTTTTTTGTGGTTTCAATCTCAACGCGCCGTTTTTTTAGTGAAGATAATTTTTCAGCCTCTAAAGAACCGGATATGATATTTTTAAGTTTGGACATCTCATCAGAAACTTCTGAATATTTTTTGCATATCTGACCAATGTGATCTCTTAAGACATCTTCTGAAGATAGAAAGTGCTCTTCAGACTTGTTCCTGACAAAGCCCGGATTTTCATTTAGATACCGCTTTATTTCAGGATATAATGATGAATAGATTTCTTTAATCATTTCAGAATCCTTTTTTTGGGCTGAGATTAGAAGTGAATCAAATTCAAACAGGGATTTGGAAAAAGATAAATTGCCATCCTTTTCTGATGCATAAATTATCTTTCTGAAAACATTTGAGACATCTGCAACGCAGGCGTGAAAGCTGTCCTTTAACTCACGCATCTCCTCTTCAAGAGATGATATCCTCTGAATGCTTCTCTCATACTCCATAAACTCATGAGTTTTTCTGCATGAAGATATCTCATCATCTGTTGATGACAATTCACTATCTGCGGATAAAACCTCATCTCTTAGCTTTTTTATCTCATCTGATGAGGACTCATATTCGGCCAGAAGAGAATCGGTTTTTGACAAAGCCTCTCTGACACCGGTTATTTTTGCCTTCTTCTCCAGTGCCGGCTTTAATTCTTCATTAAGGGAGTTGATGGCATGACCTATTACACCAAGGGATGCCTTTATGCCCTTAATCTCATCCGGAAACACAGCATGAATATACCTGCCGGGACCTTTCAGTGCTTTCCCGGCACCCTGCACAATCTCAACAAGCGAACGGTAATATTCCTCAGGATCATCAGAAAGATCTTTTGGAAGTGAATTTTCAAGAGCGGATGCAAAGCCGGGAAGGGACTTTTCGACAACGGTTTTTACACGTGCAGTTATCTCTTTATTCTCATTCACTTTTTTAAAAGAGATTTTACCGGCCTTATCACGTAAATCAGAAAGAGCATCTAAAACATCAGGTTTTGAGTCTCTGACAAAATTTTTAAGGTTCTCTTCTATCTCACATTCAGTTAAGGAAAGTTCTTTTGAAATTTCACTGTAGTCAGCGTTTTTTGGTACTTCATCACCTTTACAAAAAAGTCTCTTAAAGAATCCTGCCATAATTATCCCCTCCTAATCGCTTCCGGATATTCTTAAGAGACGCTCAACACCCTTAATTTCTTCTATTACATCAGCAACAGGAGGCGGAACCAGTTTATGCCAGTCAGCGCCTGAAAGCATCCTTCTTCGTATTTCCGTTCCGCTGTGCGACTCCCTCTCATACATCTCAGGCGACTCAACAGAAATTCCACGCTCTGAAAAAAGCTGCACTACAAGCGGATTGCTTGAAAATACCCTGCTGAACGGAGGCGCCATTGATGTGACATGCGCAACCCACAATGAATTTCTCCTTAAGTCTTCAATCGGAATTACATAATAACGGCAGGGTAAGTCTTCTAACGATCTTGTAATCATCATAACCCTCTCACCTGCCGTGAAGGGATTGTTTACATCATGGCTTAACTGGGCACTTCCAATTCCAATTATTATCTCATCAACCTGTCCTGCGATTCTTTCAAGAACAGACTGATGCCCGTTATGATATGGCTGAAATCTGCCAATGTAAAGCCCTCTTTCTATCTTCATTTATTACCGCCTGCCATGTTTGCAATTAAAGCCGCATAAGCGCCTGCCGTAAATCCGGCATCAATGTTTACAACTGTTAAAACCGCACAGGACTGGAGCATGCTCGCAAGCGCGGCCTCACCGCCGCCCATAAAACCATAGCCGACACTTACCGGAACACCAATCACCGGCCTGTCAACAAGTCCTGCTATAATTGTCGGAAGAGTTCCCTCACGCCCTGCGCACACTACAAAGGAGTGCGCATCCAAAAGATCTTTTACTGCCGGAAACAGCCTGTGTATTCCCGCAGCTCCGGCATCGTATGCGGTTTTTACTACACAGCCCATCTCTTCGGCTATAACTTTTGCCTCCTCTGCAACTCTTATATCAGATGTGCCCGCGGTTATTATCCCGACAACTCCGCCGGTCTTTTTTGGAGGAGGAATTCTTGATACAACAACCATCCTGCCCTCCTTATTGTAATCATATAAAAATCCCTTCTCCCCGCATAATTTTTCAAGAGATAGCGCCTGTTCTAAAAGAACCCTTGATGCAATGCATCTTCCGGACGCTGCTGTTATCCTTTCGACAATTGAAAGGAGATGATCCATATCCTTGTTCTCTGCAAGAACAACCTCGGGAATACCGCAGCGGATATTTCTTCCTGTATCTATTTTTGCGCATTCCCCAATCATGTCAAGCCGGATTCCGCCAATTTTCTCCTCGGCCTCCTCAAAGGTTAACTCACCCTTTTTGAAGCTTTCGAGTACGCTTTTTAATGTTTTGTTTTTGCTCATACCGGATAACTAACATATGGTCAGGAGTTGAATAATAATTATTGTCATGGCATACAGCTTTTTCATTTATATTGCACTCTTTGGCGCGGCAACAGTTGCATACCTGTGGCTTCGCGATGCAAGAATATTTTTCAGGACAGGCTTTGCAGGATATAGAAAAGCTGCATATTACGGTGTATTCTTTACAGCCCTTTCAATTACAGGTCTTTTATTTGAACTCCGCGGATATGAGCTGATTGGGCTTGCCTTAATCCTTCTCGGACTATATATGCAGGGAAAAATAGAAAGAGAGAGAAGCCGCATATGGCCTGAGAAGGCAACAGCTGCAGACAGAATTTTGGGAAGGGCAATAATTCAGAAGAAAAAACCCTGATGAAAATTAAAAAAAAAAATATGCCTAATCAAAATCACTCTGTGATTTTTCAGGCAAAATAAAAATATATTCCGGAATAAAATGTTTTAAACAATAAATTTCGGAAAAGTCTGCACGGATTAAATCAAGAGATCTTAAAGATAAAAAATAAAAAAGGAAATTACCGGAGATAACCGATGCTTCAAAAACCAAGGGGAACCAGGGACTTTCTGCCCGAAGAGATGGAACAGAGAAGAGAGATAGAAAGGCGCATGAGATGCGTGGCGCAAAACTGGGGCTACCGCGAGATATGCACACCTACTTTTGAAACTCAGGAGCTTTACACAATCCGCTCAGGTGAAGGCATTATAAACGAGATGTACGTCTTTGAAGACAAGGGCGGAAGAAGTCTTGCATTAAGGCCCGAAGGAACGGCTGCTGTCCTTCGCATGTATGTAAATGAGGCAAAAGTTCTCTCAAAGCCTGTCCGCTGGTGCTACCTTTCCGACTGCTATCGCTATGAGCGTCCGCAAAAGGGGCGCTACAGGCAGTTCTGGCAGTTCGGCGCAGAGCAGATTGGAGCAGATACCCCTGCTGGTGAGGCTGAAATAATTCTTCTTGCATATGAAATTCTAAAGGCAACAGGAGTCAGGTTTACCCTTCACATAGGACACCTTGCACCAATGAAGCATCTTTTATCAGGGCTGTCCGAATCAGACAGAAAGGCTGTAATGGCTCTTCTTGACAAGAAGAATTTCGACGACCTTGGAATATATCTAAACAGAATTAATGCAGAAAGCCTCTATGACTCCTTAAAAGCGCTCCTTGAATGCCGGACAATTGGTGAGGCGCTTGAAATCTGCGGGGATATGCCTGATAAGGAGAGAATGTGCGAACTTATCAGGATTCTTGACAGTCAGGATATTGAATACTGTCTTAACCTTGGAATTGTAAGAGGTCTTGACTATTACACAGGAATGGTCTTTGAAGGCTTTGCAGACAATCTTGGTGCTGAAAACCAAATAATTGGCGGCGGCTCATACAGGCTTGCACATCTCTTCGGCGGGGATGATGTTGCATCGTGCGGTTTTGGAATAGGATTTGATCGTGTCATGGTCTCTCTTGGTGAGTTTACTCCGGACAGACCGCCACTCGTTGCTGTTGTCTACACACCAGATGTTTCTGATGCCGCATTCTCGGCTGCAAAAAAATTCAGGGAAGCCGGAATCAGCACAGAACTAAATCTGCTTGAAAGAGGATTAGGCGCACAGATGAAGCATGCAGCAAAGACAGCAGACTATGCAGCAGTTATCGGAAAAAGGGAGGCTGAATCAAAAAAAGTAACCCTAAAGGATATGAAATCCGGTGAGCAGAAGGAAATGACTTTGGATGAGGCTATAGCAGAGGTGAAATAAAGCTTGGATTTGGCAGAAGAGCTCGCAGCAAAGCAGAGAAGCATAAGTGTTGCAGAATTTTTTGAAAAGAACAAGCACCTTTTAGGTTTTGACTCGCCCACACGCGGCATTATTACAACAATAAAGGAGGCTGTCGATAACTCTCTTGACGCCTGCGAAGAGGCAGAAGTCTTACCGGACATCTACGTCGGAGTAAAACGAACTGACAAAGATGTCTACAGAATAATTGTTGAGGACAACGGGCCGGGAATTGTTCCAAAGCAGGTCCCCTTCGTCTTTGGAAAACTTCTCTATGGCTCAAGATTTCACCAGATAAAGCAGAGCCGCGGGCAGCAGGGTATAGGAATCAGCGCCGCAGTCCTCTACGCACAGCTTACAACCGGCGTCCCTGCAGCTGTCATCTCAAGAACAGGGCATACTTCAAAGGCAAACCGCTTTGAGATCATGATAAAAACAGAAGCCAATGAGCCGCAGGTCTTAAAGCATGAGGAGATTGAGTGGGACAGGATGCACGGCACCCGGGTTGAGATTGAATTTAAAAGCACTCTTGCCGCAAAAAAAAGGCTTCTTGATTACTTAAGATACACTGCTGTTGTAAACCCGCATGCAAGGATTCAGGCAGATATTGACGGGGAAAAATACAACTTTGAAAGGGCCTCTGATGAGACTATTGTCCCGCCAAAAGCAATCGCACCGCACCCGCACGGAATCGAGTTTGGAACTCTTAAAAGAATGGCAGAGGCGAGTTCGCAAAAGCTTAAGGAGTTTTTGATTGAAGGCTTCTCACGCGTCGGAGATAAAAACGCTGATGAAATTATAGGGCTGTCAGGATTAAAGGCTGAGAGAAAAGCCTCAGGACTTTCTTCTGAAGAACTAAAAAAGCTTCTTGATGCAATGCAGACAGTTCAGGTCCCGCCTCCGCCGGCATCGCAGTGCTTATCCCCAATTGGTGAAGAGAAGATTGTCGCCGGAATAGACAAGGAGTTTGAGCTTGACTTTGTCCGTTCAAGAACAAGAAAAAGCCAGGTCTTTTCAGGACATCCGTTTATTGTCGAAGCGGCAATAGGATACGGCGGAAAGCTGGAATCAGAAGGCACTGCACAAATTTTGCGGTTTGCAAACCGTGTTCCTCTTCTTTACCAGCAGGGCGCATGCCTTATTACAAACGCGGCATCGCAGGTGAACTGGAAGGCATACAACCTCCCGCAGCAGGGAATACCAACCGGCCCTGTTCTGATTCTTGTCCATGTCGCATCAACAAATGTTCCGTTTACAAGTGAAAGCAAGGATGCAATAGCAGCTATTCCTGAGATTGAAAAAGAAATTATCCTTGTTCTTCAGGAGCTTGGAAGAGAGCTTAAAAACTACCTGTCAAGGCGTGATAAAAACAAACAGCAGGAGGAAAGAGCGCGTGCGGTATGCTCAATCCTTCCTGACATCGCTGCAAAAGTAGGTGAGATTGTCGGAAAGCCCGCGCCTGACATTGCTCCTCTTGAAGCGCAGATAATGAGAAAGGTTGTTGTGAAAAAGAAAGTTGCTGACGGAATTGTTGAAATTTCTGTCAGCAACTACACAAAAAATCCGGCATCTCTTACAATATACAATATGTCTGAGGATTCGGCATCTGATGCAAAGCCAAAGCCTGACTTTGTCGATAAAATCGGCGATGAATACAACAAACTCTGGAAGGTTGAAGTAGACCCTGAGTGCTCATGGAGCACTGTATACACCGGCTCCTCTCACGGGTCCGTCAGTGTAAGGGGCGTTGATGAAAAAGTGCTTGTGGTGGTGGATATATGAGCAGAGTAGAAAAAGACAAAATCGCTGATGGAAAACTGTATGATATCGCGGACAACTGGTACAGCCAGATGAGAAACGCGACAATTCCATACATCTCGCTTCCGACAAGAACGAAGCACAATCTTGCATATGATGAGGGGACAGAGGTCTGGAAATATGGTGACAAGGAGACTACAAGAATTGCAAGTTCATCAAAAAGCGCAGTTCATCTTTTAAAAATGGCTTATGTTGTGGGTTTTCTTCGCCAGCAGCTTCGTGAAAACCGCTCATCCACATTAAGGGAGATGTATTACATCTCTGAAGGCTGGAAGAAGGCTAAGTTTTCAGCCCAGGATGAGTCAAACCATCTTGTTGAGGATTTGGAGATTATTACCGAACTCTCAAGGGAGAATTTTCACTTAAGGCCCGAAGAGGACGGTGCATCAATTTACGGCCCGCTTCGGATAAAGGAGAAAACCCGCCGCGGTGATCGAGTCATGCACTGCCAGCAGGATATCGGAGAATCCGGATATCCTATTCCAAACAATGTTGACAATCTTGAGTTTGTTGAGCATGACGCAAAGTTTGTAATTGCAATGGAGACCGGCGGTATGTATGCAAGGCTTATGGAGAACGGCTTTGACGAGGATTACGATGCTATTCTTGTTCACTTAAAGGGCCAGCCGGCGCGTTCGACAAGGAGGGTTTTAAAGCGCTTAAACCAGGAGCTTAACCTTCCTGTTGTTGTGTTCACAGACGGTGATCCATGGTCTTACAGGATTTTTGCAAGCGTTGCATACGGCTCTATTAAGGCGGCGCATATGTCTGATACGCTTGCAACGCCAGGGGCACAGTTTATAGGTGTTCAGCCATCAGACATCAGCAACTACAATCTTCCCTCAGACAAGCTGACAGAAGGAGATATTGCAGCGCTAAAGTCTGAGCTTTCTGATCCAAGGTTTGATACCGAGTACTGGAGATCAGAGATCAATCTTCAGTTAAAGATGGGCCTTAAGTCAGAACAGCAGGCGTTTGCGGCACGGGGCCTTGATTTTGTAACGAAAGAGTATCTGCCGGCGAGGCTTAGTGAGATGGGGATTTTATGAACATCAATAACAAATCAGAAAAACCAAAAAAAAAATATATCCTGATTACACCTGCAAAAAATGAGGAATTTTATCTCCCCACTGTCGCAGATTCAATAATTAATCAATCAGTTCTTCCAGAAATCTGGATAATTATTGACGATGGCAGCACCGATAGAACTCCTGAGATCATAAAAAATCTTAAAGATAAATATAATTGGATACACTCAGTAAAAATGCCTGAAGGCATGCGTGACCTTACCTTTGGAGTATCGCGTGTATACAGGAGCGGTTTTGAATATTGTAGAAATTATTTTCTTAATAACAATAAAGATTATTACTTTTATGGTGTCATTGATGCAGATACATGTATTGAAAGTAATTACTTTTCAAATCTGATTGAAAAATTCTTTGAAGATTCATCCCTTGGAATAGCAAGTGGAATGATAATTGATCCATTAACAGGACTTAATGAAAGACCCGATTATGATTTTGAACCTATGGGTACTGGCCGTATAATCCGAAAAGAATGTTATGATGAAATTGGAGGATACCCTCCGGAGCCTTTTGCAGATTCAATAACAAATATTAAAGCAAAATTAAGAGGATGGAAAATTGCACAGTTTCATGACATAAAAGCCACTCATCTGAGAAAAACCAATTCAGCTGAAGGAG
>JAEWWL010000050.1 GCA_023396365.1 Methanobacteriota archaeon
TGCCGGATAGTTGTAGCTTCCAATAAATACAGACGGGCTTTCACCCATATAATTTTCAACAGGCTTTACCTGTGTTCTGGCATAAAAGCGGCTTATAACAGGGCATCTTTTAAGGCCGCAAAAACCCCTTCCCTTGCAGCTTACACATAAGTTTGCCCTGTTCATCAATTATCGCTCCATAAATTTTGGTTTTTTATTTTATCCAGGCATGAAATAATATTTGTTTTGAAAAAAATTATTTTTATCAGGAGATCATTTTTTTAAATTGATACCGAAAAATCACCATTTTTATATTCAGCGACTGCATCTGCCTCATACCATCCGGATTTAGGGCCGGTTAAAGTTAAATGAGCATAATTTGTATAGCTGTTTTCTTTTTGCGTTAAAAATGACCATTTATTCTCACCTTTTGCGGTGACAAAGATATCAACTCTGCAGTCAGGGTCTGCATCATATTTTGCATAGATATATGTCTGATATCCAGATACCCTGTTGTTGTCTGAAAAATTCAGCACCGGCGATAAAAGAAGCGAGCCGGAGTCGTAATTTTGTGTATTGATAATAGCGCCTGCATCTGAAACTGCGCCAAAAGATGCATCCCTTATTTTATCAGCAGAAATTTTTAACATCACACTGTCTTTTGCACCAAAAATCTCAGGCTTTAAGTCTTTGAGACCATATCCAAAACCACCGCTTATGACAGTTCCTATTGGCGATTCATCACGAGATGAAGGAAGTGGCAGAAACATTGCAACATCTTTTATCTCTGATGATGACGAGATTTTGACATCATAGCTGTAAGTGCTCTCCGGAGTTATTCCAAGATAATCAAATCCCGCAGGATAGAAAAGTCCGGCAATAGTCATTGCTGCCGCCAGAATTATTATGAGGCCTGCTATTATCAGTGCAAGTATTTTCGCTGTGCTCTCCATTTATAAAACCGCTGTATTCCTATTCAGCGCAAAAAGACAAAAAGTCTTTGATTAAAAAAATTCAGTCGCTTCTTTGGGCAATCTCTTCGATAAGCTTTAAGGTATTCACCCTTCCGTCCTCTAAGCTGAATAAGTGTGTCATGTTGGGCGGCTTTAATGCAAGAGCCTCATCAATTGCATCGCTTAGGCTTTTTTTTGTCACTTTGTCGCCCGGAATCATGATGCCCGCACCTATCTCCTCAATTTTGCGGGCGTTGTTCCACTGCTCGGGATGGTATGGATCGATTATCATCACGCAGGGCTTTTTAAAAATTAATGATTCATGAAGGGATGTAAGTCCCCCGTGCATAATCGTTAAGCGTGATTTTGACATGTGCCTTAGTATTTCCGGCACATATCCGTAAGGTCTGAAATTATTGGTCTCTTCCGGAAGGCCAGGGGTTGTTGAGAATACTTCAAATGTATGAAAAGGCCTTTCTTTGGATATTTCTTTTAGCATCTCATACATCGGAATCTTGAAAGGCTCGCCGCCGAAGCTTGCAAATATGGTTTCAGACTCTATCTCGTATTCCAACGGGTTTACATCCATTATCGGGCCGATGAATTTGTACCTGTCGCGATCGGCGCTTTTAATATCAAGATTGTAGCCGCTGACCGTATTCGGAGGTGAAAAATCAGGAACTAAAACATTGTCGGGAAGAGAGAGGTATTTTTCAACAACACTGCTTAAAATATTCCAGTGCTTTGAGTTTTGATCTGTTGCGGACGCAAAGCGGTTCTGGTTTGTTATGAAAAGTGATGGTATTCCCTGGATTTTTGCTGCAGAAACAGCGGCATACATTGTATCTGCAATAAGAATATCAACTGAGTTTTCGGAAATCAGGCTTCTTATATGCCTAAGGGAGCGTGCAAGAGAGACCATTACCCCTTTTGAGGACCACATGGTCTTTGAAAGGCTGAAATATCCGCCATCACCTTCAAGCATGACTTCCCTGTAAGTCTCCGTGACACTGAATGCTCCCTGGCTTTTTATGAATTCATATGCCTTGCCATATGAAGCAAAAATACAGGTATGACCAAATCTTTCAAGGTATCCGGCAAGTTTGGTGCAGCGCGAGGCATGACCAAGACCTTCGCCGCATACAACAAAAAGTATTCTCATACGAGTCTCCGATTTACAGCAGAATATCATTTTTTAAAATTATAATCATATTAATCTGCTGAATTTCTCTAAGTATATATTTTATTTATTAAGACTTTAGTCTTTTTAATTTTGGTATTGAAAAAGCCAAAAAACACAAATACACGCCGGTTATTAATGAAAGCTGAAATCTCAGGACTGATAAACAAAAGATGAACAAAAAAATAGTGGGCTTGTTGAGATTCGAACTCAAGATCTCCGCCATGTCAAGGCGACGTCATAACCAGCTAGACCACAAGCCCTCTTGTGCTGCCTTAGTGCTCTATTAGTTATGTAATTTGACTTATAAAAACAATTCTCTTTGAAGCGGCAATAACAGATTTTTGCAATATTTATTCCAGGTCTTAAATTAAATTAAGGTCTAGTAAAGAATCATCAAATCTTAAAAAAAAAGATTTTTTGTTTGTTAATATTT
This sequence comes from Methanobacteriota archaeon, assembly GCA_023396365.1. Taxonomy (GTDB): domain Archaea; phylum Halobacteriota; class Methanomicrobia; order Methanomicrobiales; family Methanomicrobiaceae; genus Methanomicrobium. The sequence goes on from JAEWWL010000050.1 coordinate 2,549, forward strand.
ATCAGAGCATCTGCTTGTGCACTGCACATAAAAAGAGATTTCCAATCAGAATTTTTCATGAAAAAAATACATTTAATGCAAACAGCCAAAAACATGCGTTATTAATTTAAGGCAATCTAAATCTAAAATATTGCCCTTTTAAAAAAAATATTTTTAGGATTCTTTGGATCTGTAATATTTCTGGTCTTTTTTTTAGCTTTTTGGTTTTACTGATTTTTTAAAACAGTTCTGCTTTTTTGCAATTTGACCAGGGGCATGTCTGGCTGGCATACCAGTTCATAAATTTTGCCAAATCCTTTCGGATTTTAGGACATCTTCAAAGAGATCCTAAGGATGTCTTAGAAGAGTTAAATATATGAATACAATCCTCCCCTGCACAGGGGGCCGGCCTCTGGTGAGAGCAGGCCAAAAAAACAAACCCGCAAGTGAAAAGCACTAAACTTTTAAATTACTTTAAAGGTATGCTCTTTTTGAACAATGAGAGAACTTATGTCTTTCACTAAACCCCCATTAGAAATAGAAATTATTAATTAAAACGTCTTACGCCACCATCCTCTACATATCGCTACATTTTGGGGGGGTTATAGTCATAATCGCCGAAAAAAATTAATAATTTTTGCAATTCAGATATACTTCTCTTATACCCTTTTTGCAAAAATCCCGGGGATTATCATTAAATCCCATATACCTTTTTTTACAGGCATGCTGCCTGAAAACCTTTAATTTGAGCTTATTTTGGCATTTTAGAGAGGGTTTTGAAGACTGGTTTTCAATAAGGGCAATAATTGGATTTTAGAGAGATTAAAGCCCGGATCGCACCCCTGTAGTGGCCCGCTATTACCCTCTTTTTTTCAGACGATGTTTATATCAGGAAGGGGTGAGAAACCCAAATACAGGGCTTCTGTGAAGGTGCGGTTTTTGGCATTTTATGCTGCTTTAACGCCCTATTTAAGCATTACTGTATAATTTCATAGTGGTCATAAACAGCAATCCAAAAAAAAATATCCTCTCCAAAATATCATTTTTGCAAACCCTTTGCAATCCAAAAAAATTAATCCCGGATTTTTTACAAATAAAACCTGATTTTTAGATTCACCATAACAGGATTTAAAAAAGAAGATTATAATGAAAAAAGTAAACCTTTTTTTTCAGCCTCATCTCAAATCCATCCTCATAAACCTGATATAAGCGATTCCAAAAAATACCACAGGATAGGCAATTAAAAACAGGATATATCCCCAGACTCTTCCAAGAATTTCAAACAAATCAGGTTCATATTCTGAATTGCTCTGCCCGTCTGACTCTGACCATAGATAGTACTTTGGATTGGTAAGAGCATTTGAAAGTTTGAGATAATTTGCATTATATGTCACATAAAAAATAAGGTTTGTAAGCTCCATATTTCTCTGATAATATGAATTTGACTGCTCATAGTATTCATTTATCTCCGAAACATCCATATTTTCGACATTTATAGATGGTTGTGGACCCATTACAACATTTACCGCATAATTTCCAACGGAATATACAACACTTGTAAGCAAAAGAAGAAGAAGCAGAGAATATATAAAAGACATCCCGCTTGTCTTTGCAAATGATGAAACCATAACGGACATAATAAATATTCCACAAAGATAAAGAATTGTTACAAGCCAGAATACAAATATAAATCCAAATTCATCCAGTCCCGGAACTATACTATACATAAGGAGAATTCCAAAAGTCAAAAGAAATACAACGCTGACTGCAAATATTATTGCAATTATTCCACCCAGAGCTTTTCCATTTATTATCTCATCCCTGTAAACAGGAACAGAGATTATGGCCTTCATAGAACCGGTCTCTCTTTCCTTTGTTATCAGATCAAATCCCAATACAATCGCAATAATTGATCCGAATATTGAACTGCCTGCAATACCGGAAGATATTCCCCCAAAAATATTCTGACCAAGTGGCAAACCAAACAAAGAATAGCCATTAGGGGTACTGAGGTCGTCAAGAGTTTCAAAATATGTTCCAATCTCTTTGAAGACGAATATTTCAGCAAATATCAACATCATTATTAAAAGTGCAAGAAAACGATGACTTGTTATATGATCCTGGAATTCCTTAAACCCAATTAAAGTGATTCTTTTAAAATTCATATAATATTTCTCCTTACCTCAGATCCATTCTCATAAATCTCACATATGCAATTCCAAAAAACATTAAAGGCCACATTATAAAGACAATTATCTTTATCCATTTATCACCGATAATCTCCCAAATTGTCGGTTTTTCAACATTTTTTGCAAGATCAGGATTAAGTGCAAAATTAATAAATCCAATTTTTTTAGTAATTACATAATTAGAGGGCAGAGTAATCGCACTTGCAATATCATTATACACACTTTTTATTGAGAACATATTGAAAAAGTCATGGATTTCTACCTTTTTTTGATCATATCCTGCCTGAATATTATTAAATGATTCTGACTGCAATTGTGATCCCAAATCATAATCATTTTCAGAAGGCTCAGAACCAAGAATAAGAGATTTTCCTAATTCACCACCTCCAATAGGAATAATATACATAAGTGCCAAAACAATCAACAGAGATAAAATAAGTGCACCACTGCTTGTTTTTGCAATAACAGATGACATCAATGCAAGGGAAAAACTGTAGGCCATAAAAAGCATTGTAAGAAGCCAGATTGCACCTATTAACAGCACCTCATCAAAATTTGGAACAATTCCAAGTATCAAAAATATTGCAACGACTGTCAGAAATCCTGTCAGAGTAATTATACTAATTGTTATTATTCCACCAATGGCTTTTCCATTAATAAGTTCATCACGATATATTGGCCTGGAAAGCATAGTTTTTAACGATCCCCCTTCTCTTTCTCCGGAAATAAGATCAAATCCTATTGCAATCCCAATTATGGCCCCAAGTCCTTCTATTCCAAAAGAGTTTGAAATTTCATTGAAAACTTCAAGTATCGAAGGAAAAAAGAGAAATCCAGTCTGTCCGTTTTTGTAGTTTTCCAGCGAGTTATTATAGTTATTTACGCCATTCGAGGCAGCAACCCCGAGTACAAGACATGTAATCAGGAGAATTAGCAAAAATCTTTTACTGGTTATATGATCAGACAATTCCTTTTGGGAGATTGTAGCAAGTCTTGCAAAATCCAATCTCTATTCCCTCCTGTAAACTTTAAGGAATAAATCTTCAAGACCCGGCCTGTCAAGATACATCTCGGTAATTCCGGAGCAGTTACCCTCAAGCTCTTCTGCAAGAGCTTTTCTGATGTCCTTTTTCACCCTGATTTCAATTCCGTTTTCAAGCCTTTCAACTCCCAGAATTTCAGGATTTGAGATTGTTTCCACAAAGTCATACACACCAGGGTTTATTGATCTGATAACAATTTTCTGCGGGGTGTTGCTCTGCAAAATCAGTTCATCCTCGACCTCTTCAACCGATCCCTTTGCAACAAGACTTCCCTGTGAGATTATGCCAAGTGTGGTGCACACAGCCCTTACTTCCGATAAAATATGAGAGCAGATAAGAACAGTTTTTCCTTCCTTTTCAAGCTCTTTTATAATTTCCCTGTATCTTAAGACACCTTCTGGATCAAGGTTTGCTGTGGGTTCATCAAGAATCACGACTTTTGGATCGTTTAAAAGAGCAAGTGCAAGACCAAGCCTCTGGTTCATTCCACGCGAGTATTCGCCTACTTTTTGTGTGACGTTATTTAGTCTTACACTTTTGAGAAGAATTTCGATTCTTTCTTCTCTCTCACTTTTTGTCATAGGGTAGAATTTACCCAGGTAATCGAGGTTTTCGTATCCGGTAAGATTTTTATAAAATCCCACATCTTCAGGAAGGTAACCTAGTATCTCTTTTCCCTTGAGAGGATTTAGTGCAACGTTAACACCGTCTATTGTGCAGCTTCCCGATGTCGGCTCAATCATTCCGGTAAGCATCAGGATTGTTGTACTCTTCCCCGCACCATTAGGACCTAAGAATCCAAAAATTTCGCCATCTAAAACCTCCATGTTCAGGTTGTCGACAGCTCTTTTTCCATTGTAATCTTTTACAAGGTTTTCTGTTTGTATCATTTTTCCCCGTCTTCCCTCCGTATTTTATTTTCATCCGTAACAGTAAATACAATAATTACCTTTTATTGCTGTTTATACAAGGTATTTTTGGGGCAAAAACCGAACTGAAAAAAATTAATTCATTTTCCAGCCAGCAGAGATTGCTTTAACAATACCGGATATTTTTAGAAGTTGTGACTTTCACATCTCTACAGGTTAAAATTTAATCTAATTATAAAAACGTCTTACGCCACAATCCTCTACATATCAATAAAAAAGAAAATTGCAGAACAATTTATCCAAAAAAAATGAAAATCAGGAGGCGTATGTAGCCATACGTTCTTTTTCTTCTTCAGTATAAGAAGGTATTATAATCCCCCGGTATCTTAACCCAATAATCTCCCCTGTATGAGCATCAATATTAGCCACTGTTATACTTCCGGAATGTTCTTTACGCATATCTTCATCATTGAAGTAAACATGCCAGACCAGTTTTACGGGTTCAGGATTTTTAACAAAAATCGTTTCGGAACTATCCCACGTAAGTGAAGGACCATATGAAAGATAAGCAAATTTAAAATCCTCTCCAGGATATTCTTCAGAAATTTTATTTTCAAATATTTTCTTTGCATTATCAAAAGTGATTGATGGTTCCGGCGAGAGAGTAGTCATTTTTTTTAATAGATCATAATTTTTAGAATCATCAGAGTAGTATATTACAGCATCTTCACCCAAATCATACCTTATAATCAAATTATCAGTTAAATAGCCCACACCATTATAAGAAAAATCTATTTCAAAAAAGGCAACTCCTCTACCCTCATCTCCCTTTTGGGAGAAATTATAATCATATTCAGATAAGAAATCTTCACCTTTTACTTTTTTTATGAATTCAATTGATTTTTTTTCTGCATCTTCATAAGGGATTAAATTTTCGTCAGATGAAGGAACAATATACCCTTTTGGCTTATAGAGTGATAGCTCTCCGGTTTTAGAATTAATTTTTATTTCAACTATATTATTGAATAATGGATCTCCATATTTCAAAAGGCCATTTGTTCTTTTTAAAACAGAAATGGAGTAGTTTTCAAATGTTGCATTAACATTATCAAATATAATATCAGGAGGTACATAGCCATCAGAATCTTCGAAATGACCATTAAGAGTATTTATATCAACATACGGGAATATCCGCATTATTTCCTTTTTTGCAAGTTCAATAAGTTCTTTTTTTGTATTTTCATCATAAGGCGGATTTACATCAGGCCATGGTGTTTTTTCAGAAGTGATTTCAGCAGGCTCTGCAGGAGTCAAATCCTGAGAAGAAGAGGAAATTTCCGTTGGCAAAGAGGTTGTAGAAATCGTATTTTCTGTCTGTTCTGTAAGAATTTCTGTACAGACTGAAACTGCAACAGCAAATATGCAAATTAATGCCAAAATTATGATTGAAATTTCTTTTCCCATATTGACTCCAAAATTATTCTGCATTTTATAGTGAAATTCTCCTATATATCAGAAATTAAAAGAATATTTTAAGAGATTCACCGCAAATCCATCCTCATAAACCTGACATAGGCAATTCCGAAAAATACAACAGGATATGCAATTAAAAATACTATATTGCCCCAGATTTTCCCTAATATATCTTCAAAATCTATACCCATCTTAGAATAGTCATAAAAATGGACATCTTCTGCACCTTTGAACGCCCAGAAAAACGACGGTTTTGTCAGAGCAGTACCAATATATAAATAGTTATTTTTTATTGAAAAATATTCAACAGTGTTTTCAATAATTTTTTGAGTTGAATAATAATTGCTCAATTCATTATAATCATTAAATTCAAACCCATTGCTGTCAACAATAACAGGTTCCGGACCGATTATCAGATCACTCGCACAAGGAGCTACAATGGTTGCAACGTATGCCAGAATGATAAATAAAATTAAAGAATAAATCAATGAAGTTCCACTGTTTTTTGTCAGCGACGACATCATAAGCGACATTGAAAAAATGCCAGACAGGTACAGAATTGTTATACCACAAAGGATTGATATTGAAATAAAATCCTCTCCTGAGGGCACTACACTTAACAAAAATAAAATTGCAGTAACAAGAACAAAAAGACCTGCTGTAGCTACGGCCAATGCCCCTATTCCTCCAATTGCTTTTCCATTTATTAGTTCGTCCCTGTAAAGTGGATGGGAAAGAATGGATTTTATTGAACCTGATTCTTTTTCTTTAGTAATTAAATTAAAACCTGCCGATATTGCAATTAAAGGCCCAAAAATATAACCGGAAAGACCACTTACAATCCCATAATATATATTAACCGGTGAAGGATTATATATTGCATCACCATAATGAATCACCCCATATTCATCAAGATATGTACTTCCGGAATTTGCATATGCTTCCATCTCTCCATTATATTTTTTATATTCGCTGATCACAGAAACACCGGCTATAAGTATCAACATAAAAAAAAGTGCAAGAAATTTTTTGCCTAATATCTGATCAAAGAACTCTTTTTTTGAAACAATAAATACTCTTTCTAAATTCAATTAAACCACCTTCACCTCAGATCCATTCTCATGAATTTTACATAGGCTATTCCAAAAAAAATAGCAGGAAACATCACTAGTGCAAATAATTTAGTCCAGATACTTTCAAGTATTTCAAAGGTTGAAGGCTCATTTTCAAGAACAGAAAGACTATCGCCTCCATTCATCTCCATAGTGAAAAGATAAGACGATGTTCTTGTAAAAGGCTCAACAATTCCAGAGAATACTCTTTGAATGGAAAATACTGACAAAATTTCTTGCAAATCAATTTTTTTATTCATATAATCAAGTTTTGCATCCTGAAAATACTGTATTTCACCGGCAGACATGGAAGAAATGTCGTTTACATAGATCGTTTTTGGCTCATCTCCCAGAATTAGATAGCCTGAGACCTCAAGTCCTGCAACAGGAACCAAGTATGAGAAGATGAAAAGTATGGATAAAGATATAATCAATGCACCACTGCTACTTTTACAAATTGCTGAAGACATAAGTGCAAGAGAGAAATTAGCAATTAGAAATAATAAAACAAGAAACCCCACAACACATATTTTCCCAAATGAATTCAAATCAGGAACTATTCCGTTTATAAGCATCAGTGCAATAACAATTGCAAAGACAATGGTTTCTGCAAAAAGCAAAGATATTATTCCTCCAATGGCCTTTCCATTGATTATTTCATCCCGGTAAACAGGATGAGAGAGAAGAGATTTTAGCGAACCGGATTCCCTTTCACCTGAAATCAGATTAAAACCAATTGCTATGGCAATAATGGCCCCAAATCCATAATACCCCAAATTTTCCGTTATACTTCCAAATACTATTACAGGAGTTGGAGGAATCAGGTAAACATCACTACTCCCGGATTTATACTCATCAAGCACGTTGTAATATTCACTTATACCATCAAAAGCACCAATTCCTACAATAATTGAAAACAAAATGAGCAGGAGAAAGAATTTCTTGCTAGTGATATTCCCGACAAATTCCTTTTTAGCAACAATAAAAACTCTTTCAAATGTCACATTATTCCCTCCTGTAGACATTAAGAAATAATTCTTCAAGAGGCGGGTATTCAAGATGCATCTCAATTATTTTAAAATCCTTTCTTAAATAGTTGGAAATATCCTTTCTGATATCTTTTTTTGTAGAAATAACAGCACGATTTTTGTTTATTTCAATATTAATAATCTCAGGATGCACAATTTCAGGAAGTGGTTCTTCTGTTTCAAGAATTATTTTTAAAGGGATTTGACTTTTTTCAATAAGCTGCTTTTCAACATCTTCAACTGTACCTTTGGCAACCAGTTCTCCCTGTGATAATATTCCAAGTGTTTTGCAGACCTTTTTTACTTCTGATAAAACATGAGAACATATTAGTATAGTCTTTCCTTCATCCGATAAATGATGAATAATTTTCCTGAACTGAAATACTCCTTCAGGGTCAAGATTGGCTGTCGGCTCGTCCAGGATTATCACTTTAGGATCGTTTAAAAGAGCCTGTGCAAGACCAAGACGCTGGTTCATTCCCCGGGAATATCCGCTGACAGTCTGGGTGACATCTTTTAGTTTTACAAGTTCGAGAAGATAGTCAATTCTTTCTTTTCGCTTTTCAGAGTTCATTCCATAAAATTTGCCAACATAATCCAGATTTTGTTCAGCAGTCATATTTCCGTAAAATCCCACATCTTCAGGCAGATAACCGGTGATCTCTTTTGCTTTTAATGGATTTCGTGCAACATCTACTCCATCAACAAGGCAGCTTCCGGATGTGGGCTCAATCATTCCGGTGAGCATCAGGATAGTTGTACTTTTCCCGGCACCGTTAGGACCTAAAAAACCGAATACCTCTCCATCACCAACTTCAAGATTTAGATTATTTACAGCTGCCTTTTCACCGTATATTTTTGTTAGATTTCTGGTCGTGATCATAAAACCCCTGCTCCAAAATTATTAATTTTAATTTTTATTTCTAAAGATGTTACCACAAAAAACCCCTCACGGGAAATATTTTTTCAGATAATCTATCTGAATATCTTTGTAATAAAGAAGAAGAACCTCTCCTGTATGGGCATCAACAATTGAATACGAGTTATAATAAGAATCATCACCCACAGCACCTGTTTTTGATTTCATTTCCAGAATCCAGATTAAACGAACAGGTATGGTATTATCACTGTAAACAGGCATCCCCGTGTCCCAAAATGGATCTGCAACTCCAGATTTTTCTTCTTTGTATATTCCACCAGTCTTATCTTCACATATAATGTCTAAATTTTGTGCTTCACCGGGATATTCTTCATTTATCTTTGATTCAACTATTTTTTTTGCTTCATCAAATGTGACATCAGGAACTTCTGATTCTGATACGAATGTAAGATTTTGAAGGTCAGGAATAGTAAAATGACATTCCACTACTTTTCCGGTAATAGAATCGATAAAAACTAGTAATGTTGCTCCATAACAAGGCAATTCGTTATGAGTAATCTGATAATGTACCAGTATCTCCGGGGCTTTTCCTTCCTGCTTTAGTTCTGTAAGATTTTCTGTATATCCTGACGAAATTATAGCTGTAAACAGATTTTCAGGGTTTTCTCCAAGTGCCTTTGTTATAAAGGTCTTTGCAATAGATTCTGCCTCATCAAGTGTGATATCCACACTGCCGTATGGATAAACAAAGCCTGAGGATCTATATACTGTACGTATTTTGCCTGTTTCAGCATTGATTCTTGCTATATATTCAGTAGATGATGATTTTGTTTTGATATGTTCATATGTGTAGATAGTTCTATTTGGAAGTGTAGCGTCTGCACTTTCCCATGGAATAGTATCTTCTACTGTTTTTGGTATAAAATCAGGGAATAATTCCAGGAGATAATTACTATAACCATGGAATGTTTCTCTTAAGCTTTTAGATTCTCCTGTGCTTTTTTCAGGAACAACTGTTTTATTCAAATTTTTTTCATGAATATTGTCTAATTCATCAGGGGCAATCGTTTCTTCATTTGGGAGATTATTCCCATTATCACTTCCGGAAGTGCAACCGGAACATAGGCAGAATAATACCACCATTATAAATGAAATCAGATACACAAAAGGTATCCATCCTTTTTTTTTGAACAACTGTGTAAATTTTATTAACATAATACTAATGTCCTTCAAATTGTAATTATTTGACTTATTCTCTCTTCTTTAAAAAATAGGATTAAATTAGGTATTTATTCTGAAATCAGCAGTGTCACTGTAAGCAGGGCCTATACTTGATGCATAGACTCTAAGAGTATAACTGGTACCTGTGTAAGCTGGAGAATAAGAATGGCTACCTGTTGAAACAAAATTCGTATTTGGTAGAGAGTAAGTACCTGTATCTGAATTAGCTACTGTACTTCCACCATAGCGTAAATTAGCACTTACACTGATACGATCAAAGGTGTCATATAGAGAACCAGCCTGTCCATAATAAGTTATTACATTGCCGGAAGCACTACCTCCACCCAATGCATCAATACCGGCCGCACTAACAGGCCCTACAAGAGCAGCGCCTGCCACAAGCGTCATCGCAAGGAGGATGCCGATTTTTTTGAAGCTAAATTTTTTCATTTTAGTTCTCCTTTTTTAATTCTTTTTGGTTTTTTCTTGTTTTTTTATTTGATTTGTTTTGGTAATTTCTGGTTTTTTTAGTTTTTTCTGGTTTTTCTGGTTTTTCTGGTTTTTCTGGTTTCTTGTTTTTTCTGGTTTTTAGATTTTTTTTGTGAAGAGGTCTTTTTTCAGGGATTGGTGTATGCCTGATGCATATGATCCATTTTTTGTGAATTTTTTGCAAATATCTCCCAAGGGCATCTTTGGGAATTTTCCCAAGGAGGATGCAAAAAAACCCCTTTACACAGGGGGCCATCTGTTGTGCCAGCCAAAAAGAAAATAAACCTTTAAGTGCAAAATAAATTGTTTGGTTTTTAAGTTGCACTTAAAGATCTAAATTTTCTTTTTGAACAATGAGAGGACTGGTACTCCTTTTCATTGTTCCCCGGTTAAAACTTAGATTCAGGTATTTATTATTAATTTTGGGACAAAAACCGAACTGAAAAAAGACAAATCGAAAATTGCACCATAAAATATATTACTAACAAAAAACAAGATCTGCTATGATTCTATCTGATAATAAAATACTCCACATAAAAGGCTGCTTTTTATAAGAAAATAGATTTTATGCACATTCTATATTCAATTCAAATAATATCAGATATGTGCGCTACATTAAATATTGTATATAATCGAATAAAATAACTCATCTATCTATGACCAGGACAAAAATTTGCATAAATGCACTATTTCAGAAAGATAAGAGACAAAAAATATCATATTTGCACAATTTATTTTTTTAAAGAAATATCTTTTTTTTAATAATGATGTTAATACCAAATTTGTTTTACAAATATTAGAGAGATATAATCCGCAATCAAATTGTTCATATGATTAATATTTCTAAATTCAGATAAAACCTGATATTTTATTTTTCAGTTCGGTTTTTGCCCCATAAAAAAGATATGCTTAAAAATCTAAAATGATTTTATGCCAAGAAAAAATTTAAAATTTTTAATTATTGCAGCGTTATTGTTAACTTCATTTATACTTATTCCGGCAGTTTCGGCCAAGGAAATAATTTATACCGTTCAGCCATCAGCATATAATGAACCTACAGTCTCAACAAAACTTATAAGCACAATCAGCCAGAGTGCAACAAACACACACTACATATCAGTTGGAAGCAGTGTTTCAAGCATAGAGGTATTTCTAAACTGGTACTCAAGCTCGGATGAATTGTCACTTTCGATATATACTCCTTCATCAGCAAAAGTTGGAACCTATTATGACAGCGCCGACGGTGTCAAAGATGGCAAAATTCATATTGATGTCTCATCCGGTGGAAATTATGTTGAACAGGGAACATGGACTTTCAAAGTTTATGGAAAAAGTATTGAATCTTTATTAAGAACATATCAGCTTACAGTAAATGAACATTAAGAAATTAAAAACCGCAAAAATCGCGGGGATTATCTTAATCTCTTTACTTTTTTTTGTCACTATAGCTGATGCTTTAGAATATACCGTAACTCCTTCAAAAAACTTAGGAAAAATTCCGGGAACACCTTTTGCAGATGAAATAGTAACTGAAGCCCAGCCTATTCCCCTTGCCTTTGTAATGTTTCTGGCTATATTTCCTCAACTAACTTCAATAAATCTGGAATTGCTTTTTCTGATTAAAGGAATCATATATACAGGATACATCAAAATCAAAAAAATAGCAGATGGATCCATAAAAAGAAAAGAAGAACTGTACAATTTAATAAAAGAAAATCCCGGACTGCATTACAGGGAGCTTCAAAGGAAATCCTTTTTAAAAAATGGGACTTTTGAGTACCATATTAATCAAATGGAATCCGAAGGTCTGATCAAATCTGTAAAAGATAAAAATAAAGTCAGATATTTTACCAACAGTTTTGAAATATCACCAGACAATTTAAAATATATCTCTGTTATGGAAACAGAATCTCTACGAAAAATTATTTTTTTGATCTATTTTAACGCATCAATGAATAATACAGAAATTGTAAAACAATTAGAGCTTTCAAAATCAGTTATCAGTGAAAATCTCAAATATTTATGTAAAACAAACATAATAGAAACCGAAAGAAAAGGAAAATTCACGTATTATACTATTTCAGATAAATATTCAGATAGAATTTTTGACTATATTTCAAATAAATCAATCATTGATAAAAATATATTCTTAACAAATATTGATGAATCCTCCGGATAATATTTAAAAAAAAATCGTTTTTCAAACAGTTCGGCAATTGCCCCAGAAATTTCATTAATATCTAAACTAATATTTTTTCATACATATCCTGAATAAAAATACAGGATGTGAGTCATTATCAGTGTAATCTTATACAATCCAAATGAGGAACTGAATAAAATGAAAAAAGAAACACATATTAAAAAATTTAAAATATTTAGCATATTATTACTTTTTATTTTTGCAATTATTACATGCCCGGTCATAGGGGCATCTTCTGAATCGGCAAACATGCAAATAACATGCAAATACCCCGGCCAGATTATCGAGGCCGGAGAAGTTGTAAATTTTGATCTGGCTATTAAAAATACAGGCGAGTCATCAATACCAAAAAAAATTCGTGCTGACACATTCAAAGGCCAGGAGGACTGGGAGTTTCGATTTTTGGCAGGTGATAAGCAGATAGACAGGCTTGCACTCCTGCCGGGAGAGTCAGAGACAATAAAACTTGAGGTGAAAACCGCAGGTGATACTCCTCCTGATACCTACCAGTTCAGAATAAGCATAGATGATGCAAGACTCTGGCTCTATATTATAATTGACAAAACACATGCAGGTGAAAACGGCGTCTTAAAACTTGAAGTTGTAAACGAGCAGGGTGAAAAAATAAAAGGGGCATGTGTTTCAGCATTCATAAATAAAAACACCATTGCGGCAGCTAAGGTATTCTCAACATCAGACGGACAGATAAGAACAGAAATCAGACAGGGAAATTACCTCCTGAAGATAGAAAAGGACGGCTATATAGAAAGATCTATCGACGATGTGAGAGTTCAGAGCGGATATACAAATGATGTCGGAACAGTAATGCTTGAGAGAAAAAATTACGGTCTTGATATTGATGTAAAAACACCAGTATTAACATCTCCGATAGGTCAGAAGCCGGTTTATGAGATGAAACTGATGAATGTCGGAAAAAGCGATGATATTTTTGTATTAAAATATGAAAACATGTCTTTGGGCTGGTATGCAAGGTACAGAGAGAATACTGATTCAAACGGTGAAATTTCAGAAGTATTCATAAAGGCAGGAGATGAGAAAACAGTCTACATGGAGGTAATTCCACCATACTCTGTCAGCAAAGGGGATTATTCATTCAATTCCGTAATCGGCTCATCGGATAATACAAATTATACAACAGAACTGAAGGCAACAATCAGGGGAAGCTCAGATCTTCAGGTTTTCTCTGACAAATACCTCTATGAAATGACAAAAGGGGATACAATTGAGGTGCCTGTAAAAATCTTAAACAACGGAAACGGTGTTGCCCTCACCAATGTTCAGGTGGAAGTCACCGCTCCTGAAGGCTGGAAAGTAAATTCAACACCACAGACAATCCCCGGAATTTCACCCGGTGAAAGGCATACTGTAACTTTAAAAGTTGTTCCGCCCTCAAACATTGCCGCATCCGAATACAAAATAACAGTTAAAGTAATCTCTGATCAGGAGGAGGTCTCAGACAGTATAAGGGTTGTTGTTAAGGAAAATTCTCTTATTGGTATTTTTGGAATACTTATGATAATCCTTGTTGCAGGAGGAGTGTATTACATGTACAGAAAATACGAAAGACGGTGAGAAATCAATTAATATTACATTTTCAATTTTTTAAAAGAGAGCGTATTATAAAAAAGTCAATTTAATAATATTGTAATTAAGAGACTCTTATCTGAAACCTGATTTGTGGGGATAAATAAAATGATGATTGAATTTTTATTTGTATTTTTAATGCCCTCTGTATTCTCACTTATACTATACTTTTATCTGAAATCTTTCTCCCAGCGCAAAAAAAGACTAAAAATAGTTTTGGCACTCTCAATAATATATCTTCTGCTGCCGGTGATTTTAAATCTCATTCCGGTTTTAAAAGGCCCGGGCATTCATAATGCAATAATATCACTGTCTTTATTATTCCTTGCAATAGCCTGTGCACAGGCACTCTCCATGAATGTATTCCCGCATATATCTGATGGGAAAAAGCCGCTGGCAGCCTTTCTGACACCGTTTATATCAGTTCCTTTTTTAATTTTGGCAATTCTTGGAGAGTCCTGGCCCGGAAAACCTTACGGGAATCAATTCTCTGCAACAATGCCGCTTATAGGATGGATAATTGATCCCTTTACAAAAGACTGGCTTTACAGCAGCGGTACAGATATTTTTCTTAGTATTCTGAGGTATTATGGATTTTTTCTGGAAATGATAATTTTGATGTTTTTCCTGTTCTGGTATATGGGTCTGATTTCAAAGAGTGGCATAAAATCCGAATAAATTTTTAAAGCAAAAAATTTCCTTTTATCTTTTGCAGCCTGACTTTTGCCGGCTGTGAAATTATCATAAGAGTTTGAAGATTAATCCAGAGTCTGCTAAAAAAAGCTGTACACTAAAAAATAATGCCCAAATAAAGTTATCCTGATCCAAGATATTATAACATATTGAAAATAAGGGATAATACATAATGCAGGGAGGAGAGTCTGGTTTATCTAAAATATCAGTTCTTTATGTGGATGATGAGCCTGCTCTCCTTGATATCGGCAAAATTTTTCTTGAAAAAACCAACAGCTTTTCTGTTGCAATAATCACCAGTGCAAAAGACGCATTAAATCTTTTGTCAGAGAAGTCATTTGATGCAATCGTATCAGACTATCAGATGCCCGGGATGGACGGAATAGAATTTTTAAAAGAGATAAGAGGCAGAGGCAATACAACTCCTTTTTTGATTTTCACAGGAAAAGGCAGGGAGGAGATTGTAATTGAGGCACTAAACGAAGGTGCCGATTTTTACATACAGAAAGGCGGTTCGCCAAAGTCACAGTTTGCAGAACTTGCCCATAAAATAAAAAAGGCAGTGCAGGCCAAAAGAGCAGAAGATGCACTTGAAAAGCGTATCCTCACACTCACTCAGCCGGATATAGAAGAGACAGTACTTTTTGAAGAGCTCTTTAACATTGAAGAAATCCAGCAGATACAGGATGACTTTGCTCTTGCAACTGGTGTTGCATCCATAATTACAAAGCCGGACGGAACACCCATTACAAAACCAAGCTGTTTTACGAGGCTTTGCAGCGACATCATCAGAAAAACAAAAAAAGGCTGCGAAAACTGCTACAAATCAGATGCATCAATAGGAAAACCCTGCCTTAGCGGACCGGTAATTTCAGTCTGCCTGAGCGGAGGGCTTTGGGATGCCGGGGCAGGCATAATAATAAACGGCCATCACATTGCAAACTGGCTTGCCGGTCAGGTCCGAAATGAAGCCCAGAATGAAGACAGTATGAGAGAATATGCCAAAGAGATTGGCGTAGATGAGACACTCTTCATGGAGGCATATTATGAAGTTCCTTCAATGTCGCAGGAGAGGTTTCAGCATGTTGCAAAGGCTCTTTTTACAATTGCAACACAGCTCTCAAAATACGCTTACCAGAACATTGCCCAGGCACGCTCAATAACCGAACGGGAAAAAGCAGAAGATAAACTGCGCAGAAGAACCGAAGAACTACATGCGGCATATGAAGAGCTCACAGTCTCAGAAGAGGAGCTCCAGTCTAATCTTGAAGAAATTACAAAAAAAGAAGAGGAACTGCAAAAATCCAAAAAGCAGCTCTCAGACATAATTGAATTCCTTCCTGACCCGACATTTGTGATTGATACGGAGGGAAAGGTGATTGCATGGAATCATGCAACAGAGCTGATGACAAATGTTAAAAAAGAGGATATTCTAAATAAAGGAAACTACGAGTATTCACTTATTTTTTATGATAAACGCCGCCCCATGCTTATAGACCTTGTTATTGACTTTAATGAAGATGCAAAAAAGCTTTACCCGTTTATCAAAAAGGAAGGAAAAAAGCTGATCTCAGAGATTTTCTCACAGAAATTCAATGACGGCAAAGGTGCATACTATATGTTCTCCGCATCGCCCCTGTATGATTCTTCAGGAAATATTGCAGGTGCAATTGAATCAATCCGCGACATTAGTGAACGAAAAATTTATGAAGAAAATTTAAAGGAATCAGGAAAAAAGCTTGAAGAGATTATCGAATTCCTTCCTGATGCAACATTTGTCATTGACATGCAGGGCAGGGTTATTGCATGGAACCGGGCTTTGGAGGAGATGACCGGGGTATTAAAGCATGATATCCTGAATAAGGATAACTATGAGTACTCACTGCCATATTATAACGAACGAAGAAAAATGCTTATTGATCTTGTCATCGATTTTGACGAATCCACAGCAAAGAAATATCCTGAAATTTTAAAAACAGGTGATAAGCTTGTATCTGAAATTTACCTGCCGGACTCAAAATTAGCAAAAGGCTCATATTTCTGGTTTACGGCATCGCCACTTTATGACTCTTCTGGAAATATTACAGGTGCCATTGAATCAATCCGTGACATTTCAGAGCGAAAAAAGGCAGAGGATAAACTGCGTGAATCTGAAAACCTCTACAGGACAACTTTTGAGACAACAGGCGCTGCTGCAATAATAATCAACAGCGACACAATAATTGCAAAAGCAAATTCTGTCTTTGCAGAATTGTCAGGCTATACAACTGAGGAGATTGAAGGGAAAAAGAGCTGGACAGAATTTGTGCATCACGATGACCTTGAGATGATGATAAAATATCATAAAGACAGGCGCAGCTCTACAAAAAAAGTATCAAACAGGTATGAATTCCGGTTTGTCAACAGGAACAAAGAAATTAAATACTGCCTGAATTATGTCGGACTTATCCCTGAATCATCACAAAGTATTGCCTCCCTTATAGATATAACTGAAAGGAAACGTGCGGAGGAGACGCTTGCAGAAAGTGAGGAGAGATACAGAAGTGTTGTTGAAGAGCAGACTGAACTTATCTGCCGGTACCTTCCCGACGGAACTCATTTATTTGTCAATGATGCATACTGCCGCTATTTTGGGTTTTTGCGTGAAGAAATAATCGGCAAAAAAGTGCAGTCAAAAATTCCTCCTGAAGATTTGGCGATATTTAAAGAACACCTAAATTCACTTACACCACAAAATCCGGCAGGCACAATCGAGCAGAGAATAATTTTCCCGGACAAAACAGTCCGGTGGTTCGTCTGGAACGACAGGGCAATTTTCAATAAAAAAGGAGAACTTGAGGAATACCTGTCTGTCGGCCGCGACATCACTGACAGAAAACTTGCAGAAGAAACCCTTGCGGAAAGTGAGGAGAAGTACCGTCTTTTAATTGAAAATATCAATGATATAGTTTATACAATAACAACAGACGGGGTTTTCACATTTGTATCTCCGGCAGCTTTGGAAATTTTCGGGTATCCTGAATTACATTCAAGAGGAAAATCGTTTTTGAATTACATTCATCCTGATGATGCAGAAACCTGCATGAATGCATTAAACCATGTCAAAGAAACCGGAGAGAGAGTCAAAAATATCGAATACAGGATAAGGCACAGTAACGGGACATGGCACTGGAATACCTCAAGTGTTGTTCCAACAAGGGATAAAACAGGTGAGATAACAGGTTTTGAAGGAATAGCAATTGATATAACTGAAAGAAAGCTTGCAGAAGAGGCAATAAGATTTGCCAACAGAAAATTAAACATTTTATCAGGAATAACCCGCCATGATATCCTAAACCTCATAATGGTCATCTCTGCATCACTTGAAATTGCAAGGGATTATGCAACTGATAAAGAGCTGGTTAAAAGTCTGGATAAGATTCAAAAAGCAGCTGCATCAATTCAGCGGCAGATTGAGTTTACACGTGAATATGAAAATCTGGGTGTTGAAAAGCCCATATGGACTGATATTTTTAAAGTGATAGAGAAAACAGCAAACGAAAATATAAAACTTTTCAACAACTGCAAAAATATATCTGTAAATGCGGATTCAATGCTTGAGAAAGTCTTTGCAAATTTAATGGACAATACTCTCATGCATGGAGGCTCTGCAACAGAAGTTCACACTGAATGCATAATTTCAGGTGATGAACTCAAAATAATATGGCAGGACAACGGCACGGGAGTTTCGGATTTTGAAAAGGAGTTGATCTTTAAGAGAGGGTATGGGAAAAACACAGGCTTTGGACTATTTCTGACAAAGGAGATTTTATCAATAACAGGAATGAGTATAAAAGAGACAGGTGTCTTTGGAAATGGTGCACGCTTTGAAATAACCGTTCCGGCAGGAGGATGGAAAACCATAGAAAAATAAAATTATTCTGTTTTCTTTTATTTTACTGCCATTAAAAAATATTTTCTTTATTCTTAAGTCATCACTTTTTTTCAATTAATCGAAAAGGATATAGAGTCATGGCAGTTATTATTCTATTATGGCAGACAGAATAAGGGTGCTATATGCAGATGATGAACCTGCTCTTCTTGAAATAGCCAAAATATATCTTGAAAGAACGGGGGATTTTTTGGTTGAAACCTATACATCTGCAGTCGATGTTCTAAACTCACCCTCTATTCTGTCCTGCAGTGTCATAATCTCTGACTACCAGATGCCGGAGATGGATGGAATCACATTTTTAAAAGAGGTCAGAAGCCGTTACGGTGACATCCCCTTCATCCTTTTTACCGGACGCGGACGTGAGGAGGTTGTAATTGATGCTATAAACAACGGTGCGGATTTTTATCTTCAAAAAGGAGGAGAACCAAAAGCTCAGTTTGCCGAACTTGCCCATAAAATAAAACAGGCATACAGAAGAAAGCAGGCGGAGAGTGAAGTTAGGGATTCTGAAAGAAGGCTTCTTGACATTATAGATTTCCTTCCGGATGCAACATTTGCAACAGACAACAACAGGAGAATTATTGCCTGGAATCACTCAATTGAGGAGATGACCGGCATTAAGGCCTCATCGATGCTTGGAAAAGGGGATTTTTCCTATGCAGTCGCATTGCACAAAGAGAAAAGGCCAATGCTGATAGATCTTCTAAACGAGCCTTATGAGCAGGTTTTAAGCTACTATAAAAATGTATACCGAAATGGAAGCACGCTATCTGGTGAAACGGAAATAAAGCAGCATAACGGAGAGGTAATATCAGTCCTTGCAAAGGCATGTCCTCTGTATAACCAGAAAGGAGAGATAACAGGTGCAATTGAATCCATACGCGACATTACCGAGCTTAAAAAAGCCGAAGCCGAACTTCAGAAAAACAGTGAGCGTTATCACGATCTTTTAAATGCAACTGATCTTATCCAAAGTGTCTCTCCAGAAGGCGAATTTATCTTTGTAAATAAAAAATGGTTAGATACCCTCGGATACAAAGAAGAGGAGATAAAATCCTTAAATTTATTTGATATTCTGCATGAAGACAGCAGAAAACACTGCCAGGAGCTGTTTCCAAAAATACTATCAGGTGAAAATGCAGGAATAATCGAAATAGCCTATAAGACAAAAGACGGCAGGAAAATATATCTTCAGGGAATGGCAACCTGCAAAATTTCAAACGGACAGCCGCAGTATACAAGAGGGATTTTTAAGGATGTTACGAAAAGCAAAATAATAGAGGCTGCATTAATTGAAAATGAAGAAAAATTCAGGAGTATTTTTGAAAACAGTCCGTACCCTATCGCGATAAACAGTATCCCTGATAATAAGTTTCTTGAGGTGAACAAATCATTTCTGGATGCCAGCGGATATGAAAAAGATGAAATTATAGGAAAAGACCCTGTAAAAATGGGGCTTATACCTCTTGCAGAAGCAGTAAAGCTTATCTCACAAAGAATAATTAAGGGAAAGCTTGAGAATGTTCCCCTTGCCTTAAAAGCAAAAGATCAAAAACCCATTCACGTTCTATTCTCAATAGTTCCGATACAAATTCAAAACAGGCCCGCTATTGTAACAATGGTTACTGAGATTACAAAGCTCAAAAGGGTTGAAGAGGAGCTTTTAAAAGCTAATGAAGAACTTGGCGCAGCTTACGAAGAGCTTGCTGCAACAGAAGAGGAGCTTCGGCACAACTACGATGAACTTGCACAAAAAGAGGAGATACTTCGCCAGAGCGAGGAAAAATTCAGGACACTTGTTGAACTCTCACTGGAAGGAATATTAATTACGGATTTTACGGGAAAAATATTGTTTGCAAACCGTACAGCAGGCATAATAGCAGATGTATCAGATTACAGCAGTGTTATTGGAAAAAGGACCATAATGGATGTTGTTGTTCCCGAATCAAGAGATGATATAATAAAAGATTTAAAACAGGTGTCTGAGGGAACTGATGCATATCTTGTGCAGTATAAACTGATTACTGCTGCGAAAAGAGAAGTCTGGGTTGAATGCATTGGCAAAAAGATTCCATACCAAAATTCCGATGCAATGCTTGTATCAATGAGGGATATCACCGGGCGAAAAATTGCCGAAGAGAAATTAAAGGAATCTGAGAATAAATTTTCAACCCTTTTTGCCAGGAGCCCGGTTCCTTTAACCCTTGTATCAGCAGAGAACGGAGAGTTTGTCGATATTAGTGATCAGTTTTTAAGAAACACCGGCTATACAAAAGAGGAGCTGCAGGGGAAAAAATCCTCAGACATTAATCTTTTCGCAGATTTTGATGAGTACAGAACTTTCACATTCCATCTTCAAAAAGAAGGCTTTGTCAATGGCATGGAGCTTAAATGCAGAATAAAAAGCGGCGAGATTAGAAACTGCCGGTTTTCCTCCGGCATGATACAGATGAATAACAGACCATATATTCTTTCATCTGTTCAGGATGTGACAGAGCAAAAGGCAGCAGATGAGGCATTCAGAACCCTTTTTAAAAGCATGTCAGGAGCAACCGGCCTTGATGCACTTGACACAATTGCACAGAACGTCAGCTCATGGCTTGATGCAGACTGCGTTATCATCGGTGAATTAATGTCTGACGGCGGGAGGGTTAAAGCAAGATCAATGCTTGCGCAAGGAGAAAAAATATCTGATTTCTCATATTCGCTTAAAGGCACACCCTGCGAGGATGTATCCAAAAAAGGCTTCTGCATTTATCCTGATAATGTGGCAGACCTCTTCTCGGAAAGCAGTGACATAAAAAAATTCAACAGCCGCGGATATATCGGAACTCCGCTTTGGAATTCACACGGAAAAGTTATTGGAATTTTTTGCATCCTGTCCAAAAATCCCATCAGAAAAATACCCGGTCTTCGGGAAATAATTGAAATAATTGCGGTTAAGGCCGCATCAGAGCTTGAAAGGAGCTTAATTGAGCAGGAATTAAAAGAAAGTGAAGAAAAATTCAGCGGGATGGTAAAGCGCTCATCTGATCTGGTTTTAATTGTTGACAGGGATATGAAACTTACATATGTGTCACCGTCAAGTACGGCAGTCTCAGGGTACGAGCCTGATGAACTGATGGGAAAAAGCCGGGATTTTGGCTCAGAGATTGTTTCTTTGGATTCACTTCAGGATTTTATGAAGGCTGTCGAAGGCTCATTCAGAGGGATTTCTACAGATAATCTTGAGATGCAGATAACAAAAAAAGACAGCAGCAAAGCATATATCAGCATGAATGTGATCCCTGTTCTCCGTGAAGGAATTTTTAAGGGGGCACAGGTTACAATACATGACATCACAGAGAGAAAGGCCGCAGAAGAAGCCTTAAAAAAAGCTAATACAAAATTAAGCCTTCTTTCAGGCATAACACGCCATGACATCAAAAACCAGATAATGGCACTCAACGGATATGTAGATCTCTTAAAAATGCAGATTAATGATTCATCATCTGACAGCATGTTTGCAAAAATCAAAGAGATAAGCAGCCATATTACAAAGATGATAAACTTCACAAAAGAGTACGAGCAGATAGGACTTTTAAAACCTATCTGGCAGAATGCAAAAAATCTTGCAGACAATGCAGTTGCTGATGCAATGCCCGGTGATGTGAAGTTAACAAATAAAATCCCGGATAATCTTGAGATATTTGCAGATCCAATGATCTCCAAAATATTTTACAACTTAATTGACAACGCCGTCCGCCACGAAACCGGTGTCTCTGAGATCACTTTCTCAGCAGTAAAAAATAATGATAATATTGTAATTGCATGTCAGGACAATGGGACAGGTATTGATGACAGAGAAAAGGAAAGAGTTTTTGAACAGGGGTATGGCAAAAACACAGGGTTTGGTCTTCATATCTCACGTGAAATTCTTGACATTACAGGAATTGCAATAAAAGAGAAGGGAGAATACAAAAAAGGTGCAAGATTTGAATTAACTGTTCCAAAAGTGCATTTCAGGTTTTTATAAGTAAAAATTTAGGAAATCAGCTCTTCATTTTCATCTGACACCCTGTATTTGTCTTTTGGAACCAAAATCTCAAAACGTGCAGATTCCCCATATTTGCCGTTCTCCCGGATTTCAATTCCTGTAATTCCAAGAACCTCCCTTGTAATGAAAAGGCCAAAACCCGTATTCTCACCAAAACCCTGCTCAAAAATTTTTTCCTTTAATTCATCACGAATGCCATGACCGTTATCCTCACAGATAACTGAAAGTGATGAATCAGGATTTATCATGCATGATACAGTAATTTTTTCAGCACCACCAGAATGCCTCAGAGTATTGTCATAAAAATTGTAAAAAACCTTTTCAAGCATGGCATCAGCATAAATCAGCACATTTATGCAATTGTTTATTATTGCAATGCCATCACAGGAGGGCAGACTTTTTACAAGATCAATGACATTTAACCATTCAGGCTCTTTTACCCCGAGGGTCTGATATGAGCGTGAAAATTCAATCTGCTTTTCCATAACCCGGACAGCATCTTTTGCATGGACCAGATACTGTAAAATTTCAGGATCAGCTAATTTTTTATCTTCCAAAAGATTCAGAAATATCTGAAGCGCTATCACCTTATTGTAAATATCATGACAGGAAATGTTTGAAAGCAAATTTAATTTCAGATTTGCCATCTTCACCGCCTCTTCCGAACGCTTCCTCTCTGTGATGTCACGGCACACGCACAGAATTAATTTTTTGCCTGAAAATACAGCAGCAGTAGAGCATATGTCAACATCAATTTCTGTGCCGTCCTTTCTAAAATGCCTTGTTTCAAAATGATCTCCTTTCTCATCAACAGTATTTAACATTTCAGCAAGATTCTCTTTTGGGAAATAATGATCCCAGTCAGCGATATGCAGATTTTTGGTTTCTTCAGCTGTATATCCAAGCATATTTGAAAAACTTTCATTAAATTCAAAAACACTTCCATCTTCTTCAAGAATAACAATGCCGTCCCTTGACTGATCCTGCAGAATACGCCTCCTTGCAATCTCGTTTTTAAGGGCGGACTCCATATTTTTCCTGTCAGATATATCCCGAAGCGATATAAGAACTGCAGGCTTTCCTTCAAAAATTATTGCCTTTCCAATGCTTTCGACCCATTTTTTATTATTTTTGACAGAACATATCTGATATTCTGCAGGATACCCGTCCATTCCCGATGCAACCCCTTTTAAATCATTTATGGCATCATCTCTTGAAACCGGTGCAATGTAATACATTACATTTTTAAAACCTGCAATGCCTAAGACATTTTCAGCTTCAATCAGCCCTGCCGCACTGTTATTCACAAATAAAATATTGCCTCCATAATCAAGAATTAAAATGCCGTCAAGGGATAATTCAACAAGTGTCCTGAATTTTTTTTCGCTTTCAAGAAGCATATCAACAGTTTTCAAACGTGAAATTTCAACAGAAGCCTTTGCTGAGACAACATCCATAATGTCTCTTATCAGAATAGGGGATTTGAGTTTTTTTTCTGATAAAACACAGATAACTCCGGTGTTTTTTCCTTCAGGACTATAAAGGGATGCACCCATATATCCGCAGACGTCAAGACTTCCAAAAGATTCATTCTCAAACAAAGAAACATTAGCACCTTCAGGAATAAGACAGAATCCGTTTTTTCTGACACTATCACATGGAGTGCCAATAAGGCTCATTGAAAAATCTGAATACTTTTTGCCCTTAAAATGCATTGAAAGGACATTTATGCAATTATCTCCATCAAAAAAGTCCCCGATAAGTGCACATTCTGCGCTGAATATATCACATAAGCCCTCTGTAATCCTTTCAAGAGAATCCCTGCCTGAAGTTCTTGCCATGCCCTTTACAATCATATTGAATGCTTCTTCTGAAGCCTTCAGCTCAGTTACATCCTCAACAGTTGAAATTACATAGCGCTTTTTTCCAATGAGGATAATTCTTGAAAACATGCGGCATATGCGAATTTCACCTGATTTCATCCTTATGTGCAGTTCAAAATCCTTTATGAAATTTTTATCCATTAAAGAATGAATCATCTTTTGATAGCGGTCTTCATCTGCAAAAATGCCAAGCTCCCTGGAATTTTTTCCTATGACCTCTTCTTTTGAATACCCGGTGTTTTGAATAAAAAAATCGTTTACAGCTGCAAATACGCCCCCGGGCAGGGAAATCAGAACAAAGGGCAGAGGCATCTGCCGAAAAATTGTCCCTTTGCCGGTTTGCAAAAGTCTGTCCTCTATCTGCTTTCGCTCTGTTAAAGATACAGCTTTTTCTGCAAGGGCTGCAATTTGCATTTCAGGAGAATCTCCCTTATCAAGATAAAAATCAAAACCGCTGTTTAATGCCTTTATTATCAAATCCTTATCTTTGATGCCCGTAAAAAGGATTAGAGGTGTATTATCTCCACAGCTTTTAAGGCTGCATGCAAATTCAGTCCATTCACAAACAGACCCTTTTATATCTGCAATCACAGCATCATATTTCTCAGCAGAGTATGATTTAACTGCATCCTCAAAGTTTTCAGAGACTTCAGCAGTTAAAATACCATCTTTTTCTGCATTCAGTCTGAAAGCTTTTAGAAGAGATATGTCACTGTCTGCGTAAAGAATGGAAAGCCTGCCAGATATTTGAATACACCTCCTGCCGGATAAAGAAAAAAGCTAAAAAACCAAAAGCGGTAATAAGCGTTTATTCTTAGATTTTTCTTTATGTCCTGTTTATAAATAAGAATATCTTTATTTGCAAAATGTTGAAGAAATAATATTTCATACACTCTTTTTTGAAAGCATATTCGTGATTTAATGAATGAAAAAATAAAAATTATTAGTTTAAATCATTATTCCGGATTGCAGATGCGTCCCATAAAAATAATATTTCCGGTCTCATCATCCAGGATTACAAATATGAAGGGATGATCTGCATAAAATACCGCGACAGGCTCTTTTGTCATTGATTTAAGCTGGACCAAAACAGCGGTTGCGGCGGCGGCCTCTGTTCCCTGCTCATTTACATCAACGTATGCCTTGTGCACAACATCGCTAATAAACAGATTTTGTGTTCCGTCCATTCCGGATAAATCAGCATTATCTGAAAAAGCCAGCGGCATTCCCATCTTATAAAGAATTTCTGAAAGTAAATACTCTGTCTCAAGCTTAAACTTAGGAATAAAAACCTCAACCTGCTCTGACTCAAGCGAATTTACAAGAGATGAAAACTTCTCTGCTGTCAGGTATTCATCAGCCTTTGAAAGAGAGTTTTCTTTTGGAAGAAGAACAACCATTGAAAGTTTTTTACCACCTTCGCTGTCATAATTCATCTTTAAGACCTGGATGCTGTCTGTTTCAGCATAGCCGAATACTGCGTTTTTATCAGTCCTCTGCATCAATTCGGTTTTGACACTCTTTCCGGATGCAGTTGTAAATAAAGCCTCTTTTGTCTCGTTTATGTCAAACTGCTTTACCCATTCGCCTTTAAAGTAAACAGCATTTGTAATTACAAGCCGTGTTAACGGATTAATCATACCCTCAGGAATAAGGTTTGCAATCTTCTCACCGGTCTTTTCTTCGGCCCATTCATTAATGATAAAACGCGACTTCTCCGGACTGTTTATGAAATCAAGATTTACTGTTTTTGCAGAGTAGTAATCATTTGCTGCATTGATGTATGAATCAAGGAAAGGATATGTCTCTTCAGCCCACAACCCGTTTGCAGTGCTTAATTCATAATCAGAGTCTTTTCGGTTAATCCCGCTGTTAATCTCAAAAAAACCTTCTCTTAGTGTCTCAATGCTTTTTGGATAGTAAAAGACCGAATTTATCTCATCAGCAGTCTGCCCCCGTGCACCCTCATAGACAACAGCCATTGCCGATGAGACTGAAAACGGTGAATAAAACATGTTTGAATCAGCTGAACTTTCTTCAGATAATGCATTGTAAAGAGAAAATGCAAACTGATTGTTTGCCCATGAAACAGCTTTTTGCGCTTCACTGATATTTTCCGAAACTGGCGAAGCAGCATCTGCTGACGGTTTGGAGATGCCGCTGTCATTTAAATCACCCTCTGTTATGCACCCGGCAAATAATGCGCATAAAATTGCGGCAGATATTACCAAAGCAGCAATTATTTTTTCCCTGCCCAAAATATTCATGCGGGATAATTGATCACAGATTATATTAAATCCGGCGTTGACTTCGAAAATTGTTGAAGCTAATCATATCAAAAACAAAATAAAGAGATGCATAAAATAAAAACCAGTCAGAGAATTACTCATAGCATTTTTTTAACAGTTTATATTTAACTCACGCCGCATCAGAATATAGCATAAATTTTTAAAATATCTTCAAAAATAAGTGCTGATATCGGGATTTGAACCCGGGTCGCCGGCGTGAGAGGCCGGCATGATTGGCCGCTACACTATATCAGCAAAAAGTGCCTTTTCATATTAGAACAGCAACCATTTAAAATTAATTATTGAATACAGCCTGGCTGAATTAACAAAATTATGCCGGCTCAAATCAGGGCATAAGATGTAAAAGCGCAAAAGCAAAAATAAAAAAGATATTTTTAGGGTTTTTCCTATACCAGGTGGAAGAGCGGATGTGTATCCACCTGCGGCTCAAGACCGAACTCTTTTGCTGCCTCAGCAAGGACAATATCTGTAAATGCAATAGCAGTTGTTGCTGCTTCACAGTTCTCGATAGGTCCGTACATGATTAAGTCAGCACCAAGAGTTGCCGCCATGATGTTGCATCCGATATCCGGTGCAGTCCATGCTGCCTGCTTGACACCCTCCATTCCACCGGAGTGGTGGTGGGACATCTGCTCGGCAAGAAGGTCTTTGCCCTTGTACTGCTCAAGAAGCAGTGACGGGTTCTTCTTTGATCCTCTCCAGCGTTTCAGCCACGGCCATGAAACTGTCATGTTGTGGTATGCACCGCCTGTCGGAAGTCCGTGAATTGCCTTGCATGCAAGAATCTCACGGAATGAACCGCCTGAGCCAAGGCCGAGCGGTGTTGCTGCTGTATCAAGGATAATACGTTTAACACCGCATTCCTCTGCAATTGCAAGCATTGATTTTTCCTGGCCTGCGACACCGCCGGCTGTTAAAACCTGCTCACGTCCGCGGACGGTCGGGTCACCGGGGTTGAATGCCAGAACAATTGCTGCATCAACATCACTGTTCTTTAATGCCTCTATGTTCTCAGGTCCGATTGAACCGTTGATTGAGTTGTAGATTGCACGGTCTGCAAGGCCTACTTCTGTAACATAGTGGCATGCATGTGCAAGTGCTGCCGGGTTGGATGAATCCATTAAGAATGCAGTCTTGTTGTCGACTGAGTCAAACCACTGGAAGTAGCTCTCAAATGCCTCTGCTGTTTCAGAGATGATCTGGCAGAAGTGTGGAATTCCCGACTGATCGGAAAGTTCCAGACACCTGTTCCAGAGCGCCTCTGCTCTGTCCTTGTCAATTACACCCTTCTCATCGTCTATAACAGTCTCGTGCTTGTTATAGAAGATTGAAGCGCCAAGCACCCTCGGGTATTCTCCGGGCTGCCCACCAATTTTGGTACCGTTGAAATCGTGTACCGTTTGCTCTTTTTCAAATTTGAACATTTTTCGTCACTCCTCCTTATATCATTGCCATAAGTTTAGGGAGTAATACCAGTAACATCATGAATACAATCAGTCCTGCTGTAAGACCATAAAGGATACCGATATCACGGCCGATTTTGCGTCCTACACGCTGGGCAATCTCTGCATCTGCAAATTCAAGCTTTCTCTCAATCTCATTGAGGCGTGCTTCGACCTCAAGGAACTGCGGGTTTGCGGTTGCAACAACTGCACCTGAATCTCCGCCTGCCTCCTTGACCTCAACTACCATTGGATCTGCACCAAATGCACCAGGATCACGTGCTGTAAGCTCGGAAATCTTTGCTTTGATTGCTCCGAGATCCTCTGTCTCCATTATGTCGACTACCTCGACCTGCTCCTGGAAACGCTTGATTGCATCTGCCGAGAGATTCTCAATGAATGGAATTGCACCCTGTGCTCCGACAATCTTTCCGCCCTCAACACCGCCGGCGTGAAGGGCTTTTAAGCACTGCCCGGAGAGGTGACCCTTAACTTCTGTTCCGCATGTAATAAGGAATCTGATGTTCGGATTTGCAACAACATTTGCAACAATCTTCTCAAGACCGAGGTTTTCTGTCTTACAGGAACCGCACATTGCAGCGCCTGCATCACATACTGCCTGCTCATCAAGATGTGAACCCATTGTAACAACGACAACAGGGCTGTTTGCGTCACCCTTGTGGAAGTCACCCTGGACTTTTGGCCATCCTGATGCTGGTGATTTTTTGTCAGCCATTTTAAATGCCTCCAATTAAAAACACCGGCAGTATAACCAGAACAAGTGATAATACAAAACCAACGCCGAATCCGATGAGGCCTGCGCCCATTACACCTGATTCGAGTTTGTTTGTTCTGGCCATAACCTGTCCCTTGAAGCGTATATCCTCAATCATGTCGTCGATTGCTGCCATCCTTATAATTGTCGGACCTGATTTCTGCTCATCTGACATTTATATCACCCCATTAACAGGAAGCCAAGTATGGCAAAAGACACGATAAGACCTATCATGAGTCCTTCAACTTTACCTGAGTACACACCTGCTGCAAAGCGGTCGCGGTAACCTATATCGGTAACCATCATCTGGATTGTCTTCATTCTTGCATGAATGAGGGCAAGTTCAGCTGACATCGGTGCTTCCTCGCCTTCAGCGCCTTCTGCACCGCCGCCTTCCTCTTTTACCTCGACAACCATTGCATCTGCATCAAACGCACCCGGATCACGTGCTGTAAGCTCGGATATTTTTGCTTTGATTGCTCCGAGATCCTCTGTCTCCATAATGTCGACCAGTTCAATCTGATCCTGGAAACGCTTGATTGCATCAGCTGATAAGTTTTCGATGAACGGAATTGCACCTGTTGCTCCGACAATCTTTCCGCCCTCAACACCATTTGCATGAAGGGCTTTTAAGCACTGTCCGGAGAGGTGACCCTTAACTTCAGTTCCGCATGTGATTAAGAATCTGATGTTCGGGTTTGCAACAACGTTTGCAACGATTTTTTCAAGACCGAGGTTTTCTGTCTTACATGAGCCGCACATTGCAGCGCCTGCATCACATACTGCCTGCTCGTCAAGGTGTGAACCCATTGTCACAACGACAACAGGGCTGTTAGCATTACCTGCGTGGAAATCGCCCTGCACTTTTGGCCATCCTGAGGCCGGAGATTTTTTGTCTGCCATTTTTTAACACCTCAGAGCAACGCAAACGCGACTATACCCGCGACAAGTAATCCAATTGCTATACCATACCACATTGCTGTGACGCTTCCTGCATAAACAAGAGATTTCTCTCTGTTCGGGAATGATGAAAGGAACGCTCCTTCGCCTGAAAGCATGCCGACGATATCGTCTGCAATAAGCTCAAGCTCAGTAACCTGTTCCAGAACCGGTGCTAGTGATGCGCCTGCGGTAGTAACAAGTCCTACCATAGGGTCTGCAACAAGTCCGAATTCCGGAAGAACCTGAATGTATCCCATACCTTAGGCCTCCTTCTTCTCAAGGATTGGCTTTGCGTCAAGCCACATGAATGCATCACGCTTTGAGAGTACGATGTACTGCCTGTACGTGTATGCCCATCCGATAACGGATACTGCAAATGAAAGAACTGCAGCTGTCATGCTGATGAATGCAAATGACATGATTGAAACAACAATCATTGAGAGGAAACCGCACTCTGCTGCAAGCATGAGTGTTCTGTCCTGTGACTCATTTGGTCCAAGACATGCATTGAATGCATGCTGAACTGCAATTGCACCGAGCATGAAAATGACTGCAATTACTCCTCCTCCGATTACAGATGCCTGATAGTCGGCAAACTGGACACCGAAGAATGATGCTGAACCTGTAACGAGGTCGGCAAATACAAAGCTTCCTGCAGCCATTGCTGAAAGACCCATAATTGTAATTGCTCCAACGATACAGAGCTCTGCAAGAGAGACAATCATTACCGGGATGTTCATGTTAACGATATTGTTTGCAATGTATCCAAGAATTGCACCAAGAACTGCTGCAATTACAACACAGCCAATCGGGATTACCAGAACTGATGAGATAAAGCCCATTGTGCTGAGTTTTGTTGCGAGAATCATTGCGATAACACCGGAACCGAGTGCAATCATACCTGCTGACGGAACTCCTGTACCAAGACCGTAGCTGCATAAGTGTTTGATTGTATCAGTTCCCCACCATAGGGCA
Organism: Methanobacteriota archaeon; assembly: GCA_023396365.1. Taxonomy (GTDB): domain Archaea; phylum Halobacteriota; class Methanomicrobia; order Methanomicrobiales; family Methanomicrobiaceae; genus Methanomicrobium. Next base: position 33,626 of record JAEWWL010000050.1, read on the forward strand.
AGTACTGCTGCAATACCACCAAAGAACGAGAAATATTCCGTTTGGGTGATTACGTTTAAGTATGTAAGATACATGCAGACCAATGCGCCTATAAGGCCTATTGCCATCACTTTATTGTGCGGCATTCCGCCTTCTGAAGCTGTAATTTGTACTGTCATATCAAAAACACCTCACACAACCACCAGAACAATGGCAAGCAGACCGCATACTGCGGATGCAACTGCACAGCCAATTACTGCACGCGGGAATCTCTTAAACTTCGGGTCATGCGGACCTTCGATTGTTCCTGTGATGTTGTATGCAGCCAAAACCGCATTGATAAGGAACATACCTACTGCAAATATTCCTGCAAGACCTACTGCGAGAGGAACAATCTCCTCTGCAGGAGCGTTGAGAATTGCCGGAAGGAACTCTTCGTATACTCCGAGAAGTTCGAGGTAGATTAATGTACCGCCAAGACCACCGAGCATACCTCCGATAACACCGCCTACATAGGAGATGAACGGAAGTCCGTGTCCTTCTGTACCCTGTGACTTGTAAGCTTCAAATGTGTCGCCTGTAATCGGGTCCTTTGCAACCTTACCTGATGCCGCGGGAATACCCATTGCATAAACGTAGACTACATTGACCATTAAACAGGTGACTGCCATCATAAGACCGCCGCCGATTGCTCCTCCTGCGAGTGCGACACCAAAGCCAAGCTCTGCTGCCCATGCACCGCCAAAGAGACCGGCAAGACCGGCACCGGCTGCAAGCATTGTAACACCTGTTGCAATACCCGGTGACTGACCCATAGCTGCCGGAGCACCTCCGACCGGTACGAAGTGTACACCGAATCCGATTAAGACACCACCAATTACAACACCGATTAATGACATGAATGCCAGACCCGGTGATACATAATAGATAACAGCCAGTGAAAGGACTAAGAGAACAATACCGACAACTACTGCTACCGGGTTCATTCCCTGTCCGCCTGCATGGCCTCCTCCAAGAGCGCTCATGATGATGCCTCCTCTTTCTTCTCTTCTGTGTACGGACCGTATGTCTTACGTGCCCATTTCTCAACCATTCTGTCAATAATCATGAAGATGAGAATCAGTACAATACCTGCAATTACTGCACCCCAGCCGCTTGCGAACTCTTCGAAGAAGATTGTACGCCACAGCTCAAAGAATACAATAAGACCGAAACAGACACCTGATGCAGGGCCACCCATCTTTGAGGTGAACCATCCGTTGTCAAGTGAACTGCGCTGGCCTGCCTCTGCATATCGGACGATGTTACCGGATGCAGAGATTGGGACACCCGCACCAAACTTTTGTGACTGGTACTGGCGCTCCTTTCCATAGAACGGGTTGCCTGTTGCAGAACCTGCTGCTCCAAGTGCAATACCCCATACAAGTCCCAGAAGCGGGAGAGGGAAAGGATGTCCGAGTGCGTTTACCATAAGGAAACACATTGCCACACACGTAAATATTGCTACAAACGCATGCGCCATGGTCACGGTTGTAACCGATTTGATTAAATCGATGTAAACCGGCTGTTCAAATTTTGCCAGACTTGCAGTCCTGCCCAGGTATGCTGTAGTTGCATATACACCCTGTACAAATACAGCGATAGCCGAACCTAAGACTATAGCAAGAACGGGATTGTAGTTTATCGCCATTAGCGCCCATGCAAGGCCTGCTCCTAATGCACACCATAATCCGTACGCCGGGGGTTCTCCGGATATAGCTTTGCTATAAATACGGTGAATATACCCCATTTGCGGAGCGAGCTGAACCTGAGAATTCGGGTCACCCTGTGATCCGATATCGGATTCAGTATCTTCCGCAGCACCGGAAACAGTGGCAAGAGCGCCTGCAACAGCGCTTATACCGATGCCAAATAGTAACTCTTCCATTAAGGCATCCTCCTGTGTGCTACATGCACCAGAGATACACGTTTCACGAAACCCTTTTTGGATTCAAAAATAAGTCGTTAAGTAGTTAATTAAAGCTTTCGAAAGAATTGTGCCAAAAAAAATTGAATAGCCGCCCCCGATTGCGGATTAATCTGCTTTATACTGATTATTTTGATCTAAAGAAAAAAATATTGTGTAGATCTTACCTTGCTGGTATGATCAGTGAGCGCTCTCCGGCAGGCATGAACTCGCGGATTGCTCCCTTTGCGAATTCGCGGCGGGGTTCTGCAAAGTCGAATTTCAGTGACGGATCTGCGAATGTAATCTTTACGAGCGGGTTGAAGGAGAATGCATCGCCGCGGCCGTAGTGGGCTGCACCGACGATAGCTGCGTATTCTCCCTGGTGTCCGACGTTCATTGCGTAGTTCGGGTAGTTTGGTCCACGAAGCTCGCCCATCAGACCGCGGTCAGGCTCCATTGAGAGTGAGTTTGCTGAACCGCACTGGTCCTGAAGGTCGTAGCCGAAGAATCCGAGACGTGACCATCCTTCCTTGTGCATGAGCATTGAAAGATACCAGCCGTTAAGACCTGCATTGGAGTTTCCTGTTGCAATTGAACAGGACAGACCGCAGGCAGCTGCAAGAACACCGGCACGCTGTGAACCACCAAAGTGGTCTTCCATCATTGTCGGGTACTGCTCATACTGCTCCATACCGTTTAAGTTGACCTCTGTTGCGATGTCGTTTACAACTTCCTGTGTTGGCTTGACAGTCTTTGCGGGGCTTGGGTGTGTGTAGTCTACGCCGTATTTGTCTTTGATGTAGTCCATACCGTAGTATGTGAACTCGTCGAGGATGTTGTCTGTGTATGCTGCTGTTGCATACTGTGTAAATCCGACACCACCTGACATGTAGGAACCAAGCCAGATCTGGTCAAAGAGCATTGTACCTGCACCGACAACCTCAAGTGCTGCCTTTGCGGGGTCTTTTGGATACTTGCGGTCTCCCTGGATAATATCTGCGAAGAGACCGAATTTAATTCCACCGGGCTCGTTTGGACCACGTGCACGGCGTGCCGGCAGGTGGGATGCCATCTGAATAACACCAGCGTGTTTTGCTGCGAATGAAAGGTCAGCTACTGCTGCTTCACCGGCGCACATCCTGTATGCTGCGATGAAGGACATTCCAATCTGCATAGCAGACCATCTGGAGGTTGTTCCACCATCACATGTCCTTGAGACTGTTGTCGGGATGTGGATTGCCTGGTACATTGATTTGCCGACCTGCTTTTTGAGGATATCAACCTTGTCTGCAGGGAAGAGCTTTTCAATGTTGATTAAGAACTGCGGCTCGATGTCGTCTGCCATCTCGTCGTCGCCTGTAAAGACTTTGACGTAACAGTCATCGACAAGGCCGGGGTGTGTCTCAACCATGTGTTCCTGGACGACTGCTGCGCCAGGCATTGCATGGTTTAGGATGTGAAGATACTCGTTGATTGTTTCAGGAGTAACTTCTTTTCCAAGACGCTTCTGGAGTGTTGCATGTGCAAGGTCCATTCCGACAATGACAGTCCTTCTGATGTCATCCCAGAACTGCTGCATTGCTGCATTGTTTACAAAGTGCAAGTCATCTCCTTCTACGAAGACATCAGTTCCTGATACCTGATAGGTCATGAGCTGTCTCTGACCCATCGGGATACCACCAAGGTGGCAGTGCTCCGGGTCATACATGGCCATTCCACGCTTCATCTCAATGCCCTTTGTTGCTGCCATAAACTCGCGCTTACGCGGGGACTGGCGGACACCATTGAAGTTGTAGAATGCGGTCTTTACTGACTCGGGGTCTTCTCCCTGGAACTTCTCTTTAAGTGCGTTAAGGAAAAGCTTCTGTGATCTCTCAATTTTTCCCATTTAAATCACTCCTTTGGCATAAAGCCGTATTTTGTCCTGAGCGCATGGATACGCTGGATGTATTCAATATACTCTGCATCATCACGGTATGCAACACCGACAAGTGAGTGGAAGATTGTTGAGTGTGCTTTTACCCATTTGTCGTTCATTGGCTTTCCGACTGCAACCTCACGGTCCAGCGGCTCTCCAATCTGGTCTTTTACATACTTTACAATGCCGTCTTTTCCGAGAACACAGCGCTGGAGCATATCAAACATCATTCCATCTTCTGCAAGACGAAGTGAGTGTCCGTGAACTGTTGCACCACGGCATGATACCAGTGCCGGGTCAAACATTTCTGTCTCGATTAAGAATTTTGCATACTGCTCAAGGTCACGCTCACGGCATTCAACGATCTGACGGCCTGAGAGTGTACCGGGGTCAATACCACGGAAGCGGTAGCATTCTGCGTATGTACGCTGGTATGGCTGGGATGGTGCGTTGAACATTGAGTCAGCAAACTGAATGTAGCGGACGCGGTCTCCTGCCTTTGCTCCTTCTGTTGGTTTTACAATCTTTCTGATTGGACAGTCAGGCTCCTGCTGTTCTGCAAGGGGCGGGTGTGCTGTCGGGTATGCTGAACCTGGTGCACGGTGACCAAGGATAAGCACTACGTCTTCATCTGTTACATCACGAACCTTTTCAAGTTTGTGTGCCGGGTCCATCTGTTTGCGCCTGTTAGCCGCAACAGTTGATGTACCTGGCCCGTACTGTGGTTTGTAAGCCATTTTTTTCACCTTAATGTTATTGTTTCATCACATTCATTACAGCCGAAATTACTTCAGCCAGTTTTTCTCTTGGCGGCGTCTGTCCGCGGGTAACCCCGCTTATTATTGCCACCACTTTTCCCTTTGTGCGAATGTTGTCACTTTCCGGAAGGACAAAGGCGGTTTTAACGCCTGCCTTTGCAAGATCTTCATAGTCTATCGGGGCCTGCGACACCACGATTGCATCAATATTGCATTGTGAGAGAATTTTGCGGACTTTTTCAACAACATGGGAACGAACATTTCCATGATGGAGAATTGCCACCTTATGCTGCTCAATCTGGGCAACTTCCTTCTCGCTCACACCGAAATAGGCACCCAGAACAGAGCCTGCAATCTTGGGGGCATCAGAAGGGACGCCGCTTCCTGCGTTTAGCACAAGAGTGCTTACGGAGAACTCGACGCCTTCCCTTCTGAGTCCTGATGTGATGTCGCATACAGGTTTGGTCACATGGCGTCTCCCGGGAGACATGCCTACAACTATGACATCGGGACGGCGGCATTCAGATATTGTGCCACGCTGTGCGAGACCTCCGCCTTTTCCCATGCCCATACTTTCGCGGCAGTCTACAACCTGGGTTACACGACCAAGCGGCATTTTATCTTAAACTCTGTATGATTACAGGACCGTCTTTTTTCCTTGGATCTGAAAGACCAAGTACCGATTCATCCGTTTCAGGGCCGTATTTGCAGTAATCAGATACTGTAGGCGAGGTTTTCATAAACCTGCCCTCCTGGACCCGGCACGGGAAGTCTTTAAAGAAATCTTCTGCGACTTTTCGAATCTTTTCTATGACAGTCTTGTCTTCGACCTCGAATATTACAATTCCAACCTGAACCCTAAGCTCCATTTCCGCATTGCCTACTTTTATGGCACGCCTGTTGGAGTTCTCGTTGGGTTTTCCTCTGGCCGGACCGTAAGGTACAAGAGCAGGAAGGGAAGGGCCGTTTATGGTCATTCTCCTTATTCCCTGCACCTTTACAACTTCATTGAGAAATTTCTCGGCAGTCACCGGCGATAACATGCGGAGCGGGACTGCCCTGCACTGGGGATACTGGCTTTGTGTCATTCGAATCTGTATTTAATCTATTCAGACGCCTTTTGCGATCTGCTGGATCGGCTTGTTGAACTCTGGGATCTGACCGTAGGTCTCGCCCATGATTGCGGATGTTCCCTCAGGTGTGAACATCTGTGTACCTGCATCAAGTGCACAGGCTGCAACGACACACGGAATTGCACAGCCGTTTGCGTGGCGTGTAACTACGTGGTTTCCGTTGAAGATACCTGGACCTCCACCACCGTAGATTGAGTGGCTGAAGAATGAGAAACCTACTGCTGTTCCCATTACACGGCCAAAGTCTGTTGACGGAAGGCCGGTCTCGTGCTCAAGAAGGTCGTTGAAGTAGAGAAGTGTTGAGGAAACTGCCTGTGCGAAACGTCCTGCACCACAGTTTACCATGGTTGCTGCAAGTGTACCTGCTGCTGCATATGCGTTCCACATCATCGGGTCCTTTGTGTCGTAGAACTGGAAGTAGCCGCCCTTCTTTCCTTTGACGATTACTTTGTCCTCGATTGCCTTCTCAACAAGTGACTGTACGACTGTACCGACAGTTCCTGTCTGACCGTTCTCTTTTACAAGTTCGTATACAAGGTTGTTTGCGTTAAGACCCTGATATGCGTACTGGAGAAGCATGTGGCGCTCGAACGGGCCGATTGCACCGCCCATCTCAAACTCTCCTGCAACTTCAAGAGTTGATGAAAGAGCTGCACCCTGCATTGCATTTCTGCCGGTCATCATAACAAAGTGGTTGACACCGATGTTACGAAGAGCATATCCAAGACCTTCGTTGTTCTGCGGGTTTGAAAGGATTGATGTTACAAGTGCCCCTTCCATATCCATTGTGTGCGGGTAGCCGCCGAAGGTTGTTGCCTTTACAGTTGATGCATTGAACATGTCAATGTTGAACTCGTCAACAATTGCATATGTTGTTGCTGCCGCAACTGCTGTGATTGCCGCATCGTATGTGGATGCTCCATCGATACGTGCCTTTGGCACTTCTACGAGGAGAAGCTGTCCGCCTTTGTACTCATGGACAACTGTCTCGCCGCCGAGAACATCTACCATGTCTTTAATCTTTCCAACAATTGATGCCTTGTTCTTCATAATTGGAAGATCAAGTTCACGGCCCATGATTACGCCGCCCTTTCCGAGCTTGCCGGTCTTAAGAGCTGCCTCAATACCGCCAAGGTTTACTGCTACGCTCCTCTTTGTGAGGTCGATAAGCTTTAAGGTTGCCGGGTTGACAAGCGGGCTTACCTTCTCGAGTGAAACGTTGCTTTTCAGAACTTTTCCGTCGTCTGAATAAAGATCGACTGTGTCTTTATATTTTGCCATATTTTTCCTCCTATACCCATTATGTGCAATGCTTTTCATTCACTGAATACTGACAGATGATACTGCCGAATACTATGGTAATCACTAATGCACGTCCCCGCATGGGACAAGGGTACATTATCTTGAACTCAGAATATAAGCATTCCTAATATGAAGCAATATAATTGCAAAAAAATAGATTCCCAATATAGGTTAATTTCAAATATCAGAAAGATATTCTTTGGAATTTTTTTGAGTTTGCTACGCAAACATCTATAAAGTATTACTCTTTATGACAAATAAATTAACTAATTTGGCGAAATCCATGCGCCGCAATTTCATAATTAAAAATTCAGAGAAAATGTTTCCTTAAAAAGCCTGAATTTTAAAAAAATTAATTTTACGAAAGAAAAAAATTGATCAGATCTGAAAAAAAATTCATACCTTATCTAATCTCACTATGAATTTTTTTTGCAGACTGCAAATTAATGACTTAAAACGAAAATAAAAGCAGAAAAAAAAGGTGAAAAAATATTTTTTAAAAAAAATTATTTAAAAAAAAGTTTTGTGAAACGATCAGGTATTTTTCAATTTATTTCTCTGCTATTTTTTTAAGTATCGCTTTAATCTCCCTAAGTTCAGATACTGCCACTGAATCAGATAATATTTCAGAGCCTGAATCATCGCCGCCGGTTGCGGCAGCTGAAGAACCCCTGCTTCTTACAAATTTCATTATCATCTCACGCAGCTCTTCAGGCTCCTCCATTCCGCAAAGTTTTATTTCCGCAAGGTTCTGTGCTGATGCACTTGCAGTCTGAATTTTCACATCCGATATTTTAAAGAGCCGCATTACTGGCCCCTGAACTATATCGACATTTGTAATCCTGTTATAAGGAACAATACCGGTCTGCCTGAACCAGACACCGCGTTTCCAGGTTATTTCAGTATTGTTGAGATGATAGACAATTGATCTGTAATACAGTTCATTCCAGACAGCAACAATCAAAACGGCGACTGCAATTATTACAAGTACCAGTGCCGTTATATTGATCTCAAATCCTTCAAATATGATTACCTCAAAGGCCATTCCCATAAGAAAAATTATTCCGGTTATGAGAACAATTCCTGCAATCATTATCAGATTATAAATCTTAAACTGGGATGCAGGCTTAAAATCCTTAAGAAGGGCAATTTTATCCATACCTGAAATTAAGAAAACATCACATATAAATTGAGAAGATGTTCTGACTACCTAAGAATTGAAATTTTGCAAAAAAAAGGTGTGAGTAATAATTCTTTTCCAGAGTGATTTTTCGCTGAATTTAAGGCAGATAAATTTTGTTTTTGGCATATGTATAAGAAAAGTCAGTTAACCCGCATAAGTGACATTCCCCTTTTGATTTGCATGCCTTTTGTGCCGACAAAATTTGTTAATCATAAATAATTAATATATTTGAACTGTCAGCAATTATTAGTTATCATATTCAGATAAATAAAGGTTTTTAAGAAAAAAACCCGGATCAGATAAATATTAATTAAAAATGGTTATCAGGTCAGATTAAATCTGATATGTTAATAGTATTCATACGAACATACCAGAAGGTGTCCTTTTCCTCTGTTTGCAACATCCCCTGAAAAGACGGTAAATTTTTTTGAGTCAATTATCTCTTCACCCTCCTTTGAAAATGCAGGAGGCATTGCATATGCCTTCCCGTAAATTATTGCTTTTCCGTCCTTCATATTTCCACAGGGGCGGTGACAGTCGCCGTATATTCTTAAGGTTCCTCCTTTCATGTCAACGCCTGCCATGTCTCCGGCACAACCATGGATTATTATCTCTCCGCCTGCAAGACATTCCCCGCAAAAGTCTCCTGCATCACCCATCACCTCAAGCACACCCCCCTTCATTCCGGTTTTTACCCCTCTGTATCCGGCTCCGCAGTAGTGGGACACATTTTTTCGGCAGATAATCTTTCCGCCCTCCATCTCACGCCCCAGCCACCCGTCGGCGTTTCCTGATATTTCTATTAAGCCGCCTTTCATAAAATTCCCGCAATGCATCCCGATGTCACCCATGACACTTATTTTTCCGGCCTCCATATACTCGCCGATTCGCTTTATTGTCCCTGTTGTTTCTCCTTTAAGGATTATCTCAACATCACAGGCATCTTCTGCATCGCCTGTGACAGCTACATCAAAAAATTCATTCAGCTTTTTTTCCCTGTTTCCTTCCCAGACCTTTAATTCATTGTAATCATCTCTGATGAAATTTGCAGGTATTATCTCCTCGGCTTCAACAGATATATCTGGTTTTTTCCTCTCTTTGACTGTCAGGGTTACAATTCTCATTTTATGTCTCCAAAACAAACTGCAAATTTTTGCATTTGTTTTTTTTGTTACAGACAGCACAAATTCATCAGAAGACAAAAGACCAATGCTTCATGCCACATGTATGGTTTTTCTGTTTTGGTTTTCAGCCTAAATATGTTTTGATTGGTATGATTCTTCTCCTGTTCCTCTGGCAGATTACCAATTATTATATCCTGCATTATCCATATTCATAAAACAATGGCTGAAGAAGAGCATATGGCTGCATTCTTCCTTTCAGAGATTCATCAGAAATACAAGGATAATGTAGCCGAAATAAATAATATCAGAGAAGTGCTCCTGGAATTAAAAGAGAATTCAAAAAGATTATCTTCACTTTCAGGAGAAGAACTTAAAAACGCCTCAAAATCACTGGAGGATACAGCAGAAAACCTCTCTGTCCGCCTAAAAGATGTATCCGGTTTTCTGGAATTTTACTTAAAGGATAAAAATTCTGTAGGGATTGTTCTTCTTGAAAGAGACACCTACATGAAGATAAACCAGATTCTCCGCTGGAACAAAGCTGATGTCAGAGAACTTAAAAGATGGATCAATGAGTTAAAAGATCTTGCATCCGCTCTTGGCAGAAATCCGCATGATCTCCTAAGTTTCAGGAGGCTTCCAACTGTAAAAATGCCTGAAGTGGCACTAAAATATCCTGCCTGGGCAATGGATAAAAACGGATACTGCCTTACAGGAACCGATTACAATGAGATTATGCATATAGATGAAGTGATAGATGAGATGGAATCAGGAGAAAATCCTTTCCCCGTTCATCCCGTAAGTTCACATTATTCATAAAAAAAACTTTTTTAAAAAAAAAATTACTTCTGCAGAGCCTAAGTCATTTAAACCAGTTTAAAAACCCAATATTAATCTAAAAAGATTAACTTATTTATCAAATGAAGAGTTTTAAATAAACAAACTTCATAAATTATCATTATAAATTTAGTTTTTTTAACTGGTGAATTTTATGGAGCAAAAAAATAGATTTTTAACGGCTGTAACCGTTCTTCTGGTCATTGCCGCAATTTTATTTGCAGGATGTACAGGAACATCAGCCCAAAACCCTGCACCTTCAGCAACTGAAAAGACAACAACTACACTGACAGTATTCACAGCAGCCTCACTCACAGGCGCTTTTACGGATATCGCAAAAGCATATGAAACAGAAAACCAGAATGTCAAAATTGTAACTGTGTTTGACGGTTCACAGGCTTTAAGAACACAGATAGAACTTGGAGCACAGCCTGATGTATTTGTTTCCGCAAATACAAAGCACATGAATGCATTAAAAGATGAAGGATACATGGACAACAGTACTGTTGAGCTTTTCCTTGAAAATTCACTTGCAGTGATTGTCCCGGCAGAAAACAGTGCTAAACTAGAGACTCTTTCAGACCTAAAAAAATCCGGCATCAAGATTGTAATGGGTACTAAAGATGTTCCATTTGGTTCATACACAAGACAGATTCTTGAAAAAATGGCCAACAGCAGTGATTACGGCCAGGAATATGCTGATGCAGTCTATGCAAACGTAGTCTCTGAGGAGACATCTGTTGCAACAGTTGTTCCAAAACTCCTTCTTGGAGAAGCTGATGCGGCATTTGTCTATAAATCAGATGTAAGCAAAGATTATGGTGACAAGATTACACAAATAGCAATTCCAAAAGAATTCAACGTAATTGCAAAGTATCCGCTCGGCATTCTTGCCGGCTCAGGACAGAAAACACAGGCCGCAGATTTCATTAAGTACGTTTGCGGCAGTACAGGCAGTGAAATTTTAAAGAGTTATGGATTTGACCCGATTTCCGGATAATAAAAAATTTATTGCCGGTTCTGATTTACAAAGGCTTAAAAGACATGGAACAACCTTCCTTGTCTTTATTCTTTTAGCCGTTTTTTTAATTTTCATAATACTGCCCGTAGCTTCGCTTTTTATAAAAATTACGCCGGGAGGATTCCTTGAGGCACTGCATCAGCCTGTTGTTCTGGATGCACTTTTCCTTTCACTCTCAACTGCAGGCATAAGCACGGCTATTGTAATTCTTCTCGGCACTCCTCTTTCATATATAAATGCCAGGCACAATTACAGAGGCAAAGAGATAGTCGACACATTAACTGATCTTCCTATTGTTCTTCCACCGGCAGTTGCAGGCCTTGCACTTTTAATGGCTTTTGGAAGAAAGGGGGTATTAGGTTCTTATCTGGATCTTTTAGGGATTCAGATAGCTTTTACAACGCTTGCCGTAATTTTTGCCCAAATCTTTGTTGCATCACCGTTTTATATCAGACAGGCAAGGGCCAGCTTTGAAGCAGTTGATGAAATCTATGAAAATGCGGCAAGAACACTCGGGGCATCCCGCCTTTATGTTCTATTGAAAGTTACAATTCCAATAGCATGGACCGGGCTTGTATCAGGCGCAATATTATCTTTTGCAAGAGCTCTGGGAGAGTTTGGCGCAACAATAATGTTTGCCGGAAATTTCCAGGGAAAGACCCAGACAATGCCTCTTGCAATATATACAACAATGCAGAGCAGTATGGATGAGGCAATAAGTCTTTCAATAATACTTGTGGCAATCTCATTTGCCGTTATTCTGACTGTCAAATACGTTGCTAAAAGGGAGAGAGCTGTCTGATGCTGTCTGTTAAAATTAAAAAAAAGCTGCGTGACTTTACACTCGATGCAGAGTTGAGTATAAATAAAGGCGAGACACTTGTCCTGATAGGCGAAAACGGAGCAGGAAAATCAACTCTTCTAAATATTATATCAGGTCTTGTGATGCCGGATGAAGGGAAAATAATGCTTGAAGGCAATATTGTATTCTCCTCATCTGAAGATATTAGCATTACTGCAGAAGAAAGAAATACCGGACACCTTTTTCAGTCTTATGCACTCTTTCCGCATATGTCAGTCTTTGATAATATCGCATTCGGACTTAAATGCAAAAAAATGCAAAAAGAAAGAATTAATGAGCTTGTAAATAATCAGATGGCTGCCATGCACATATCAGACTTATCATCAGTCAATGTAAAAAGCCTCTCCGGCGGACAGAGGCAGAGAGTTGCACTTGCACGTGCTCTTGTTCTTAAACCAAAGATGCTGCTTTTAGATGAGCCTCTCGCAGCGGTTGACGTAAGAATGCAGGCAGAAATGAGACATGAACTCCGCCAGAGAATAAAAGCGGCAGACATCCCGTGTTTAATCGTCACACATACCCTGACAGACGCCCTTGAACTTGGAGACAATGTCGCAATTATAGAAAACGGCAAAATAATCCAGTCAGGAAGACCTGAAGAAGTATTTAAAAAACCAAAGTCAGGCTTTGCTGCAAGATTTACCGGTATGGAAAATATTTTCAGAGGAACAGCAGGAAAAACGAAATCCGGAAATGAGACTGAATTAAAAATAAAAAATGTTGTTTTACACACAATAAGCGATATAGAAGGTGATGTTATCGCCGGAATAAGAGCAGAAGAGATACTTTTCTCAAAAGAGCCTCTTGATTCAACAGCAAGAAACATTCTGAAAGGTAAAGTCCATGAAATTCACTGGAACGGCGCTTTGTCAAGAGTTGTTGTGGATACAGGCATACTGATTACCGGAGCTGTTACGCAAAAAAGCATGGAGCGGTTAAACCTTAAGAAAGGAGATGAAATTTTCGTAATATTCAAGGCATCTGCAGTTCATGTTTTTCCGGCATGATGCAGTTTTTTTTAAATTTTTTCTACAATTTTTTAGAATATCATTTCATTTTTCCTTTTATCATTCTGACTTTTCACCATTTCCAATATCAATACTATTAGATTTATTCATAATGAAATCTTAACATTATTAATTAACCAGATTATAATGGAGAGCTAAAAAAATGCATGAAGATAAAAAGTCTGGAAAAAATTATTCAGACTCAACTCTGATTTCACAACAGTCTTTTGAAGTGATGCAATGATCTGCCCTGTATGCGAAAACAGATGTGAAATTTTAGAGGGAAAAACGGGCAGATGCAAAATGTATACCTGTATCAATGGAGAAATTGCTGAGGCATTACCAGACTCATACCTTACACTTCTTCCGGTTACAATAGAGACAATCCCGATGGTTCATTTTGCACCTAAATCAAAATTTTTTCAGGTAAGCACTGCCGGCTGCAATTTCAGGTGCAAAGGCTGCATCTCAGAAACCCTGGCAGCTCATCCAAAGGCTGTTTTTGGAGCCCTTCAGAAGATATCTCCAGAAAAAGTAATACAAAAAGCATTGGATGAAAAATGCGAAGGAATTGTCTTTTGCTTAAATGATCCGATAGTTTCATATTTCACTTTTAAAAACCTTGCAGAAAAAGCCAGATCAGCAGGATTATATGCAGGGTGTTCTACAAACGGCTATTTCACTGAATCGGCATTAAAAGAGCTTATTCCTCACCTTGATTTTGTAAATATAGGCCTTAAGGGCTCCTCGGATGAGAGATACCGTGAATGCGGAGTTCATTCAGCCAAACCAGTCTTTCGGAACATAAAAATCCTCAAAGACAGTGGTGTCCATGTTGAAGTCTCATCAATGTACATCAAAGGCTCTGATGAGGAGATATTAAAAGCTGCCAGGAAAGTTTCTGATATTTCAAGAGATATCCCAATGCAGGTTATGAGATTTGTTCCTTTTGGAGATGCCGCACCGGAACTTGAGCCGACAATAAAGGAATCTGAAAGGATGACTGAGTCCTTAAAGAGTTTGCTTGATTTTGTATATCTCTTCAATTCACCCGGAACAGAATACTTAAATTCAGTCTGCCCAATCTGCGGAAAGGCAGTTATTGAAAGGGAATTTTACGGCCCCATGGGATGCAGGGTTGTAAATGAAAGTGAAGGCGGCAGGTGCACCTGCGGATGGACTCTTCCAATAAAAGATAAAATCCGTGCCGGGCAGTATACAGAATACGGGATGCTTGGAGGCTACAGAACTACAAGGGCAGTTGAGATGGCACATGCAGTCCTTGTTGCACTCGGCGTTGATTCCGATGAAGAGCTTGGAGCTGTATTTGGAGAAATAATAAAAGAAGATTTCATACGCAGCCTTCATGACAGAATCCAGGATATCGATTCATGGATTCTTTTAATCGACGAACTGTCAAAAAAAAGCAGAAAAGAAGAGCAGGGAAAACTCCTGATATCTCACATAAAAGAGAGAGTAAACCTGATTACAACAAAGAGCAGGCAGGCTCAGATACGCCCTTGTGTTTATTATGCGATGGGATATCCTCTGTTTGCCCTCAATGCGGGAAGATTTGAATCAAACCTTGCAGAAGCAGCAGGCGGAATATGCGTCAACAAAAGAATTGAGAGAAAGGGAAAGCCAGGGGTCAACATAACAGCTGATGAGTTAAACAAATTAAATCCCGAGAAGATATTTATATCAGGCTTTCTTAGTTCACCGGCAACTGACTTTCTTGACTACTCAAAAAAGCATGGAGTAAATACATCTGCAACATCCTCAGGGGAGGTATATAATGTTCCTCCGGGATGGGATTTTGGAAGCCCGAGATGGATTCTGGGCTTTATGTTCATCGCAAATAAAATTCATCCTGAAATATTTTCATTTGATTTGAAAAGCGAGGAGAGGCTGTTCTACAGGAAATTTTATGGAGTTGACTCAGATAAAATAATCCAGAACAGGGATTTTTCCCGTCCGGTCATCCTAAAATGAAAAAAAAATAAAAAACAAAAGTTCTTACACCAAAAAAAGGGATTTAACCAAGAAGGGAAATTCTAAAAAAGAACATATTAATTTTTTTCTCCGACAGTTCTTATTTTTCCTGTCAGCGAGATGTCATAACCGCCTTTTTTCAAAAGGGCCTCTTTGAACTCATCAGATGAAAGAGCATCAATAAGTTTTTTTATCCTTCTGTCCAAAAGCCCTGAATCACGGATTGCAAACTCATACCTTGCGAAAGCAACAGGAAAAAATTCAAGGCCATAAGTCACTGCCATGTTGCAGGAGGCAAATGCCGCTTCGCAGTCTTCGTTTGCAACAGCCATTGCAGCAGCCATCTCGCTGTTTACAACATTTTCATAGCCCTTTATGGATTCCAAAGGGATGTTTTTCTTCATCAGGGCATGTTTTAAGAGAATGTGCGCTTCAGACTCCGCAGGCTGATTGACAAAAGAATACTCTGAAATATTATCCATCGAGACTTTCTTTTTGGAAATTATTCCATAGCTGATTCCGGCAATACATACTAAATGCACCTTTTCACCGGGAAGATACTGCCGAATAAGACCAGTATTATACTCACCATCCGGTGACAAAAGATGCATTGGCGCTGCATGGCACACATTCTTTTTAAGCGCAATCACTCCCCCCATGTTTCCTGCATTGGCATTATGAAGAATTACTCCTTTCTCTCTTAAAATTCCGGAGAGGTGTCCAAGACAAGGATCTGTCATTCCTGTTATCAGCAATGAGCAGTCCGCATGCTCCCTGCTCTCTGTAAGTACAGCGGAGACAGTCTCCCCGGCAGCAAACCCTTCAACCGGACCAGGAAGCCTGAGATAAGCATTTGAACGGACTGACGCCATCTGAACACCTGCACCTCTTGACTGCTGTGCGGCCAGATATCTTCCTTCCATTTCTGCAACAGATAGCAGAACAAACTCATCATATCCCACATTTGAAGTTATATCTGCTGCAAGGACCACATCAAGGCTCTCACTCTTAGGGCCTGCAAAACCCCATGAATCAAGAAGCGGTCCTAAAATTTCCCTTAACACAACCTGTGCGGATATTGGATAGCCGGGAAGTCCGATTACAGGCTTTCCTGATACCCGGCCAAGTATCATGGGTTTTCCGGGCATCATCGAAACTCCGTGAAACAGAATTTCACCAAGCTCTTCAATAACCCCTGCCGTAAAATCCTTTGTCCCGGCTGAAGATCCTGCAGAAACTATGACAATATCATTTTCCAAAACCGCTTTTTCAATTGCTTTTCTAATCTCTTCGGGGTCGTCAGGTGTCCTTGGATAAATAACAGAATCAACATGACGTTCGAAAAGCCAGACAGATGCCATAGGAATATTGCTCTCAACAACCTGCCCCGGGCCGGGAATCTGCCCGATTGGAATAAGTTCGCTTCCGGTTGGAATAAGTCCGGCTGAAAGAGAATGAACAATTATTTCTCTAACTCCATATGTTCCGAGTGCACCTGTGTCAAACACTCTGATGCGGTGGCCTTTTGGAATTATCAGCTCGCCTTTTTTTATATCCTCACCTGCAGGACGGACATTCTGCCAGGGTCTTGCAGCTTTTCGGACCAGATATGAATCATTGTCTTCCCAGGTATCCTCAATCATGACAACTGCATCAAATGCAGGCGGGACATGGTTTCCTGTGTTGACTCTAAGAAAATGATTTATCCTTACAGGACGCTGTTCGGTTGCACCAACTGTTTCAATGCTTTTTACCGCAATACCATCCATTGCTGAGACATTTACAGGGGGAACAGAGTACCCTGCATAAACAGGCTCTGCGGCAACTCTTCCGGAGGATTTCAAAAGCGAAACAGTTTGTGTTTTTTCAGGCTTTTTAAATTCCAAAAGAACTTTTTTTACTGCATCATCAAGGCTGATCTGTGATAAATACCGCTTTACCAAAGATACACCTCCACTTCAGAACCTGCTTCAATCCCCTCACACCCGCCTTCTATTTTTAAAACCCCGTCACTTTCAACAATTGTATTCAATAGGCCTGATTTACCAAAAAGAGGCTCTGCTTTTTTATCTTCTGTTAATCTTACACGCACATACTCCTCTCTTCCCTTCTCGGAGGAGATGTTTGTTAAAAGAAATGCTTTTATGAGTGATTCATTGTCATCAGAAAGACCGGCAGTCTCTCGTATAAGGTGCCTTGCAATAACAGACAAAACCATGTATGTCGCAGCAGGGTGGCCGGGGATTCCTATCAGAGGAGTTTTTCCTGCTTTTCCAATTATTGTCGGCTTTCCCGGTGCAAGCATAACTCCATGCGCCAAAACCTCACCAACTGCATACACTGCCTGTGCTGTTACATCCTTTATGTCCTTTGAGCTTCCGCCGGAGATTAAAATAATGTCACATTCATCCTTTGCTTTTAAAAGGAGCTTTTTCATCTCTTCGGCATCATCTCTTACAATTCCAAAATGCTTAGGGATGCAGCCGTATTTTTTTGAAAAAGCCGAGCAGAGATAACTGTTTACATCCCTGACCTCGCCGGGTTTTGGCTTTTTTGAAACAGAGACTATCTCAATTCCGGTTGATATAATGCCTACTACAGGCTTTCTTCTGACAGGCACCAGGGCACATCCAAGTGCAGCAAGAGCACCTATATCAGATGCAGACAAAACCCTGCCTGCTTTAAAAACAGTCTCACCTTCGGAAAAATCCTCTCCCTCAAATATTATATTTTCACCAACTGCTACGGGACGTTTTATTAAGATATCGCCTGAAACCTCATCTGTATATTCAACCATTACAACAGAATCCGCTCCTTTTGGCATTCTCCCGCCTGTGGGGATATTTAAGCATTCGCCTCTTTTTATCGAGTACTCCTCACCAATCCCCATTGGTATCCTGCCCTTTAGCTTAAGCATTGCCGGAATGGAATCAGTTGCATTTGTCGTATCGGCAGCTGCAACTGCATATCCATCCTTCCATGACTTGTCAAATCCGGGAATATTCACATCTGATTTGATATCTGATGAAAGAACTCTTCCATAAGCATCATCAAGCATAACATTTTCAGAGGTGATTTCCGGAACAATTGTCCTGCACAGTGCAATTGCCTCATCAACTGTTATAAGCTTTAAAAAGGTCTGGTTCATAAAATAACATCCTCTCAAAAGAATCAAAGCTTAAAAAATACATTTATTTAAAGCATCCAAGTCTGCATCCGCGGATTTTTATTCCGTTTGTATTGCAGTACTTACCTATATCAGCCTCCGGAATCCCATATTTTTCATTGATTGTACGCGCCTGCGTACATGTTATGACATTTTCTATTCCCTCATCCCTGAAAATTCCGGCTATTTTTTGTTTGTATTCAGAGTCCATATCATATTATTGATTTACAATAAATAAGAGTTTATGTAATTTTGTAAACACAATCTTTTGCCTGTTTTAAAAAAAACAGATTTTATTTTTTAACGGGAAAATTTCTGTAAAGGATAATTCACCTGATTTTAGATAAAATGCAAGGCATAATAATCCAGGAACAGCCGCAGGAGCAGCAAACAATAAAAACATTCCCGAATATGAACCAGCAGCCAAAAGAACGGGCACTGCCAGAAGCGGGGATATGAATATTTCAATATTTAATGCAACTAAAAATCCTCCCATCTCCCTTCCTATAATCCTTCCGGGAGCGGCATACATCAGCCACTGTATCAGTGTAGGCATCATTAGGCCGATAAAGCGCTATATTAAGGACATAACAACCCCATTTTTCACAACACCTGATGAGTTGGCAGATATCAGCACAATAAGACTCATAATCTATACTGACAGTCATGAGTCACTTCTTGTGTTTGACAGAGGAGGTATATCTGAAGGAGTGTTTTTGTCAAATGACATTCATGCAGTCTGCCAGTCCAAAACAATTCTAAAAAACATAAAAGAAATTAAGGGCTGAAAAACTCCTTCATGAATTTTTTTTCTCAATCCGGCAGTTATTAACCAAAGGCAATATAGATGAAAAAAATTCCTATAAGAATTATTGAACAGCCAATTATTCTGTCAAAGACCTCTCCGCTTAATCTTGCCTTCTCCTTGAGCATTTTTCCTGCAGCTCCGCCCGCAGAACTGATTATCATAAGAGGAATGCTAAGACCGGTACCGTAGACAAGTATTGTGATAAAGCCTTCAGCCATCCCCTGATAAAGTGCAATATAAGTGAGGACAATAATTAGCATAGGAGCACCCCGTCCGATTGTTATCGCCCCGAATGACAGCCCGAGGATGAATGCTCCGGCTGCCGTATACGAAACTGGCGCTCTTAAAAAACGGAATATGCTCTTTATCGGTGGTTTATAGATGTGAAGAAGCTGAAGGCCCATTATAATCAGAAGAAGACCTCCTATCGACCAGGCAATAGTGCTGTTTAAAAAAAGAATGTATTTTCCTATGAATCCGGCAGCAACCCCAAGCGGGAGAAGGGCAATTATTGTCCCAAAAGAAAATGCAAGTGTAAGTTTTAGGATATTTGCAGCTGATAGTCTGGTTTCGCCGCTTGTCAGATATCCAATAAGCCCGAGACACAAAACACTATTGCAGGGGCATATACCTGCAAGAAGCCCGAATACAAAAATCCCGGGAAGAGTTGGATCGAAAACAGCCATACTGATATCTAATACTCAGTCATTACTCCATATATAATGCACCGTTTTATAGGATATATTCCAAAACCTGCAAAATTTACCCAGGATTTGCCGTTAATTATATCGCCTATGAAGGATACAAAACACCCTGATGAGAATGAATCATGAATTTTTTGGTTTTGGCGCAACTGTTTTTTTTACTGTTTTTGCTCTTTTTGCCCTTTTCATGATTTTCATTGCGGCAGGATGCATCGGTTCTCAAAACACTCAGGATAATTCGGCACTTAACAAAAAACCAGTCTCATCTGCGGATGAGATAACAAAAGTCCATTATATCGGGCCGTCGGGAGATTTATCCTCATCAGAATCTGAAAAAGTGGATGAAAGAGAGGTAATTCCAACAGAATCTGACTCTGATATTCAGTCATACAGACCTAATTTTCATGCAGGGATGATAATTGCAGATGAGAAGGAAAACTTAAGCCTTGTTACAGAATACAGGAAACTCTCAGGCAGATACGGCACAAGGCTGCTTCTAAAGGGCAGTCATGGCGAGGCTTATCTAATAAAGGATGCTTCTTTTAAGGAGCTTGGCTCTGAATATGATGATTTTAATTCAATAAACAAACGATATCCGCTTCTTTATGATGACCTTAATTATAATTCAGACACCGGCTCTTACTATGATTACAAAAAAAAGGAGGGTTACAGGATTTATATTTATTCAGACAGCGAACCGCCGATTACAATAGGGTACTTAAGACCTGAAAACATTGAAACAATGGAATTTGTGAATGCAAGAGCATAAGAAAAAATGCATTATGAAAATTTGTAA
>JAEWWL010000071.1 GCA_023396365.1 Methanobacteriota archaeon
CCTGCCGCAAGAAGAACGGACAGGGGCTTTGCACCTGTGCTTGCTATATCAGATAAGGTAACAGCAGCAGACATCCATCCAATCTGCCAGTCTGTGATCCCTTTTGGAAAATCGGTTGTTTCATGAAGCATATCTGTTGATGCAACAATTACATTTTCATCAAAAGGAATAGCCGCACAGTCATCCTCAGTATTTTCACTGCCTATGATTTTGGCAATCTTTTTTATTATCTCCCTGTCATCCACGCTTTCTTGCCTCCACTTCACGCTCGCTTTTATACTCTTTTACAATTGACTCAATCATGCCTGCCTTCTTCTCTTTTTCAAAGGATTCATATTCAGCATTCCAGTCAGAAACGGCTCTTTCAAAATCTTCGCGCCTGACACTTCCTGTTCTTCCTCTTACAAGAACAGGAGCTTTAGAAGCTTTGATAAGAGGAATTTTTTCCTCCATGAATGCCTCTTTTAGATTTTTGTCAAAATTTTCTGCAATTACTCCTCTTACCAGTGATTCACAAATAAAAGAGACAGTTGATTTTCCCCACCCTTCGGTCTTTGCCGAATATATGATGTCGCCCTCATTTATTCCAAGATAATCTTTTAGCGCTTTAACACCTTCTTTAGTAAAAGAAGGAAGAATTTTTACAGGAATAATATCTGCTCCCATCTGGAGATCTGCAAACCGCTTAAGCCTTGCAATCTGCTTTAAAAGCCTGCGTGTATTCTTCTCCTCCTTTTTCAGCCGTTTTTTAAGTGTGTTTATCTGCTGATCGCGATCAGATATTTCGCGGCTTTTTTTTCTCTCCTCCGATTTCTGTGTCCGTTCTGAGAAAAGAATTTTTTTTAAGCCTTCTATTTCTTTGTTTTTTTCAAAAACCTCATCCTGAAGTGCTGAAATATGATTTCTTAAATCCTTTACCATGCCTTCAAGATGTGAGGTTCTGATATCGGATTCTGTAAAATCCGCTTCTGAAACTGCATCCTCTTTTGTCTGATCTGTTTCTTTTAACAGTGATTCAGGGGAAATATCAGAGAGGATTTTTTCAATAGAAAGCCTTTTTATTATTCCTGTCCTGACAAAATCAAGGTCATATCCGGGCGGGACTCTTCTTTCGATGCTTTTGAACTTGTTTTTATATGATTTGTAAGCTTCAAGGGCTGCTGAAAGAGAGTCCCTTTCATGATCGTTTCCGAATGAAATGCCTGAGGATATGCAAAGTGCTGCCTTCTCCTCCTGTGTCCTGTCCTCCTTTGGAGTATAGGAGGCGGCCTTAAAGACACGCTTTATTTTTTCAACCGAAGAGGGCATTCTTGAAACATCGGATGCTATTAAAACAGGCTTTCCAGCTGATGATATCTGTTCTGTCCAGTCTGAAAGAGACATCTGGCGTGAGCTTTTAAGAGCGAGAAGCTCACCGTCAAGTGAAAGTGCGGCAAAGGCAAATGTTGTTCCCGGGTCGATTCCAACAATTACCGGCCTTTTTCTTGAAGTCTGCGGGGAATATCTTATTCTGTCAAGCTTTCTTGGGATAACCCTGACCTGAAAGTCAGAATGCTTCTCTGACTGGACTGATATATCATGCTTTGATGCATGGACATGAAAGCCTGCACGCTTAAAACCTCCAAAACCCTTCAGTTCGTTTTTTTCGTATTTGAAGCCTTTCTCTCTTAAGTTCTCCTCGATTTCCCTTGCCTTTAGCAGAACAGAGCCGTGTATCTTTCTGATATATCTGTTCTGGCTCCAGCCTCCCTTTCCAATGGATCGGCTTCTTGAAACTATTATATCACAGGTGTTTTCAAAGGCAATCACCTCAAATCCCGCACCAAGCTCTGCAACGTGTGCAATTGCCCCTGCCTCGGCGAAGGGGTCAAACCTGTCTGAAATTTTAATGTTGTAATGTGCTGCAATCCGGGAAAGCGGCTCCTGCCTCTCACCCCCGGTTACCTGCACAAGTTTTGTCCCTGCAGGAAGAGACTGCATGAAAAAAATCAGCTCCTGCTGGTCTTTGGCAATCTCTCTGATACTGTCAACGGCTAAAATATCCGGGTTTTCCTTTTCAATATCCCTTAAAAGGCGGAACATGGAGACTTCTCCGGCGCTTAAAACCTCCCCTCCCTCTCTTTTGACAAGTGCAAAAAAAGGTTTTTTAGTCCGGGACCTTACTGATCCCCTGATAATGTCTATCCCGAATACCTTCAACCAACCACCATTTCAATGACCTGTTCAGGTGTGTATGAAAGATTGTATTTCCT
Organism: Methanobacteriota archaeon; assembly: GCA_023396365.1. GTDB lineage: Archaea > Halobacteriota > Methanomicrobia > Methanomicrobiales > Methanomicrobiaceae > Methanomicrobium. The sequence continues at coordinate 2,253 of JAEWWL010000071.1, forward strand.
TGAAAAGTACGTGGTAATATTTGTCAAATCGCGTTTTAGAATCTCACCGGCATTTGGATGATCTGTCTGCGTCCACTGCGGCCAGTCTATTATCCACACCTCGTTTTCATCAACCATTACATTGTATTCAGAGAGATCGTTGTGTATAAATCCGAGTGCATAGGCCTTTTTTATATTCTCGATGATGCCAGAAAAAACATCCTCAGGATTTTGCAAAACCGCCTGATTGAGATTTAAGCCTGCGATATATGCCATCGCAATGACATTCCTGTTGAGTGCAACAGGTACAGGAACATTCACTCCTCCCTTTCTTAAGGCTTTTAAGGCATCATATTCCTGCTTTGCAGAGTACATTGATGCAAAAATCCAGGGGAAATGTTTCCATTCCGGCATAAAGCTTCGGTTGAGCCGCACTGACTGAAAAGACCTCTGACCAACCCTGTGTATTTTGAGAACAAGAACACCTGTCCCGAGAGCTTCATAAACGGCTGACTCCTTGCCAACGCCAATCAGGCTTCCAAGGGCGGATATAGTTCCTCTGCTGACAAGAGATGAAACAGACAGGGCATCATAACCGCCAAATGTCAGCTGATAGCCTTTATACGGGACGGAGCTGCTTTTAACCATGTCCTTATCCATAAGTCTGCCGAGACGGTATTCCATCTCCTGAAGAGAAAGACCTGATGCCTTCCTTAATACATCATCAGGAACCCAGGTGTACCTCCTCATCAGCTTTTCAAGGGTTTTTAGAAGCTGTGTCTCATATTTGTGAAGGCTTTTGATATCTTCAGGGGAAATCGGCATAATCTGTAAACAATTTATTCTTTGAAGATGATATAACTGATTAGAATTTTGCACATCCGAATAAACCGGGGATTTTTAGGATGCAATATGTGAATACGGGATGAATATTTATGAAATGTTCAAAATGCAAAAAGGATGCGGTGATTTTTCAGAGATACTCGGGTATGCATCTTTGCATAGAGCATTTCACAAAAGACTTTGAAGGGCGTGCAAAAAAGACAATCAGGCAGCATAAGTGGATATCGTCTGGCGACAGGATAGCTGTTGCAATGAGCGGCGGAAAGGACAGCAGTGCAGTCCTTTATTTTCTCCGGAAAATCTTTGGCAAAAGGCCTGATATTGAGATTTTTGCACTGACAATAGATGAGGGAATAAAAGGCTACCGCGATCCTTCAGCTGTTTTTAAAATTGCCGAAAGCCAGGGTGTAAAATGCCATACAGCATCTTTTCATGAACATTTTGGAATTACCCTTGATGAGATTGTAAAAGAAAAAGGCGACAGGAATTCATGCTCATACTGCGGTGTTTTAAGAAGGCAGATACTTAATGCATATGCAAGAGAACTGGGCGCAACAAAGATTGCTATGGGTTTTAATCTTGATGATGAAGCTCAAAGCGTTATGATGAATGTGCTTAGGGGAGATTCGGAAAGGCTTCTTAGAAAGCAGTCGCCGGTGGAAGGATTTATTCCGCGAATTAAACCCTTCTCTTCTATTCCCGAGCGTGAGGTTGCACTATATGCAGATCTTTATATTGAGGAATTTGAAGAGAGAGGATGCCCGTATTCACATAATGCGCTGAGAGCTGATGTGCGTGAGGTTTTAAATGACTACAATTACCGGCACCCGTCGACAAAGTATGCCCTTTTAAAGCTTGGTGATGAGTTAAAGGAAGGGACTTGTTCCGACAGCACAAAGATTAGCAGGTGCAGTGTCTGCGGCGAACCTGTATTTGGTGAATGCCATACATGCAGAATTTTAAATGATTTAAAAAAAACCATTACTGAAGAAAAAAATGACATGGAGATTTAATGCCTGTTTGGGAGATACACTTCTCTTAAAAATTAGCAGGGCTCTTCTTTGGAGATGAAGGAATAAATGAAGGAATTGTGCACAGGGTGTGAGTGCGAAAGAATTGAGCAGATGATAAGGCATGCAGTCTGGTCATCGCAGAAAGAAAAGGTAGTTATCGGCCTTTCAGGAGGCATTGACTCTGCGGTTGCATCGGTTTTGGCTTCACGTGCAATTGGTGCAGACAATGTCATGGGATATTTTCTTCCCTCATCTGTAACACCAAAAGGTGATATTGAGGATGTAGATGAACTTTGCAGGAATTTTTGCATAAATTATTCAGTTGTTCCAATAACCAAAATTTTGGGTGAATATGAAAAACTGCCGGGCTTTAAGGAGACTGCATATTTAAAGGGCAATCTTATGGCCAGAATCCGCATGGCAACACTTTACTATTATGCAAATCTGAACAATGCCCTTGTCTGCGGAACATCAAATAAAAGCGAATATCTCCTGGGCTACTGCACAAAACACGGCGATTCTGCGGCAGACATTCAGCCGGTTCTGCACCTTTACAAGCAGGATATCTACAGGATTGCAGAAGAGATAAAAATTCCATCCTCCATTATCAAAAAGGCGCCTTCGGCAGGACTTTACCCTGGCCAGAGCGATGAAAAGGAGATTGGCTTTTCATATAATGATATTGACACTGCCTTGATAAATCTTGAGAAGAACGGCTGGCAACCTTCTGATGAGACTGAGGAGAAGATTTTAGAAAAGGTAAAATCAGCATCTCATAAGAGAAACTCTCCGCCAAGCCTCTTAAAGACGGGATAAACACTTTTTTGTGAAATAATTTTTTTCTTTTTAAAATATTTTTTACCGGATTGCCCGATAGTATTTGAAAAAAGACCTGAAAAGAATTCAGAGTATATTTTTTAGAACAGAAGGATTGTTCAAAAATTCAAGAAGCACTTCGTCGCCGATAAGATCATATATCGATTTTTTGCCATATATTCCCTGTATCGGAAATTTTGCTGAATTCATTATTTTAATTTGAGGCAAATTTCCGTAATACGGGTTTTTGACAAATTCCCCGCCTGTAAATTCATAGTATGCGGCACCATGCATTTTTGTGTAAGAATCATATTCGCTTTCAAAGCCGTCAGATACTATATTTGCCATTATAAGCGTCTCATCACCCGGATTTATTGTGACATGCCCGTAGCCGGGTTTAATAATTACAATGTCGCCAGCTTTTGCCTTTACAGCATAAATATCTGATAAATCCTTTTTCTGGAGGAGGAAATGAGCCTCACCGGATATAACCTGGTATAATTCGGGATATCCAAGGCCGCAGGGAGCATCAGGGTGATAATGGCCTTTTGTCTTCACATATTCGCGGCCTAAAATGCATGGTGGGATAACTGTTATATCGTATCTTAATTTGTTATCAGAGAGCCATTTTTTATCCTCACTGCTCTTTGAGAGGTCCCTGTACATAAAATAGAGTATTTTTTCTGCGGTAGCGCTTTTATCGGCAAGCACACACCGCATGTCTTCAACCGTCCGCTCCCCGGGTTTTGGAAGCGGGCCGTCCCAGAAATTATCCATCATTAATTTTTACGTCTTGACCAGATAAAATACCCTGCCCCAAGTATTGCAAAGATTATGACTGTAAGAACAATCGGGTTTGTAAATATGAACATTCCGGAATTTTTGGTTACAGTAATCTGTGCCTTCATGGAGTCTGATATCTGGCTGTTTTGGAGTGAATCACGGTAGCGGATTTCAGTATCTATTCCGTATGTCTTGATTGTTGCATCTGCATTTACAGAAACTTCGTATACTCCTTTTGCAGTCTCACCTGGTGCAATGTCTCCAAGGAATGCAGTATCATCATTGCTTGTGAATGGATCAACTGCCGAGATTCTTGCCTGAGCATTGTATGCAGTTGTTGCACCTGTGTTTTTGTAAACAATCACAATGTCACTTTTTTCTCCGGGGCGGAGGGAGGCCGGTTCTGATACAATCTCAAAATCAACCTTTCCACCGACATCGACACCCACTGTTTCAGTATCAGATGCAACAAGATCTCCGTCTGAGTTCTTGTATTCAACAAAAACAAGAACAGGGTAGTTTTTGGCTTCACCGTTGCTTGAAACAGAGGCCTTGAATGTTACAGTCTTTACCTCGTCCGATGCAAATTCACCGACAAAGACATTTGAGTCTGTCGGGATGATTGCGCTTCCTTCTGCCTGTGTGAGTTTTATGACTGAATTTTTGCCAGTCTCATGCCCGATGTTTTTCACATTCATTGTGATGTAGCCTTCAGCACCTACATTAAGTGAATCTGTGATGACATTTGAGACATCTATCTGGAGATCGGATTTGATTGTTACAGGAAGGTTAAGAGGCAGACTGACTTCTTTGTAGTAGTATCTTATTGAGTCTGTTCCTGTCTGTTCGGCAGTGTACAGGTATTTGTATTTCAGTGTTGATATGAGGTCATAGACACCTGGTGCTGCATCCTTATTGACTTTTAAAACAAATGAGGCAGCTTTTGAGCTTCCACCTGCAACATCGCCTATCATCTGGGAATCAGATTTTACTGTAACTGGCGCATTGCCCTTTTCAAGAGAAACAGTGACAAGCTTTGCAGTGTCGGGAAGATCATCCCTGTCAACTATATCTGACTGGATAATCTTGAAATCAGTTGTTCCGGTGTTTTGAACTGTTACAGTCAGTGATACATCATCGCCGGGGCTGAATTCATTTGTTCCTGATATTGCAACACTCATGACAGGCTCGCCTGACATATACTTTGTTCCGGCAGATGCCGGAATTACTGCAAATGCAGCGCAAATCAATAATATCATTAAAATATTTGCAGATCTCATTTTTTCGTCTCTTTATTGTGGTATAGATTTGTGTTGTTTTTTTTGTAACAACATTTATTAGAGCTGTGGATATATATTTGTATGCCAATGGGAATTTATCAGCAGGAAAACGACAGGATTGATGAATCATTAAAGTCTCTCGGGCTTACCAAATACGAAGCGCTGGTTTATACAGCTCTTTTGCAGGTTGAGGGCGCAACTGCAACTGAGATTCATGAAATTTCAAAAGTCCCCCGCGCATCTGTATACCCTGTAATAGACAAGCTTCTTTCTAAAAATCTTGTCAGTATATCAAATACAACTCCAAAAAGGTTCAGCGCCGCACCTCCGGATGAGGCTGTAAAAAACATGCTCTCTTCAATAAAAAAGGATGCGGATGCTGCACTTGCAGCTCTTAAAAAAATCTATGAGGCAAGGGAGGAGAGGTCTTTTAACAGGCAGGAATTCATCTGGAGCATATCCGGTGAGGAGAATATTCTTCCTAAACTAAAGGATGCCTTTAGTGGTGCAGGTGAGGAGATCTTTGTTATAAGCAGCTTTGAGTTTATAAAATGCAGCCTTATGAATCTCATTAAAGAGCTTGATGTAAATGTCCGAATTGATATAATAACTAACAAATGGGAGGGAAAAGTTCCAAACAATATGTCCGTCCTCGTCTTTAAGGATTATAATGAGTATGAGGCAGGTCTTAAAAGCAATGCATCCGGCGTTTATATAATCGACAAAAAAAAGGTACTTTTAATAATGGATCCTGAATCCGATGCAGCAAGTCCCCCTGCATTATACTCGGAGTCATATGGTTTTGTCAGGTTTTTTACTTCTTACTGGAATTTCGTGAAGAAAAATATTTGTGAATCTAAAAGAGCTGTGAAATTAAAACCCTGAAAATTTTTAAAAAATTCATAAAATTTAATTCTAAGCAACTGCCTCACAAATCCCCTCATGAATTTTATAATGCCATAGTTTGTCTGAAATTTTTATCTGCGTTTTATTAGAATTTTGGCTGAGAATTAGATCTGTAATTTCAACTGCAATTCTGATCGGTTTTTTGTTGTGTATAGAAAATATAATTCAGTGTTAAGTCATTATAGATTATTCAGATGATAAAAGAACGGGCTGTTGATGCAGTATCCAGAATACTTGAGGCTGCTTCCTATGATGTTGATGAGGGGGCAGGCGGTATAGATCTTACCGCATACAGGGGAAATGAATGCCTTGTTGCCCTCTGTTCTGATGAAATGTCAGATATAGAATTCTTTGCAAGAAAAAAATTCAAGGTTGCACTTGATGACGGCGTTGCCGAATGCAAAAAACTTCTTTTCACAATGAAAAGCATAGCAGGCATAGAAAACTGCACAATCTGGGGCCACTCGGAGCTTGCAAAATATGCGGGGCAGGCGACTGTCGCAGAAATTCTCGGGCAGACGCTCGCACTTGATTTCAGCAGCGTAAATTCTGCCGGCGGCTTTTTGGAAAAGAGTTTTTCATCCTCTGTACAGGATGAACCGGGTCCTGAGCTTTTATGCATGCCTCAGAGCGTATCTGAAGAAAGAGCAAGGCAGATTGCCGGAGTAAAAGGTGAGCTGAAAAGAGTGTTCATCCCTCATTTTTTGTATACATGTGAAAGCACAGGCGAGAAAGTCTTCAATACGCATGTAATAGATTTCAGATATCAGGAAAAAGGTCTGATAAATGCCATCTCCGGAAGCAGACTTGAAATGGAGTCTGAAGATCTTGACAAGGTTACTCCTGAAAGGAAAAATGTTGCCGGCAGTGCAAAAATTCTTGATGCCAAATTGAAAAAGAATGACCTTCGGGATTCAATAAGAGAAAGAGTTGCAGGAGAGCTTACAAAAAAGGTAAGGGTGAGTAAATCAGAGGGCGATGCGATATCATATGAGGATGTTAAAGTCGCTCCTGATGCGGAAAATATAAAAGTTGAGTTGGAGCTTGTCTATATGCCTGTCATACAGATAAGAGGCGACAGGATAATTGAGATAGAGGCATTCTCTGGTGAAATTTTAAGAGAGCCCCTTGATGATGGTGTTGAACTTCTGTAAATTTTTAGCTGCCTGATTTTTATGATAACCGTTATTGGAGGCGGCCCGGCCGGAAGGTTTGCCGCCATACACCTTTCTCTTGCAGGAGAAGAGGTCAGGCTTATTGAGAAGAGAAATGCACTTGGAGGCCAGTGCCTTCATGAAGGCTGCATGGTGATCTGCGGTTTAAACGACTGTGCTAAACTTCTTGATGAATCTGAAAAACTGAAAAGCTTAAGGGTATTAAGTAATGTTCCCAAAGCATCACTTCCTGAAATATGGAAAGGAATTAACAATATACAGTCCGTAATCTCCAAAATTCTGGAAAAAGAAACTGTTGATGCAGGTGTTAAGGTAATATCCGGTGAGGCTTTTTTAAACGGTACAGAAGTGACTCTTGGAAATACACGCCTTGAATCCGACAGTGTGCTTATTGCAACAGGCTCAAAGCCTTTTGTGCCAAAAGTCTCCGGAAAAGATATTGCGGGAGTCTTTAATCCACATAATATTGCAGGAATCAGGGAAATACCAAAAAAACTGGTTATTGTCGGCGGAGGTGTAATTGCAGCCGAATATTCCTATATTTTTTCTGCACTTGGCTCCGATGTTACAATTGTTTCAAGAAGCCTTTTTTTAAGAGATAAACCTGATTCGCTTAGAAAGTCCGCATTGAAGGACCTGAAGAGAGTGACTGTTAAGGAGTATACTCTTTTAAGGGAGATTTGCGGGGATAAAAGTGTTAGTGGTGTAATTCTTGAAAACGGCGGGGATAAATATGAAATCTCATGTGATGCTGTTCTTTTTGCCTCAGGACTTATTCCAAGGACAGAGAATATCTCCGGAATAAAAACCGGTGATAAGGGAGAGATTTTAATTAACGAGAGATATGAGACCAGTGTAAAAGGAGTATATGCTGCCGGTGATGTTACCGGGAAGGTCTTTATGACTCCATATGCCCGAATGCAGGGCATTTGTGCTGCCAAATCTATCCTCGGTGAAAAACCAGGAGAAATTCCACAGGTAATCCCCCAGTCGATAAAACTTTTCTATGAGCACTCTTTCTGCAGCAGTGTTAAACCAGCAAATCTTCAGGAAATCAGCCTTCCTGCCCCGGCAGGCCCTGGTTCATTCTGGTCAGTCCCTGAGAAGAATACCGGAATGGCGCAGATTCAGTTTGAGAAGGATTCGGGGCTTATCACGGGAATGAACCTATCAGGTCCTTCTTCCTCATATGTTGCTTCATATATGTCATATCTGATGGAAAAAGGGCTTAAAGCAGGTGATTTTGAAAAATTCTTCGAAGTTCACCCCTCATCCGACGGCATTTACGGACTTGTCAAATATGCTGATTCCAATCTGAAAAAGAGATGATCCAATCTATTTAAATCCTTTTTTTGGCTTTTTTTTGTTATGTGCCTTCACCGGTGGATTTGGGAAACTTTATTGACAGGCCGGATAATACGATAAATAAAATGCAGCTTAAAGAAAAATCTCCGTTTTCAGAAAATAATACATTTACAACCTATATCTCAATAGGGATTGTGATTTTTCTCTTTCTTCTAATGGAGATTACATATCAGATGATCTTTGAGAGCACGATTATGGTTCTCTCACATATTTTTTATTTTCCTGTAATCATTATCCCGTTTCTCTATCCGAAAAAAGGTATTTTGATATCTACGGCTGTTGCGGCTTTATACCTTGCAATTGTTTATCTCATGACAAGCCCTGATTTTACAGTCATTGTATCTGCAACAATGCAGTTTTATGTATATGTCAGCGTTGCGGTGCTGGTCGCGATAATATCCGGAAAAATCAGAAGGGATCGTATAAAATTCAGGAGCATATTTGACTACTCAGAAAACGGAATATGTGTGGCTGATGAAAAATCCGGAAGAATTCTTGAGAAGAATAAAAAATTTGATCAAATTCTTAAAAAAATGGGCATTCCTGAATCTGATATATCTTTGCTGTCAGTCTTTGGCAAAGAAAAACAGTGGGAGGATTTTTTATCAGTACTGAATATGAAAAATTCAGTTGAAAATTATGAGGTTTTAGTCTCAGAAATTAAAGAAGAACCTTATTATGCCCTGATATCTGCCTCAAAGCTTCCTGAGGGCATCATTGTTTTGAGTCTGACTGATGTGACTGACAATAAAAGATATGCAGAAGACATACTCAGGCTAAACCGGTCTCTTACAAAGGCCAACAATGAGTCAAATTTGTATATTGATATTCTGACTCATGACATAAACAATGCAAATACTGCTGCACAGGGTTTTGCCGAATTGCTGTATGAGACTGTTTCAGATGAGGACAGACTATACTTTGAGAGGATGATGGAGGGAATAAGGCAGAGCAGCAATATTATCGACAAGGTTGTTCTTATCCGTGATATCAACAATTCAAAGGAAGTTACCGGTCCATACAGCCTTGACAGGGCGATAACCCGCGCTTTGGGTAAGTACGGAAAGAATGTCAGCTGGAGTCCTTCGGGATTTATGGTAATTGCAGGGAGCTATCTTGACTCACTCTTTGAACTTGTCTTTGAAAACAGTATTTTTTATGGCGGTGAAGATGTAAAAATTGAGGTGGCTGCCTGTGAATCGGATGAATTCATTGAGGTCATTGTAAAGGATAACGGACCCGGGATTCCTGACAGCAAAAAGAAGTCTCTGTTTTTAAGATTTCAGCCTGAATCAAACAGCAGAAGGGGAAGGGGTCTTGGACTTTCCATATGCTGGCTTATTGCAGATATGTACGGCGGGGGGATAACTGCGGAGGATACCTCCTCCGGAGATTATAAAAACGGATTAAAAATTGTATTGAGACTTAAAAAAGCCTGAAATAATTATATTTTTTTAATCTATTACTTTTTTTTCTGCGCTTCTATCCATGAGGAGATTATGATTTTAAGACTTTCAGTCTCAGTCTCAGAATCCAGGTAATATTTCAGGTAAAATTCCAGATCCTCCAGTGTCGGGTGAATTATCTCATTTAAAAGCTCATCAGCAGATGCTCCCTTCTTCTCTTTTGAGCGCAGAATCATAAGTTCGTTTAAATGATGTGTCTCGTCTGTTTCGTCAAGTATCTGCATCAGGTTTTTGCCATGCCATCTCATATTTCTTCTTTAATTTTTTTATCCTTTCAGCATTAATTGATTGGTTGAAACAGATTCTCTCTCTTTTGAGAAAGAATGCATGAAAAATTTAATGATTTCTGTTGTATTTTAGAGATTATCAGATAACCTAATTTTTTATACTTTAGAGGCAACATTATTTCGTGCATGAGGATGTCACCATTTGATGTTTCTCAGGTTATAAATTGAAATCACCGCCAATATTATTCAATTCGTTAATCATTATGATCAATCCCCCCCAAACCCCCATCATCAGTTAACGAGTCTTTTCGGTGTTTTTCAGTTTAAAGGACCCTGAGAAAAAATGGTGCCGGTAACCCCCCCAGGAAAAGAGTTCCTGATGTAATTTCCCCCCCACAAAAAGAGCTCTTTTTTCCGGCAGGCATCCTTCATGGCACGGCTAATTAAAAGCTGTGATATTGTCGCCGGTCTTGCTGACTGATTTTTCTTAGCCTCTTATCTTTGGTTTTATATTGATTGATTGATTGATTGTTATTTTGTTAATATTTCCAAGGAATATTTAGTAAATTAATCCTGCCGGGATGTCATTTTTGCTTTTTTTTTGTTTTTAGTTAAACAGTTATCTTTACTCATATCCTGCAATTCAGCTGCAGGATTTTTGAATCTTTATGCAGAAAAATAAAAAATTAAGCAATATCACTTGTATGAACCATTTTGCAGGGCCTTGCGGCTATATTATGCTATCTGAAAATTTGCCAAACACGGGAAATATTCAGCATCATGGTTGCTGAATTTGGAAATATTTAAGGCAAGTTATTTTTCTACATAAGAATAAACACTTAGCATATATTTTAGGCACCAATATTATGTTGCCTAAGATACAAAAATAAAATCCGGAGAGATAAAACTTTTAGGAGTCTGCACTAAAATATGGCAATCTTTGACAGAATAATTGGACAGGGCAACAATCCCAATCCCTGGATTGACAAGGCTGCATCCCTTTTTGATCAGGGCAAATATGCCGAGGCTGTTAAAAATCTTGAAAAGGCCCTGGAAATAGAGCCGGAAAACGGGAACCTGTGCTATAAAATGGGGACTGCCCTCATGCACATTGCAAGATATGATGATGCCGAGAGATATTTCAAGCGTGCTGTTGCAGCGCTGCCTGATGATCTTAATATATGGCAGGCTTTGGGGAACTCTCTTTTTTACTCAAGGGATTTTAAAAGTGCAATACAGTGCTTTGACAAAGTGCTTGCAGCAGACTCCTCTGTTCTGGATATATGGTACAAAAAAGCGGATTCAATGGAGGGTTTAGGCGATTTTGCAGGTGCTGCCGAGTGCTGTGAAAGAATTCTTGCACTTGAGCCTTCAAACATTTCCATCCGAGAAAGGCTTGGACTTTTATGTATGCGGACAGGTGATTTCAACCGTGCCCTGGATGCTTTTGGAAAGGTGATGTCAGCCGACTCCTCAAATATTTCCATAATGATAAAGACCGGTGAAATACTTGAAAAAATGGGAAGATATGAGGAGGCACTTGGCTTTTATGATGTCGCTTTAAATACAAACCCTTCCGAAATTCCTGCCATATATCATAAGGCTGCATTATGTGAGCGGACCGGAAAATATTTTGAGGCAGCCGAAGTCTATAGAAACATTGGTGTTGAAACACCATCCGATGCAGTCTCTGGTTTTAACCGTGCGGCAAATCTTTTATGGAGCGGGGCATATCCTGAAGCAGTTTATGTCCTTGAACTTGTTCTTAAGAGAAATCCGGGGGATATTGCTGCATGGCACATGATGGGAACAGCCCTTGAATTCCTTGGAGAGTATGAAAGAGCGGTCTTCTGCTTTGACAGCATCCTCAAATTTGCGCCTGACAACCCTGCGGCATGGTATCAGAGGGGAATGTGCCTTTCAAAACTTGGCAAATATAATGATGCAATGAACAGCTTAAACCATGTTTTAAAAGGGCCCGGTGCCGGCAGTGTCAGCTGGATAAACAATAATATTGACTTAAGCCTCTTTGAAAAGCAGGCGGCAGAGGTTCAGTCAAAGCTCAATATAGACGTAAAGGAGTCAAGGATGCTGGAGATGCAGGGTGAGGCATTAATGCATCTTGGAAAGTTCCATGACGCATTTTTGTGTTTTTCCAGGCTCGTAGAGCTCAATCCGGAAAATATTAATGCATGGCGAAGCAGGACAGACGCACTCTTAAGCATTGGAGAATATGCAGGTGCAGTCGAATCAGTATCTCACGTACTTGACAAATTTCCTGAAGAGTCTTCATTATGGGAAAAGAAGGGAAGCGCTCTGATGCATCTTGGTGAGAATGAAAAAGCGGCTGCATGCTTTGAAAAAGTCCTTGAAAAAGATTCATCAAATGTTTTAGCCTGGCAGAAAATTACTGAGGCAAGGCTTAAGCTTGGTCTGTTTGAAGAGGCGCTTTCAGGCATGGACAATATTTTGTCTCTAGCCCCTGACGATGATCTGACACGGGCGCAAAAGGCAGATATCCTGATATCTGCCGGTGATTATGAGTCAGCACTTGAGATTTTAGAGCCAATTATGGCAAAGGGCGGAAGCGATGTAAATGCATGGAGAAGCTACATCACTGTTCTTGAAAAAACAGGAAGATATGATGATGCACTTTTTGCCATTGAAAATCTTGAAAATGCAGATGTAGCCGACTCCTTCCTCTTAAGCCAGAAGGCCGGAATATATGAGAAGGCCGGAAACCTTCAAGGCTGTGCTGATGCATATCAGGCGGCATACGAGCTTGATCCTGAAAGGGAGGGCATCACTTTTGCGCTTGCAAACTGTCTGAAACTTCTTGGAAGATATAAAGAGGCCGCAAAGGCATTTGAGCATTATGTGCGTGCAAACCGCGAGGATGCAATCGGGTGGAGAGAGCTTGGCCTTGCACTCTGGCGCATTGGCGATTTTGAAAAGGCTGTAAAATCGCTTCAGAAGGCATCTGATCTAAAGCCTGAAGATCCGGGTATTCTACTTGACAAGGCTCTTTTGCTTTTGGAGACTGGCAGTTATGCAGGAGCCTGCGCGGAATTTGAGAAAGTCCTTGATCTGACACCTGAAAACAAAGCTGCACAGAGAAGTTATGCATTTGCACTGTCCGGTGCCGGAAAAACAAAAGAGGCAATAAAGGAGTTTGGAAAGTTCCTTGAAACCGATGTTGATGACACTCCTGCAAGGCTTGAGATCGCCTCACTTTGCGAGAAGACAGGTGAGTTTGAGCTTGCCGCAGGACACTATGCAGCAATTCTTGAAGAGAATGAAAAGGATACAGGCACATGGATTAAGCTTGCAAAAATTCTTGCACTTATGGGAAGGTACGAAGACTGCATCGAGGCCTGCGAGAACCTGATTGAAAATGACCCTGAAAACTACACAGGATACAGAATAAAAGGGGATGCAAAATTCAGGATGGGAGAGTTTGCCGAGGCATCAGAGTGTTATCTGAAAGCTCTTTTAATAGAGCCGCAGGATAAAATCACACGCCTTTTATGCTCGGAATCGCTTCTTAAGGCCGGCAGATACAAAGAGGCTCTACAAAGCTATTCTGCTGCGCTTGAAAACTCCGAAGGCGATGTTGAAAGCTTCTTCCAGTGTGCAACAGCACAGATGCATATGGGAGGATATGATAAGGCAGTCAGGTTCATCAGCCGGGTTTTAAAGGAAAAGCCGGACCTTTTAGGAGCACATCTTCTACAGGCAAATGCATATGAGAGAATCGGGCAGTATGATGATGCCCTTGCAGGATATGAGAGCGCTATTAAAGCTGATCATAAAAACCCGGCTCTTTGGGATGCACGCGGAATGCTTTTGATTAGCCTTGGAAGATACAATGATGCAGGAAAATCTTTTGAGCGTGCAATTGAGTTTGGCTCGCAGTCTCCAAGCAGCTGGTACGGAAAAGGTCTTGCCCTTGAGGAGCTTGGAAAGCACGATGCTGCCATTGAGGCATATGACAAGGTATTATCCATAAACCCCGGAGATCTCGGGGCATCTTACAGGAAAGGAATCTGTCTTACTAAACTTGGCAGGTACAGGGAAGCTTCAGAGTGTTTTGAGAGATCTGCAAGAAAAGAGATGAAGGAAAAATTTGAATCCGATGAGGATTAAAAAAGTTTTTACTACCTGAATTTTTTAACATTTTTTTTGCAGTATTAATTTTTAAAAAAAAAGTAATTCCTGATCCTTAAAATAACAGGCTATTGAGTTTCATAGTCATAAAACATCAAAATTCCTGAAATTTCAGGTTTTTTAGAGATCTGCAATTACATCAGAAAATGTCTTGAGCTGCATGAAAAGAACAGGGTCTATTCCCTCCTTTACCGTCAGATAAAACCCAAAGCATTTCATAAGGCGAAGCCTGCTCGAAAGAAAATGGATAAATTTGATAAGTGTTGATGTTGGAAGATAGATAAGCATAGTATTAATCGAATCAACGAGAACGCATGTCTTCTCATCAGGATTTTCCTTTAGCATCTCGGTTAAGGCAATGCCCACATCTGTAAGATTTGACGGATTGTTTATAAAAACTGCATTGTCAAGATCTCCCGGAAGGCTTCCAAGAGCATATTTTGTGATTGAATCTATAAAATAGATCTTTGAAATATCAATTCCTTTTGACCTGTAAAGGTCTTTTAGAAGCGGTGACGGGTTGTTTATTGTAATTACAATGGTTCTGTATCCACGTGCAGCTGTGCTTTTAATTATCTCATAGTTTGCATCTGAAAGCCTCTCCGCCGAAGCTGTTGTAAGGACAATCTGCCCGTTACTGTTATCCGCTAATATTTCATCGATAGAAGACAACTGTTCACCTTATAAGATACTCCCTGAAATTATCGGGTATTGAACCAAATCCTTTTGATATTGCCGTGTTGAGTTCATTTAAATTAATAATAACCTGTTCGGCGTTTTTTATCTGCACTGAGATTTTCATCTTTATCATCTCAGGCTCTTTTTTGCTGTCAAGAAGTTCGACTGTCTCAAAAAGGCTTCTGCTAATGTGGTTTACAGGCTCTTTTAATCTTTTGGCAGCCTCTGTTATGAATTCAAGAAGCGCCTTTTCGGCCAATTTTTTCTCTGTTATATCAATGTATGAACCAAAATTGTATCTCTCACCCGTAACCGGGTTGGATAATCTTATGGCAGACAGCTGTGCATCAAATCTGCTGCCGTCTATTTTCAGACCTTTGACCTCGCCGAAAAAAATGCCGTTATCTTTTAGTGACCTGAAAAAATCATCATCCTTATTGCCTTCGTCTGAGAAGTCAAAAATGTCTGAGATATTTCTTCCTGTAATTTCATCTTTGGAGTTGTAGCCATGAAGCTTTTGTGAGGCGCTGTTTGCATATGAAATCCTGTTGTTGTCATCAAAAATCAGAATGCCGTTGAAAGAGACCTCAATTGCATATTCCTTCATCCTGAGTTCACATTCCGTAAATCTTTTTCTGGAAGCAGTCTCTATCTGGTGATTAAGCTCTGCAAACTGTGATTTTAGATCCTTTCCTTTCTGTACAAACCCGTCGGCCCCCTCTCTGAAAGCCTCAATAACAACCTCCTCTCTTCCCTTGCCTGAGAATATTATGAAAGGCACTGAAGGGTTTATTCTTCTGACTTCCTTTAGAAATGTAAGTCCGTCCATCTCTGGCATTTCATAATCAGAGACTATTGCATCATACGCTTTTTTCCGGATCAGTGAAAGTGCATCTTTTGCTGAATATGCCTTTTCAATAGTGTAGTCGCCAATTCTTTTCAGATAAACTGAGGTGACTTCCAAAACTTCCGCCTCTTCATCAACAATTAAGATATGCAGCATTTTTATGACCTGACGAAAATTAATCAAAAAACTTTTTTTGTAATGTCTACTTGTCGTTTATTAAATAAGAGTATGCCTGAAATTGCATTGGAAAAATCGCACAATATTTTCGGACACTTTTTTTGCGAAGAATTAATCTTTGTATATTATCAATAATCTATTCAATGCAGAATGAATACAGGGGTGCAATGCTTGGGGCAGCAATAGGTGATGCCCTTGGAATGCCTTATGAAACAACTCCCCCTTCTGTTGGACGCAGAGGCAGCGGTTTTAGGAAGGCTGTAAAAAATCACCCCAATGCATCTCTTCCTGTCGGCGGATATACAGATGACACTCAGATTGTTCTTTTGGCATCAGAACTTTTTGTGAGTGGAAACTTTACTCCTGAAAACTATGCAGAGAGGCTTAAAAAACTCCATGATGAAAAAAAACTCAGGTTTCCCGATGGAACAATAATTACTGCATGCAGGCACATGGCGGCAGGTGAAAAATTAAGCGGGTGCAGTTCAACTACATCTGGGTGTATTCCCCTGGGTCTTCCTTTTGCGCTTTCGTATACTGATATTGTTCCGATGCGTGAGGAGCTAGTAAAGGCCTGTGCGGTAACACATACAAATCCTGGTGCCCATGCAGCCGCAGTTTCATTTGCAACACTTATTCGTTCAACGCTTGACAATCATGACAATCCAATGCACGAGGCGCAGAAAAATGCATTCTTAGAGGATCAGACCCTTGGTCTTAAGACCGGTGCTGCTCTTTCAATAGCTGCTGAAGGGACAAATCTTCAGTCTGCACTTTCAGTCCTTGGAAATGACGTAAGCATTTATCAGACTCTTCCAATGGCATACTACCTTATTGAACGCTACGGGCAGGATCCTGATTTTCTAAACATTGCAGTGAGCGTCGGCGGAAATACTGACACTATTGGCTTTATCTGCGGAGCCTGGCTTGGTGCAGAGTATGGTACCTCCGGACTTGATGATGACTTAATCCTTGGTCTTGAGAACCGTGAAAATATCGAAACTCTTGCGAACAGGCTTTATCAAAGGTTCGGCACAAAGGATTAATTCGGACAGATAACAATACTATTCTTCATGGATATTGCAATCATCGGGGCATCCGGTTATACCGGTGGAGATCTTGTCCGTCTCCTTCTGTGCCACTCCAAAGCCGAAGTGACTGTTGCCACATCCCGAAAAGAGGAGGGAAAACCCCTTCACTCCCTCCATCCGGGCCTTTTTGGATTAACAGATCTTAAATTCACAAATCCTGATGTGGAAAGTCTTGACGCTGATTTTGTGTTCCTTGCGGTTCCTCATACTGCTGCTATGAATTACGCGGGAGTCCTTAAGGAAAAGGGCATTAAATGTGTGGACTTAAGTGCAGACTACAGGCTTTCCAAGGATGTTTATGAAAAGACATACGGTGTTTCCCATACAGCATACTTTGAGGCGCCATATGGTCTTTGTGAACTCCGTCGTGATGAGATAAAAAATGCATCATTTGTCGCCAATCCCGGATGCTTTCCAACAGGAGCAGCGCTTGCCTCTGCTCCCATTGCAAAATATGCGCATACAATAATTTATGACTCAAAAACCGGAGTGTCCGGCGCCGGAGCAAATCCGTCAGCAACAAACCAGTATACAAATGTGGCTGACAACTTTTCAGCCTACAAGTGGACAAATCACAGGCACCTTGCCGAGATGAAGCAGGAAGCAGCACATCTTGGTTCAAAGGCTGACTGCTACTTCACTCCTCATCTGCTTCCTGTAAACAGGGGAATTTTAACAACGGCACATATCCTGCTTGATGAGCCGATGGAGCAGGAAGAGGTTGAGAAGCTCTATAAAGACATGTATCAAAATGAGTTCTTTGTGCGCCTGAAAAATCCTACTCTTGGCGGAGTGCGTGGAAGCAACTTCTGCGATGTAAAGGTCGAAAGCGAGGGAAAAAGAATAGTCTGCGTATCTGCAATAGACAATCTTGTAAAAGGTGCAAGCGGCCAGGCAATACAGAACATGAACATTATGTGCGGATTCGATGAAAAAGACGGCCTTATGACAGCGCCGGTTTATCCATGAAAAAAATCCCGTGAGGTTTTAATATGCTGATAAAAGATGTGATGACACCCAATCCCGTAACTGTTATGCTGGACTCAAAAGTCAGCGAAGCTGCCGGGATTTTAAGAAAATACAGAATCGGAGGTCTTCCGGTAATGGAGGGGGAAAGAGTTGTCGGAATTGTTACTGAGACTGACATACTTTCTCTTCTTGAGACAGGCGACTTAAGTGATGATCTATGGCTTCCGTCCCCGCTTGAGATAATAGAAGTTCCAATACGCGAGTTTGTCAACTGGGAAAAGACAAAAAAGGCCTTATCTGACATCGGTGAAAGTCCGGTATCTGATATAATGAGCTCTGATGTTGTATCAGTCGATTATGGGGCCGATATTGAAGAGGGCGCAAAACTTATGCTTGCCGAGGGCATTGCACGTCTTCCTGTGATGCATGATGACAGGCTGGTAGGCATTGTTACCCGCCGTGACATTGTCCGCGGAATAAGCATGGGCAAGGAAAAAACCGAAGAAGAGAGTGTGTAACAGATGAAGAGTATCTGTGCGGTTGAAGGCGTTTATGCGGCCGGCATTAAGGAAGGAAAGTTTGGCCTTGCACTTATCAAGGCAAAAGGAACTGCAGCAGCGGTTTTTACAAAAAACCTTTTTGCTGCATCCCCTGTGGTTCTTATGAAGGAGAGAATGGAGCAGGGCTTTTTGGACGGAATTATCATAAACTCCGGAAATGCCAATGTATACACCGGAGAGAGGGGCATCTCCGATGCAAAAAGAATGGCTGAGATTGCAGCAGAGGCGTTTTCGACAACTCCTGACAGGATAGGTGTTGCCAGCACCGGCGTTATCGGAAGGTTTCTGCATATAGATGTCATTGAGGACCAGTGCAGGCGCATCTCAAAAGATCTTTTAAGGGATGAAAAATCGGAGGAAAATGCCGCAAAGGCAATAATGACAACCGATATCTTCCCTAAATCCGCAATATCAGTCCATCCCGGGTTTACTGTTGCCGGAATTGCAAAGGGAAGCGGGATGATTGCACCGAATATGGGAACGATGCTTGCATTCATATACACCGATGCCGAAATTTCAAAGGAGGAGCTTAAAAGGTCTCTTTCTGTTGCGGCAGAGAGAAGTTTTAATCGTGTTGTTGTAGACGGTGACACCTCAACAAATGATTGTGCCTTTTTGACAGCAACCGGAGTTCGCGGGAAGGTCAGTTATACTGAATTCTGCTCTGCACTTGAGGATGTATGCATTTCCCTTGCAAAGCAGATAGCAGAGGACGGGGAGGGTGCAACAAAATTCATCGAAGTAAAGGTGGATAACGCAGCGTCTGAAGAGGATGCAGCCTTAATAGCAAAGACAGTTGTCGGCTCGCCTCTTGTAAAAACTGCGGTCTATGGAGAAGACCCAAACTGGGGAAGGCTTATTGCCGCTGCCGGTCGTGCCGGTGTTGATTTTGACCCGGGTCTTGTTACTGTCTCTATTTCAGACGGGAAAGAGAGTGTTGTTCTTGCAAAAAAAGGCGAGATTCTTGCAGATGACAAGATGCACCCTGATGCACTTGCAAAGGCAAAGAGCCTTATGCATGGTAAAAAAGTATTTGTCCTGATTGACCTTGATGCAGGCGACTACTCTGCAACAGCATGGGGATGTGATCTGACAGAGAAATATGTGGAAATAAACGGGAAGTACACAACATGAAGCGTGTCGATGTTTTGATGGAGGCGCTGCCCTATATTCAGCAGTTTCACGGCAGGACAATTGTTGTTAAGTTAGGGGGACATGCAATGGTTGACCCGGGCATCCTTGACACTGTAATACAGGACGCGGTTCTTCTGCATTATGTGGGGCTCCGGGTAGTTCTTGTCCACGGCGGTGGCCCGGAGATCACAGAGAAGATGAAGGCAATGGGAAAAGAGCCCAAATTTGTTGCCGGCCTTCGTATTACAGACAATGATACACTGGAGATTGCGCAGATGGTGCTTGTCGGAAAGATCAGGGGAAATATTGTATCCCTTATTGCTAAGTTTGGTGCAAAGGGTGTCGGACTTGCCGGGCAGGATGGAAACCTGATGTTTGCAAAAAAGACCGGTGTGAAGAAGATTTTTGTTGGCGATAAAGAGGAGGAGGTTGACCTTGGGTATGTAGGCGATATCGAGGAGGTAAACCCCGAGCTTTTATCCGGCCTTCTTGACAAAGGCTACATCCCTGTTGTATCCCCGATTGCAATCGACAGAATGGGAAATATTCTCAATGTAAATGCAGACACTGCTGCCGGTGAGATTGCAATTGCGTTAAAGGCATACAAGTTTGTAAACCTCTCTGACATCGACGGCATCATGAATGCACAAAGAACACGCACTTACCACCGCCTGACTGTTGAGGAGTCAAAACGACTTATTGACGAAGGGGTAATAATAGGCGGTATGATTCCAAAACTGGATGCATGTATAAGATGCCTTGAAATGGGTGTTGAACATGCTCATATCATCAACGGAAACAAGGATCATAACCTAATTCTTGAGCTTTTTACACGTGACGGGATAGGGACGATGATAAAAAAAGAATGATGAGTCATAATATATATTTCAATCTGATTTTTCAATAAATTTTTGTAAAAGTTATTTTTTTAAATTAGTTTATTATTCATGTTTAAAATTTACGTTTTAAATTTATTTTTAAAATTGTTTTTTTTTATTTTTTACTTCAAAAGATCTCATGCAAAGATATTTTTTTGATTAATGCAAATACTGGTTTTAATGTCAGGATTTATCCCTTCATTAATCTTTCAAAAAAGACCTGAAGGTCCGGAAATATTCCGGGAAATATTTTTTAAAAGTCCGGCAGGGATGTGTATTCTGACACACCCTGATTTTGAGTTGAAGCTTTTAAATGACAGCTTTGCAGAAATATTCTCTCTTGAAAAGAGCAGAATATCAGGAAAACATTTTGCTGCAGTATGGAAAAAGACGGATAAGAGGGATGAATTTTTCTCTAAACTGATAAAAGAAGGAAAAGTTTCTGAATTTATATTAGTGCCGGATGAGAATGATTTAGCAGGCAGGGAAATTATTTTATCAGCGGTTTTTATTGATGCTGAAAATATACTGATAACAGCAGCCGCAAGAGTTTAGGAATCAGTAATTCTTCTGGGCGCTTTCATTCATCTCAATTAAAATTTCAAATATCTCTCTTGTCATCTCCTTATTAATTCCCTCTTCTTCTGCCTTTTCAACTGCCCGGTTTATGACATTTTCTCTCTGTGTCTCATCACGAACCGGCACATTCTCCTCCTTTTTTGCATTGTGTATCAGAAGTGCACATTCCTGCCTCTTTTTAATGAGAGATATTATCTGGTAGTCTATTTTTTCTATCTCTTCCCTTGCACTTTTAAGATTCATTGCTGAATAATTCTGTCGGGCAACCTGAAAAATGTTGAGGGGTGCTGCATTTTTTTAAATAATAATAATTTTTTATCCAACAAGAATATGAGTTCTCAAAGTCCAGTATTAATTACAGATGAACCATACAACACTATCAAATATCCCTGTCAGGGAGAGAAATGATCTTCTAATTGGGTGGATTGCGATTGCTGTCGCATTCACTCTTATTTTTGTAAGAGGCGGTGGAATAAACCCTTTTACATTTGCAGTGTTTTTTGTTATATCACTTTTTACTGTTGGTTTGGGATTTCTTCTCCATGAGCTTGCACACAAGTTTACAGCCATGAAATACGGCTACTGGGCAGAGTTTCACAAAGACAACCAGATGCTCCTTGTTGCAGTTGCCCTTGCAGCACTTGTAGGAGTTGTCTTTGCAGCACCCGGTGCAACAGTAATATACGGTCAGCCCGGAAGAGTGATGTCTAAAGAAGAAGACGGGATAATTTCAGTTGCAGGGCCGCTTGTAAATCTTATTCTGTGTATTCCATTCTTCCTGCTTATTCTTGCAGGTGCAGTTCTTGGATATACGTCCGGTGAAGGCTCTCTGCTTTCGTTTATTCTCTTCATCACAGGAACAATAGGACTCTCGGTTAATTCCATGATAGCGTTTTTCAATCTTCTTCCCGTAAGCATACTTGACGGAAGAAAGATATTGTCATGGAATCCTGCAGTGTTTGCGGCAATGATTATAACTGCACTTGCAGTACTTCTCATATCTTATGATTACGGCGGAATTTTGTCAGCAATTTTGAATTTCATCCTTTGATGAAAAAAAATTACTTTTTAATTTCTCTTTTTAATATGGCTGCAATGATTCCGGCAGCTGCGGCTGCAAAGAAAAATCCGGGCGATGAATGAGTCGTCTGCGGAGTTGGAGGTTTTGAGGTGGCTGTCGGGATGACTGTCTCTTTTGGAGTCATATCTGCAACTGTTCCCTTTACAACAACATTCATTTCAAATACCGTCTCAGGCATCCCATCATCTGATGCAGGATAGCTGCTGCAAGCACCCAAAGATGCCTGCCCTTTTATGTATGTAACTGCAAATTCCGATTCACATCCTTCAGGACTTGAAAAAACATGCCTTTCCCCTGTTTTAATCCTGTAGTCATTTGCATAATTTTTCTCTTCAAAACCCTGTGATGCTCTTAAATCAGAATATGGTGCGTCGCATAATGCTCCAGAGCATTTGGTACAGTCGGCAACCGGTTCATATTTGAGCTTGAAATTATTAAAAAATGGCGAGATAATGTATTTTGGATCACCATAGGCATCAGAGAGGTATTTTCCTGTGGATCCACCTGACTGCACTTTTCCTATGCAAAGCCAGGATACCATCTCTTCCTCATCACCGGCAAAAGTGGCCTGTACGGGATCGCCCGGATAAATTCTCTTGTATAATGAGCTGTCAGGAACAGAGCCGGTGATGTATTCCTGTGTGACAAATGTAACTGAAATTCCTGTCCACGTTGCACCGTTCCAGAACCTTTCTGCACGTATCTCTATTGTGCCGTCTGAAGGCATAACTTTTGATACGACACCCGCTATTGTTGTTTCGTCACTTTCAGCCGAAGCGGGGCATGCAATAATTGAAATAAGAATCAGGCCAAATAATCCGGTTAATATGGTTCTTTGCAGTTTCATTAGTATTCTCTCCTGAGATTATGAATATAATTTTTTTAGCATTTGCTAAAGACATCTATGTTTTTTTATTAATCTTCTGATATGAATCTATAAAAAAGAGACTGGTTGG
Source organism: Methanobacteriota archaeon (assembly GCA_023396365.1). Taxonomy (GTDB): domain Archaea; phylum Halobacteriota; class Methanomicrobia; order Methanomicrobiales; family Methanomicrobiaceae; genus Methanomicrobium. The sequence goes on from JAEWWL010000071.1 coordinate 25,223, forward strand.
AGTTTCAGCTGGTTTTGTCTGATAGTGAACTCTCCATGTTAGTCATTTCAGGAATTAGGGCAATGTCCTGCACAATCAGGCAGAGGGGGAAGTAAACAAAGAAATCATGATGATCAGTCGTTAAGAATCTGGTTTTGACTCACGCACGCTCAATATCATCAAGAAGTTTTGACTACTCTGTTAAATCTCTCCCGTTATTGCCTTCATAGATTTTTTTGAGTCAATCTGAAATATAACAACCACTGCCTTTAATCTGTACAGGAACTCTTTTCTTTTTAGACCTCTTCTTCTTTCTGGCAATCTGAATGTTTTTTTTTGTTGGAATCATCATTTAAAAAAAATTTGCCATAAGGAATATGAAAGCACTAATTACCAGTACGTAAAATATCTCCTGGTACTGTAAAAAAGAATTGCAATGTTTATTATTATGGCAATAATCACAATAGTTGCTGTATATTTCTGCTTTAGAGAAAAGGCTGGATTTTTTTTATTTTCTCTATTCCTCATCTCTAAATTTTTCTATCCCGGCAATCAGCCCAGGTCTTCTTTCATTGTGATAATGGTAATCTTCTTTTATCAGAGTCGCTCTCCCCCTGACTGCCGTTCAGCGGCAAAAATATAATAAGCCTGTTTTTAATTTCAAATATTAATTAGCGTTCATAATTTTTTTCAATGCTAATACAGTCTCTTTTCCCTTATTTTCTGCATCTGATAGTATATCTGTTCGATTTTCAATACCTCCGTATTTATCCATTGCATTTGCAGTAATGTTTAGTGAATAATCAAAACCGGCATCATTGAAAAAAGCCTTTAATACAGGAAAAGCAGCATCAAATACATTCTTATTGTCCTGTCCTGCCGTGGAGATGAAAATTCCTTTGTGCCTTTCCATGTGCTTCCTATCAAAAGAAAGATCTTTTTTAATGAATTTTCTCGCCCACAGATACTGTGTTCTGTCTATCAGGGCCTTCATCTCGGCTGTTATTGTCATTGAATAAATGGGTGATGCAATAACAAGTATATCCACATCATTCATTATGCTTTCAAAAACAGGTGTCAGTTCATCTTTTAATACACATACTCCTGTTTTGTGGCATTTGTTGCATCCCTGGCAGCTTGTGTATTTTTGATTTCTAAGCTTTATCTTAACAATTTGTGCTCCCGCATCTTCGGCGCCTTTTAAAAAACTGTCAAGCAGCTTCTCGGTATTGCCGTGAATTTTTGGACTTCCGGTTATTCCCATTACCTTAATCAATTTAGCTCTCCCTAAAACTTCTGATTTTTTTAAATATTTCCAGGGATAATTTTTCTGCACGCTCTTTTGCGTCGGGATGCATCTTTATCTCCCCTTTTTTATCCACACTGTTAATTAAAAGATACTCTGTGTTTTTGTCTTTTATATCGCAGAGATGAAAGAAGCATTTCATTACAGGTATAGCAGCATCAAAGACATAATCCCAGTCCTGGCCTGCAGTTGAGAGAAATACGCCCATTCGTTTGCCTGCTGTCTCCGGCGGTACTATGGATTGTTTTAATACGTATTTTATCGAGCGGAAGACCTGCATTCTGTCAATGAATGCCTTCGCCTGCGAACACACGCTCATGCAGTATATGGGAGACGCCACAATCACAATGTCAGCATCCCTTATTTTTTCAAGAATTGCTGGCATATCATCTTTTATTACGCAGACTCCTTTTTTTTCGCAGGCATTGCATCCCCTGCATGGTTTTATATCATACTCGGAAAGTGCAATTTTCTCTACTTTTGAGTCCTTCTCTTTTGCCATAAATTCAAGGAGGTAATCCAAAAGCTCCTCTGAATTCCCGTGCCTTCTTGGACTTGATGCAAAACCCAGAACTGATATTGTCATTGTCATTCGCTATTTAGTAGATATTAATATAAATACATTGATGAGAGCAGATATTCTGTTAATATCCGGGAATTGTAAAAATCCAAAATTTTTTGGTATTTTTGAAGCTGTGCGTTAAATAATCATTTCATAATTATCTTCAAAAATTTTAAAAAAAGCCATGGTTAAAAGATGTATGAAGATATAATAAAGAAATATCAGATGAATAAAGACATGAAAAACAGAAAAAAGATATTATCCTGAAAATGCAGGAAATAACTGCTCAAAAACAAAAGAGAATGAATATACCTGTCCTTTCTGCAATCCTGATCCAGATTTAGGTTATTGCACAATCAAAGTTATGCTATGCAAAAAAAGATGATTTCCCGGTACTTCCCGGACATGTTCTGGTAATTCCAAAAAGACATTTTTCATATTATTTTGACGCAGAAAAAGATGAGCGTGATTCAATGTGGGATATGGTTTCTTTATGCAGGGAAATTCTGGATGAAGAATTCCATTCTGATGGCTATAACATAATTATCAATGCCGGAGATGCTGCATGGCAGACAGTCATGCATATGCATATTCATATAATTCCACGCCGTTATGGTGACATCGCACCGGAAAAACTTCAGATATACAAAGTATAAAGATAATTGATAAATCTTTTATTAAATAAATAAAAAATGAATAAAATCTATTAATAAAATAAAAATAAATTTGGAATTGTGTTTATTCTGGTTTTGATTTAACTTTGCATGAAGCATGCGCCTGCATTTATGTTTAATTTATATCTTTTTAAAGCAGAGATACCAGTCCTTGCATTCATACCCCTGTGTTAGCCTCTCATAGGATTCCTTCTGGGTTGCAGGTGCAGGGACAATAACCTTGTCGCCCGGCTGCCAGTTGGCAGGTGTTGCAACTTTATGCTTGTCGCTGGTCTGAAATGCCTTCATAATTCTTACGATCTCGGGCATGTATCTTCCATTTGAGAGTGGATAGTATATCATTGCCCTCATCTTTCCTTCAGGGTCGATAAAAAATACCGCACGAACTGCCGCTGTTGAGCTTTGAGCCTCATGAATCATGCCGTAGAGTTTTGCTACATTCATGCTTAGGTCGGCGATAATCGGGAATTTGATATCAACACCCATCTTTTCCTTAATGTTTCTAACCCATGCGATATGCGAGTGGACACTGTCAATTGAAAGTCCGATTAACTCTGTGTTCATCGCTTTTAATTCATCATAAATCTCTGCAAAAGCCATGAATTCGGTAGTACATACCGGTGTGAAGTCTGCGGGGTGTGAAAAAAGCACAACCCATTTTCCTTTGTAGTCTGAAAGTTTGATAGGCCCCTGGCTAGTCACCGCCTCAAAATCCGGTGCAGGCTCGCCTATGACCGGCATTGAGCGTCTCTCACCACATTCACAATATTCCATATCCATGCACATTTCAACTCCTCTTACTGGTTTGAGGATTTATTTGTAAGCTTCCTCAAGCTTTGTTTTTCCATACACATACGCCGGCATTCCGGCGAGGAGAAATGCGACACGAAGTCCTTCTTCTATCTCCTCTTTTTTTATGCCGAGATTTTTTGCCCCTGCAATCTGGGCGTATACTGCATGCTCATCACGAAGCGATGCGGCAATTGCGATTGCAATTATTTTTTTCTGCTGGCGTGTCAGTGCACCATCGTCCCAGACAAGATTATCAAATGCAAGAATTTTTTCATGCATTAAGGGATCGGTTTTTTCCAGTTTTTTAAAGATTTCAGGTACTTTTCCTATGTTTTTTCCAAGTTTATCCATTTCGCTGCACATTTTTTTTCACTTCTCCTCTAAAGCCATAGGTTCGCCGCAGCATACAAGCTCGCCGCCTCCGGCTTCTTTTACTTCAACAACGTTTCCGCAGATTTCACAGACGAATATTTCGCCTTCTTCTTTTACGTTAACCAAAATTACACCTCTTCATTTTAGAAAAAGATAAAATTTTTATCTTTTTGGAGGAAGCTTTGCATCTTCCGGTGTTTTAATATCAGTTCTTATATGAGTGATTGGAAAGCAGTTGTACATTTCGCAAGCACATGCAGGGCATTTTCTTAAATCCTGCTGGGAATCGTTTATTTCAAATTCAAGACCGCAGTCTACGCAGACATATTTTCCTTTGCCTACTTTATCTCCGGCCTTAACCTTTTTTGGTGTTTCACTCATTTTGGTTTTCACCTTAGCCTTTCATTACTACTGCATCTATTTATTTGTTTTGAATGAGTCAGTATCATAAAAATTAAATCCTTGTCATTCATTTCGGTTTTTAAAAAACGGGAAAATTTAAATCCTCAAAGTTCTGATAAAGAATAATTATGACAGCCCAGATTATTGCGCTTATGGGAAGCCCTGTTCCTGACGGCAATACAGCAAAACTTTTGGAAAAGGCAATTTCCGGAGCAAAAGACGCCGGATGCAGTGTTGTCCGGGTAGATGTTCCTGCTCTAAAATTTTCGTCATGCATGGAGTATTTCTACTGTGAAAAAAACGAAGGCTGTATGATAAATGATGAGTTTACTCCGTTTTTAAAGAGGTTTAAATCAGCAGACGGATTTATTGTGGCAGCACCGGTTATGACTATGGGAATTCCTGGTGCACTCAAATCCTTTATTGACAGATTTCAGGTTTTTTTCATGGCTAAGTATGTGCGTCATGAGCCGATGATCACAAAAGAGCAGAAAAAATGGAGAAAAACTCTTCTCTTATCCATTGGCGGGATGAACATTCCAAATGACTTTGATGGTGTAAAGCTTACAATAGATGCTTTCTGCGATATTATCGATGCACCTCTTTTTGAGAGTGTTCTTCAAAATGACATGGATTCCATAAAAGATATTGAAACCCGGCCTGCTGTCATGGAGGCAGCTTACAAAAAGTCATTTGATATGTGTACAAAAATTATTGAAGACAAGAAAAAGCATTCCTAATTCTCTTTAAAAATAAAGAATTCAGAAAGTTAAGTCAGTAATAAATTCAAATTGCAATTCAGATTAAAAAAAGCAAATCTAAATAAAACCTCTTTTCTTAAAGCTTACAAATCCGCGGTTAGATATAACAAGATGATCCAAAACCTCAATGCCTAAAATTTCTCCTGATTCGCACAGCCTCCTTGTAATTTCTAAGTCCTGTGCGGAAGGTTCGGGATTTCCTGAGGGATGATTGTGGACGAATATTACAGATGCACATCTGTCTGTTATGGCATCGGCAAAGACTTCCCGGGGATGCACAGGACTGTGGTTTAAAATTCCTTTTGTTATTATACGGTTTTTTATAATTTCACCTGCGCCGTTGAGCGTAATGCAGACAAAGTATTCCTGAGTCTTGGTTTTTATGTAATCGACAAGGGGTAAAACGTCTTCGGGGCAAGTGATTTTAATTATTTTATTATCTGAATATCTTCTTGACAGTTCAAATGCAGCAATAATCTGTGATGCCTTTGAAATTCCCATTCCTTCTACTTCTAAAAGATCGCAAAATTTTGGTTTTCCCTCAGTTTCGTCAAGAATTTTTTCTATATCAGCAGATATCTGGTTTACGTCCCTTCCAGGTATTCCCCTTCCAATAATAGCGGCAATAAGCTCCCTGTTTTTTAAGCTTTCCGCACCCAGCCTTTCTATTTTTTCACGAGGCCTGTCCTCTGCCCTTGTATCTCTTATTTTTTTCATAGCTCTGCAAATATATCTCTGATTCCCTGTTTGACGTTATCAATTACATGATTTATAGATTTACCGCTTTTGAATCCTTAAGTAACATGATGGTTTAATCCTGTCGTCGGCATTTGCCGAAAGGCAATTCGACCGTAAACTATATAATTCTTAATGATTAATAGTGTAGAAAAGCCCGGAGGTAGGGCAAAGAGATGACTGAAGAAATTCATAAAATGGAGACTCCGGTTTATGTTCCGGACCCCTCTTATCGTGATTACAGGTGGATGGGGGACTATGAAACGGTTTACCGTGAGTCTGTCGAAAATCCCGAAAAGTTCTGGGAAGGCATAGCCGGGGAGCTTGAATGGGACAGAAAGTGGGACAGCGTTCTTGAATGGAATTACCCTGATGCAAAGTGGTTTTCAGGCGCTAAATTAAACATCACGAAAAACTGTCTTGACCGGCATGTTCTAAACAGCAGAAAAAACAAGGTTGCTCTGATCTGGAAAGGGGATGATGGAACTGAGAGAATTTTTACATACCGCCAGCTTTTTCGTGAGGTAATGCAGTTTGCAAACGGACTTAAAAAACTTGGCATAAAAAAAGGTGACCGCATCTGCTTTTACATGCCTTTTGTTCCGGAGCATATAATCGCGATTTTGGCATGCGCAAGAATCGGCGCAGTACACACAATTGTATACGCAGGATTTGGATCGGAGTCGCTTCACCAGAGGATTGTTGACTCCCAGGCAAAGCTTGTGATAACAGCCGATGTAAGCATGAGGCGCGGAAAAAGAATCGACTTAAAGGGAATTGTAGATGAAGCAATTGTAAACGCACCTTCCGTTGAGAGAATAATTGTCTACAGGCGGACTAAGCCTGAAATAGAGCTTTATGCTGAGATGGAGCTTGACTATTATTCCTTAATCGAAGGAGAAAGCTTCCACTGCGACCCCGAAATAATGGATGCTGAAGATCCGCTCTTCATTCTTTATACAAGCGGCACCACCGGAGCACCAAAAGGCATTATGCATACCTGCGGAGGATACATGGTCGGCACATATTATACATCCAAGTACATATTCGACATCAAGGACTCGGATGTATACTGGTGCACAGCAGATCCCGGGTGGATTACGGGGCACAGCTATGTAGTCTACGGGCCGCTTGCAGCGGGTGCGACGATACTTTTCTCTGAAACTACTCCGGATTATCCTGACCTCGGTGTGTGGTGGGAGATGATAGAGGACTTTGGAGTTACTATCATGTACACTGCACCGACAGCTATCAGGATGTTCATGAAGTTCGGTGATTCCTGGCCAAACAAGTACAACCTTGAAAGCTTAAGGATACTGGGCTCTGTCGGGGAGCCTTTGAATCCTGAAGCATTTGAGTGGTTCCACCGGGTAATCGGCAAGGGAAAGCTTCCTGTTGTTGATACCTGGTGGCAGACCGAAACCGGAATGCACATGATAACAACGGTTGTCGGAGAGCCGATGAAGCCGGGATTTGTGGGAAAACCTATCCCGGGAATTGTTGCGGATATTGTTGACAAGGAAGGAAATCCTGTCCCCCCGGGTGTTAACGGAAAACTTGTGATAAAAACCCCCTGGCCGTCCATGATGAGGGGAGTATGGAACAACAGGGCAAGATATGAGCATTACTGGAATGATATTCCGGGATGCTACACCGTAGGGGATATGGCAGTAAAAGATAAGGATGGCTATATAATGATTATAGGGCGTTCCGATGACATTATAATCGTCTCAGGCCACAACATTGGATCAGCTGAGGTTGAGTCTGCACTTGTTGAGCATAAGGCGGTTGCAGAGGCGGCAGTTATTGGTGTGCCAGATGATCTGAAAGGAAATCTTATAGTTGCGCATGTAATACTTACTGAGGGCTTCAAACCTTCAGAAAAACTTGAAAATGAGTTAAAATATCATGTCAGGATGACCCTTGGCCCCATTTCAATGCCTTCTGATATAAGGTTTGCTGAAAGCCTTCCAAAGACAAGAAGCGGAAAAATTATGAGACGTGTTTTAAGGGCAAAGGAGATGGGCCTGGACCCGGGTGATCTCTCAACACTGGAGGACTGAAGAAAAAAATCCGGAATAAATATACAACAGAATATTGCATAAGACGGGTTTTTAGTTAAATCACTAATTCATAACTTCAGATGAAGTTAATTAAACCTCATTTTTTATGGTCTATTTATGCTCTGATAGAATTATTTTTCATGTATTTTATGCACAATCTTTAAGAAAAGTGGTTTTTCCAAAAACCAAAAAAGCAATTACCAGGTAAAATCATTTATAGCATAAAAAGAATTATTTTCTTAGAACTAAAAAAAGGAGAATATTATGACGACAATGGATAATGCTAAAGAAGCCTTTGCAGGAGAATCGCAGGCAAACCGCAAGTATACCAGTTTTTCTGAGAAAGCTGCCGCAGAAGGGTTTTCAAATGTTTCAAAACTTTTTAAGGCCGCAGCGGAGGCTGAAGCAATTCATGCAAAGAGGCTTTTGTTTGTGATGCAGAAAGTTGGGACAACCGAGGAGAACTTAAAAGGTGCATTTGCTGGTGAAACAGAAGAGTATGAGAAGATGTATCCGTCCTTTGTCAAAGGAGCAGAGGAAGAGGGGCAAAACGAGGCAAAGACTGTTTTCACTCATGCAATGAAGGCGGAAGAGGTTCATGCAGACAGATATAAAAGAGCATTCGAGGCAGTATCCAAAGGAGATGACCTCGCCGTCAAAAAGATATACTTATGCCCGGTATGCGGAAACATCGAGTTTGATGAAATTCCGGCGCAGTGCCCTATATGTGGTGTTCCTGCAAGAATGTTTAAGGAAGTTGAATAAAAAATCTTTTTTTCGTATATTTTTGGACGACATTTAAATAATATCATAAATGATAGCAGTAGTTATGACGGATGTAAAAGTATACTCAACAAAAGCGTGCCAGTACTGCCGTCTTTTAAAGGCTTATCTTGAAAGGCACAATGTAAAATATGTAAGTATTGATGTGGGTGCCGATCAGGATGCTGCCAAAGAGATGATTGAGCTCTCCGGCCAGTACGGTGTCCCTGTATCTGTAATTGACGGAGAGGTCATCATCGGCTTTGATATGGAAAGGCTTAACGAAATTTTCGGGGATTCAGAGGAGCCTGATTCTTATGATGTTCTTATACTTGGTGGAGGGCCTGCCGGACTTACAGCAGCCATGTATTGTGCAAGAAAAATGCTTTCCTGTGCAATAATCACCGAAAATATCGGTGGACAGGCGCTTGAATCATGGTCTATAGAGAATTACATGGGATTTCGTGTTATAACAGGCGCTGAACTGATGCATAAATTTGAAGAGCAGATACGCTCAAAGGACATTCGGATTGAGCTTGACAGCATTTCAAAAGTGTTTGAAAAGGAGGGTATATTTGTTGTAAAAACCTCTTCCGGGAGGATTTTTTCAGGAAAATCAATTATTATTGCAACCGGTGCAAAGCCACGCTGGCTTGGAATAGAAGGCGAAGAGAAGTATATTGGTAAGGGTATCAGTGCATGCTCGACATGCGACGGGCCTTTGTTTAAGGGAAAGGATGTATGCGTTGTCGGAGGCGGAAATTCAGCACTATCTATTGCAATTGAGATGAGCAAAATTGCAAACATGGTATACCTCGTTGTAAGGAGCAAAATTAAAGCCGATGAAGCCTTTGTCAGGCAGTATGAGGGGATAAAAAACATAGAGACTTTTTTAGGCTATGAGGTTTTTGAGATTATTGGAAATGATATGATTCATGCAGCAAAAATAAAGAATCGTGATACCGGTGAGGAAAAGGTAATCTCAGTTTCAGGAATTTTCCCTGCATCCGGTCATTTTCCAAACACCGGCTTTATGGACGGCTTTGTCGAGCTTAACCAAAAAGGCGAGATAATAACTGATAAAAATGGAAAAACAAGCATAAATGGTGTTTTTGCAGCGGGTGATGTCACTGATACAGAGGGAAAACAGGTAATAATTGCATCAGGTGATGGTTCAAAAGCCGCTCTTTCGGCGTACTCTTATCTCATCCGCAATGAATAATCAAAAAATTTAAAAAAAATAATTTATTCTTTTCTGAAGTTTCTGAATTTTTTTTTTCAAGAATATGGTTTGGAATAAAAAGGGATTTTTTTTCTAAGCCTCTGGCTCACTCAGATTGCATATTTTTAATTTGCAGACTCCTGCCATGAGTGAATTGGACTGCTCATAAAAAAGGTCGACAGATTCTTTAAAACCGCCTGTGTCTCCTGATTTTGCCTGCAGTCTTGCAATGCGGTAGATTTCAAGCGGAAGTGTTATATTTTTACCCTGGCTTTTCATCTCGCTTAATATGTATTTCATAAATTCCAGCTCATATTCTGTATTCAGGCTGTTTTCTATTGAGGTCTGTGCCGAAAATTCACTCCCGTTATGTGAAATCTGTGCATTGCCTGTGCATCCAGATGTTATCACTGCTCCTGATATAAGAATTAGAATAAATACTTCCCTTAATGCTTTTTTAATGCACATGATATTTCCGAACTTTAAGCCTGTGAGCTTTCCTCTTTATTCTGTGAAGATTGCCTTAAATGGTCTTAATGGATTTTTTTCATTCATATAACCTTCAGGTTATACGGATGTTATATGGATAAAATAATTTTTTTTCGAAAAACAAAGTCCCAAATTGGAATTATTGAAGAAAACTGATCAAAAAATAAAATTTATGGATTTTTATGGACAATTATTTTCTGGCTTTATTTAAATTATCCTGCAAAATAAAATCTGCATGAATCTCTTCATGCAGTGTTTTATGGAGTCGAGTGTGAATTATATATTTTGCAGGATTATCAAGTTTTGGGGCGTTTTTATCGCCGGCCGTTTCGGTTTTTATGTCTGGTGATTTTGGATTGTGATCCTACCTGATTTTGTCTGTCGAATTAATTGCAATTCTCTTTTTTTTTTGATGCTTTTGTTTTCAATGTTTCCGCACCACCTCCGGTTTTATAAATTTTCATGACTGAAATCTCTTTCATTCATGCATCATTCATTGACCGGCATCAGTGTGCCGTCATACATTTTTCAGATGGAGCATAAAAAGACTGCATTAAGCAATGTCCTTTCCTGCCATCCTTATACATCAGTTAATTTCTCCTGATATAAATGGGTTGAATGGAGGTTATTCATTCATTTAACCGGGAGGTTATACATGAATTCAGTTTACCAAAACAAAGTTCTGCTGTGCTTTGGGGATTCATCATGTTAAATTAATCCCGGATAAACCCGGCTGCTGGTTCACTCAGGACTTAGGGTTTATATTGTCCTGTTTAAAATTTCAGGTGCTTTCATCAAAAATCAGGGGTTTTATGTTTTTGAGAGCGGAAATCAGCTCATTTATACTGCTATACCGGTCGTCAGGGTTTTTGGAGAGCATCTTTGTTATGATTTCATCAAATATTATGTTCTCCTCCCTGTTTTCTGAAGGCATAAGAGGTGTCCTGTATAGTATCTCATCACTCATTTCAGCAACGCCCAATCCAGAAAATGGCTTTTGTCCGACCAGAATCTCATAGAATAATATTCCCATCTGGTAGATGTCTGTTCTTACATCTGGCTTCCCATATTTCTTTGGTGCAATCTGTTCAGGGGCTGCATAGTTTAGGGAAAAGCCAATAGTTGTTGTCTCATTTCCGTCACCTATTATTTTTCCAAGACCCCAGTCTGTTATCTTTGGGTTATTGTCATCAGTTATGAGGATATTCTGTGGTTTTATATCACGGTGAATAATGTGCCTGCTGTGTGCATACAAAAGTCCGTTTGCTATACCGCATATTATTTTAAAGGCCTCTTTTTGTGTAAGCGGCAGGTCAAGGTCTGATAATGCCCTTGATACATATTCCATCTCAACAAATGGCACGGGAAGGATGTTGACAGAATATAGGCTTACAATATTCGGGTGTTTTAAATCCTCCCAGATTCTCATCTCTTTCATAAAGAGCCTGCCAGTTGCCTCGTCAAAATTAATTGGAACTTTTACTGCAACAACCTCTCCGTCTAAGCGTCTTTTTGCTTTAAATACTCTTGCAATCCCGCCTTTTCCAATAAACTCAACATCCATGTATCTTTCATTCAGGGGGGCGGGGAAATATGAGCCGCTCATTCCTGAAGAGAGCACTTGTTTTTCATCAGGATACATAAAAGTTGAATCATGGTCATGCCCAATAATTGTAAAATTATGGGCGCTGAAAATTTTTTCACCCCATGTGCTTTCTGATTCATTGAAAAGACGGCTGAATACAACAGGTAAAAGCACTGAAAGAACAAGAGCGGCAGGGTATGAGACCGATGTAATCGGCCCGAGATCCAGAGGTGCAGTTATAATTGCAATTATAAATGCCGCAGTTGAGGCGGCCGCAAATTGCGGATGTATCCTATACAGGGGCAGGGGGATTTTGGAGCGTATTATTCCAACTCCGAGAATACCTGATGATGCAATCAGGTATGCTGTCATAAGTATGAATCCAATCTGTACGAATCCGTAATCCACATTATTGTATACGAGCCTTGATGCATAGGATATTGAGGAGTACAAAAGGGCTGTTGCAAGTGCAAAATATCCTCCTGAAAAGAATAAAATTTCGAGTTTTTTTGGTCTCCTTTCTGAATTAAGTGATCCAAAATCCCCTGAAAATGCGATGAGTCCTGCTGAAACTCCTGATATAAGAAGCATTAAAAATACTATCTCAAATGGCGAGCCGACATCCCACCAATCCGCTTTTTGTAAAGGCTTCTGTCCGGGCAAAATTCTGTTAAGCGAATTATTTCCAGACTTTGTTTCATCAGGACCCTGTGATCCTGTTTGTGTTCCGGCAGGCGCGAGGATATTGTAGTTTATGCTGTAATCAATCAGTGGAGAGTCATCAAGTACGTAGTTTGATGTATAGAACAGATTCTGCCAGTAGCTGCTTCCTCCTGTTGCGAGATTCTGCAGGTTAATGCTGTTTAAAAACATCTGGTTTTGTGTATTTATCAGACCTGCTGTTTCATAAGGGCTGTAGGGCTGATCGCCTATGCCGTTTTTATTCTCATCCTGTCCGTAATAGTCATTCCAGTAATTTCCCAGCTCTGACGTAAAATTCTGACCTGAATAAATATAGATCATGCTTGATGTAGACCATCTGACAGGTTTTGAGAGTGATTTTGCATTAATTGTGTTCTCAAAATTGTTAAGGTAGACTGCACAGTCTGCAGAATCATCAATAAAGAGGCCTATTCTGTGGCCTTTTATGTTGTTTCCGGAGATTGTTGTGCCTGCGGATGAAAAAACAGTTATTCCTACAGGTGTTTTAAGGATATCATTGTCAGATAATATGTTATTGTCAGAATTTATCAGGACTGCACATTCAGAATCACCTGTAATTGTAAATCCTTCGATTGAAACGCCGTTGGAGTCTACTCTTATTCCCGCTTCTCCGGATATTGTAGTGATAACAGGTTTTCCTGTACCGGGGTCAGCACCGAGAAGCTGAACTGGTTTATTTATAATCAGATTCTCCCTGTACTCACCGCCAAAAACAACGATTGTTGCACCATCAGCGGCAGAGTCAAGTGCCTCTGATATAGTAGAAAAAGTGCTCTGACCAACTCTTACATCGCCTGCACAGGCAGGATATACTGCCAGTGAAAAAGAGAGCATGATAAAAAGAAAAAGCAAAAAGATTTGCTTTGATGAAGCATATATTATGGATTTATCAATTGAATTATCTGTCCCCCTCATACCTGTTCCCGTCTTAACCTGGCTTTGAATTATATTCTGCCTCTCAAGTTTAGATGTGTTTTGGTTTATACCGGAGGAGGAGATAATTTATCCCGGATATTTTTATTAGATATTTTCAGGTTATTTTTCATGTGATGTTAAAAATCAGTCTTGCTCCCTTTGCGCCTCTTGCAAGATCAAGCATATCCCCGTTTTTAACAGGATTTTCCCTTCCATGCTGAATTTTTTTATTGTTAATGTAGCTGCCGCCGGTACTTTTGCAGTCTTCATAAAACCACTCATCTCCTCTTTGGATAAATCTGCCATGAGGTTTTGTAACTCTTGTCACAGCTTCATATCCTGATGAGAGAATAATTGAGCCTTCTTTTAAAATTTCCGGTGCTGATATGTCTTCGCGACCGACCGGGACCTCTTTTTCCTTTAAAGGCCATACTTTTCCGTCATCCTCTCCGCCAAGAACGATGACGACCGGAATGCCTGTTTTTTCTCCGCTTTCAAGCATGCTGCGGACAGATTTTAGTTTTGAATTAAGTTCATCCTCGCCGATTCTTATATCTATGTTGCTGAATATGCTCAAATTACGGATTATGCCCTCCATTCCTCCGGGGATAAGCGAATATTTCCAAACCGGAAGAGAACCTTTGGAAGTCTGTCTTCCCATTCCGGCTTCTTTTTTGATTACACCTGTGTTTAAAAGCTTATCAAGGTGTTTTTTTGTATTTTCGTAGCTTGTATTAATCTCTTTTGCAATCTCCCTGACTTCTTTCGGGTGATGCTCAATTAATTTGAGAATTTTCAGCCTTGTCGGGTTTGAGAGGACATTTAAGTATTCTGAAAGATCCTCATAGAAGTCCGGGTCATTTGAAATGGCGATTGTATTTTCGTTTATGTCTTCATCCATGTGCATCACTTTTAAAATTTTCAGCTTTTCTTAAATTCGCGCTTTCGCATATTAATTATGTCAGTTGAAACTGCAAATTTTCAGCCGGCCAAATCCCTAAATTATCATAACTACTGCTGTTATATTATCATCCGATGAGAGCATTGCGGATCTGATGAGCTCTTTTGCAATATCATTTGCCGGTTTTTTCCTCAGGATTGCTTCTATATCTCTTTTTGAAATGTAGTCATGAAGGCCGTCGCTTGAAAGAAGGATGGTATCATCAGCATTAGCAGTAAAGCAGTATGTATCAACTGTAAAATCCCCCCCGAGTGAGTGGTTGATAATATGCTTCATAGGGTGAAAACGAGCGGCATCGGGTTCAACAAGGCCTTTTCTGACGAGATCCTGTACAAGTGAATGATCTGATGTGACCTGCCTTAATTCACTGCTGCAATGGTAAAGGCGGGAGTCGCCTGTGTTTGCAGCTATTACACAGTTGTCCTCAACAAATGCGGCAACAAGAGTTGTTCCCATCCCCTCCTGTTTACCAGATGCGTTCCTTAAAATCTCTGAATCGGCTTCATTGAATGCATGTATCAGAAGCTCTTTTTTCTCATCTGCATCCATACCTTCAAAATAACCATCCGAAAACACCTTTCTGACTGTTTCGACAGCTATGTCTGATGCCACTTCACCTGCTGCATGCCCGCCGAGGCCGTCTGCAACTGCAAGCAAAAGACCCCTGCCTATCCGCGCCGCAATATAGGAATCTTCATTGGATACCCTTTTTCCGGCAATTGAAACAGCACTATAATCCATAAACAACCGTGTTCTCTATTTTGGAACAGTTTAAAAGCCGGGGCCTGATATTAGCCTGCTTTTTCGCTGTCTGTATTATAATGCTCACATTTTAATCTGAATTTATATTAATATTCACTATCTTTTCGGTGTGCAGGTTTAACCGGATGGTTAGACAATGGCTTTTTTTTTTGCCGGCATTAATAAAAGTCCATGATGCAGGAATGCCCGGGACTATTGGTTTAATATGCAAAAGGGCAAAATCGTTTAGAGAGATTTATGAATTTCATGAAATTTTCAATAATATGTGGTTTTATTCTGGCTTTTTTTGTATGCTTTTGCGGGTGTACTGAAACTTCGCAAAACACTGATCCTGGCATAGCTGAAAATGTTAGCGCCCTTTTTTCATCAGACCGGGAGATCCAGAAGGCAGCAGTTGAAAATCTTATAAAATCAGGTGAACCTGCAGTAATTCCGCTGACAAAAGTATTCTCAAAAGGCGATGATAATGCATCATATAGTGCAGCGGCAGCATTGATTTTGATTGGAAGACCTTCTGTTGATCCGCTTACAGGTCTTTTATCCTCAAATAACGAATACGAGCGCAACTGGGCTGCAATAACTCTTTCGGGCCTCGGAAAAACAGCAGTGCCTGCCCTTATCGGGGAGGTAAAAACCGGAACATCAGTGTCAAAGGAATCTGCCGCGATAGCACTCATAAGAATCGGAGAGGATGCAGTCCCGCTCCTCCAGCTGGAGCTTAATGTAGGCGATAAAAAATATTCCGGTGAAATTTCATCAATTATCCAGTCTATTTATGCAACAAAGGGTCTGAAGGAGAGGATCGCAGGCGAGGGTGATTCAGAAAATTCTGAGTCTTCTGAAACAAAGGCCTGAATTATATGAAATTAACAGTTCTTTGCGACAACAATACAATAACAGATCTCTACCTTACAGGAGAGCCCGGCCTTTCATTTTTTATTGAGGATTTTGGGAAAAAAATTCTCTTTGATACAGGATATTCGGATGTTTTCATAAAAAACGCAGAAAAACTCGGAATAAATCTTCTTATGACAGATTATATCGTTCTCTCACACGGGCATATCGATCATACGGGCGGTCTTGTTCACTTAAAAGAGATGTATAAAGAAGCAGAAAAAGAAGGATTGTCCTTTAAAAAACCAGCTTTAATTGCACATCCACAGGTATTCCGGGATATCTGTGATGATTCATTTGGAAGTATCGGCTCTCCTGTTAATTTTGAAAAAACCTCTGAGTTTGCAGACGTAGTCCTTACTAAAAAGCCATACAAAATAACAGAAAATCTTACCTTTATCGGGCAGGTATCTGAAAAAACATCTTTTGAGCCCCCTTCATATGCAGGTGTATCCTTTGACTCTTCCGGAAAAAAATCTGCAGACTGCTCGCCTGATGATTCAGCCCTTGTTTATTCAGGTGAAAAAGGAATTGTTGTGATAACAGGCTGTTCGCACAGCGGAATATGTGCAATTGCAAAAGAGGCGGAAAAAGCCGTTGGAAGGAATGATTTTATTGATATAATTGGAGGCTTTCATCTTCTTGATGCCAGTGAATACAGGCTTTTAAAGACAGGAGAATTTCTTAAAAATCTTGGCTTACAGCAGATTCATCCCTGTCATTGCACTGATTTTGGCGCAAAAGATAAACTCTCACGATATTTGAGTATAATTGAGGCAGGATGCGGATACGTCATATTTTATTAAGCTCACATATCAGAAGTAATAATCGTGAGTGATCACATGGCAATATCTTTTCAGTATATAACGATGTGATTTAAAATTGAGGAGAATTAAAAAAAATTTATCCTGTTTCAACACAATAGATCATTGCTTTTCTTGTAATTTCTACCTCGGTTTCTGCAAGTGTAGTATTATTTCTGCTTTCAACCGCCTCAATCCTTAATGTAAACTTTTCTGGCATTTTCTCAATCTCATATTCCCTGCATGTCCACCAGAGAGTAATTCCCTGTCTGGTCCATGTGTCGTTTCCCTTCTCTGTTATTCCGCCCTTTGTCTCGACTCCCCACAAAAGAAGCTCTGTTTTTGGAGAGGAATCACCAGTCGCTGTCCAGTGAAAGATGCAGTCATAATCACAATCATATTCGGGTGTTATATCAATTCCGATAATTGATGACATCGCAGGCGACCAGCAGGTGTTTTTTGTAACAACTGTCAGATTTTCCGGCACAGAGTTTGTTTCCCTGTCAGTGCATCCGCATGCAGCGGCTGAAATAATTAAAAGAGTAAAAGCCGCCACAATTGCAGCATAAGATTTTTTATCCATCCTTTTATCCTGCATTTTAGAGAATTAAAAATTTCATGTTATTTTTCTGCCCTTTTAATCTCATCCTTCTTTTTGTAGCCTTCAAGAAGAAGGGTGTTTATGTTTTTAACAGGCTTGTCTGTGCATGACATAATGTGAAATTCACAAAAAGGACAGGAGGTTACAACAACATCGCATCCTGTTTTGTCTATTTCAGCGGAGCGTTCTGCGCCAAGTGCCTTTGCCTCATCAGGAAGGCCGGATTTTACCCCCCCGCCTGAACCGCAGCATTTCACAGGCATCTCTGTGAATTCGCCGGCTACCATTTCGAGAAGCTTTCTTGGCTCATCTTTTATGCCCTGACCTCTGAGAAGATGGCAGGGGTCATGATATGTAACCTTTACATCAATTTTTTCAGGCGCTTCTATTCCCAAATCTGTCAGCAGCTCATTTATATCGATGACATCATAAGGAGTTTCATAGTCGTTTTTGAGTGTCGAGCCGCATCCTGCACACATGGTAAGAACAGTTTTAATGCCCCGTTTTTCAAAGCAGTCTATGTTTTTCTGCTTTAGTTTTGAAAGGTAAGCAGTCTGCCCTGTCCGTATTAGTGGCGATCCACAGCACACCTGATCTTTTGGAACGATAATTCTGACGCCGTTTCTTTTTAAGACCTCTATTGCATCAAGCGCTGTCTGCGGAAGTCTCAGGTTATAAAGGCAGCCTGTAAAAAATCCTGCTTCACGCTTTACCTCTCCGTAAGGCTCTATAACTTCCGGTATCTGCTCAAAGAGTGTTATATCCTGCCTTTCAACGCTTCTGCCTGTATCCTCAACAAGCTTTGCAACCTCCTGATGCCGCGGGAGTGTAAGGCCCTGCCTGTTAGCAAGCTCACGAAGTTTTTCGATAGCTTTTCCGGGGATTTCAATATCTTTTGGACATACCTTCCAGCATGCCTGGCAGCTTGTGCAGGTAAAAAGCCCTTCGTCAGATACGCAGAGAGGAATCCTGTTTCTCTCATCACGCGGGTCAAGAGCAAGCCTCATCTCCTGTCTCATAAAAGCAGGGCCGTCAAACTCTGTAACATCCATTGCAGGGCAGACAGAAACGCAGCAGAGGCATTCTATGCAGTCGCGTATTGGTTTTATTTTGTCTATATCCTCTTTTGAAGGAAGATTTGACGATGCAGAAGGGACAAGGCCCGGCATATCCTTTAAAAACTGGACCATATCCACGACAAGATCTTTAATCACAGGCAGTTCAAGGGGCTCAATAATCATATTGTCCTTTGCTTCTGTCATGCAGGCAAGCTTTGGCTCACTGTTTACACGCACTGCGCAGCTTCCGCACTGTCCTGCACCGCAGCAGTAGCGAAAAGAGAGCGTTGGATCGATAGTATCGCGAATTGCGATAAGAACATCCAAAACCCTTGCCCCCTCGTGAACAGAAACGGTATACTTTTTTAAGACTGCGCCTGTGTTTTCGTCTCTGCATGTGTCAAATCTTGAGACATAAAATGTAATCTTTCTGGTGCTCTGTTCTGCCATTTTAATGCCCCTTCCTTTTTTCAATTCCGGATTTTAACAGCGACTGGCAGGTATGGCCGTATGGTGAATTTTCAGGCGTCCATTCTGTAATTATGTCCTTTCTTACATGCGCTCCTCTGGACTCGCAGCGAAGAAGTGCTCCTTTTACAACAAGCTCTGCAGTTGCAAGCATGTCTTCAAGGATGCAGCAGTCTGAAAGATTCTGCTTTGAAGCTGCCTTTGGTTTTTTCCTCCTGAGGATTTCAATATCTGAAAGAGCGGTTTTTAGCTTCTCCTTTGTCCTGAAGATTCCTGCATTTTCCCACATTGTCTTTCTAAGCGAATTTTTTATATCTGAAACACTCTCTGTTCCATCCATAAAAGCTTTAAGGCGCATCTTCTCCGCTTCTATCTGCCTGGTGCTGATTTTTTTATCTGATATAGAAGTTCTTCCTGCGGACTCTCCGGCACGCTTTCCAAACACCTGTGTGTCCGCAAGTGAATTTCCGCCAAGACGGTTTGCTCCGTGGACACCTCCTGTGACCTCACCGCATGCAAACAGGCCCGGAACAGATGTTGAACAGTCGGGTTTAATCCTGAGGCCGCCCATCATGTGATGTGCAGTTGGTGCAACCTCCATAGGCTCATTTCTTATGTCAACACCTATGTTTTGGAACTGTTCAAGCATAAGCGGGAGGCGCTCTTCTATGACCTTTGGAGGGAGGTGGGATACATCAAGGTAAACTCCGCCCTTGTCTGTTCCTCTTCCCTCAAGGATTTCTGTTGCTATTGCTCTTGAAACAATATCTCTTGTTGAAAGCTCCATCCGTTCAGGATCGTAATTTTTCATGAAGCGTTCGCCGTTTTTGTTTTTCAAAACACCGCCCTCACCACGGACAGCCTCTGTAATAAGCCTTCCTCTTGCATCATAAGGATATACGAGTCCGGTCGGGTGAAACTGGACCATCTCCATATCAATAAGCTCTGCTCCCGCACGAAAACCAAATGCATATCCCTGTCCGTTTCCTGTCGCACAGTTTGTGCAGACATCATATATCTGTCCAAGACCGCCTGTTGCCAAAACAACTGCATCTGCCCGGATTATAACCATCTCACCGCGCCTGTTAAGGCCTGCGGCACCGCAGATGCACTTATCCTCTTCGTCTTTTAAGAGATTTATAATTGAAATCTCCTGCATTATTTTAATGCCGCCCGATCTTACCCTCTCAATTAAGGTCATCATCATTTCATGGCCTGTTCTGTCCCCTGCAAAACAGGTGCGTGGGAATCTCTGTCCCCCAAAAGGACGCTGGGCAAGAATTCTCTCCGGCGTTACATCAAAAACGGCACCCCATCTGACAAGATCAGCCATCCTCTCTGGTGACTCCCTGACAAGAATATCTACAAGTTCCGGGTCATTTAGGTAAGCGCCGCCCCTCATTGTATCTTCTATATGAAGCGGGCATGAATCATCGCAGCTGATAACTGCATTGTAGCCGCCCTCGGCCATCGTTGTACATCCTCCTTTTCCTGCAAGAGATGCTGAAAGAAGAATTGTCTCCCCGTATTTTGATGCCTCGATAGCCGCACGGGCGCCTGCACCCCCGCTCCCGATAACAAGAACATGGCAGTCTGTCACATTATCCGTAAGCATAGTTATCAAGTTTTGGAGTTGGAATATGATAAATAAACTGTGGCAAAGTATTCTGATAAAAAATCCATGGGGGGATGTTTAACAATATTGATTTCTCTTCAAAACTGTTTGAAAAACCACAGATACCTACATTAATACCGGTAAAAGTACATTATTATAAGAACAAAATAATCTTGGCAGAGTGAGTTTAATTGAGGATTTTAATGAAATTCGGAGGCACCTCGGTCGGCGATGACAAATGCATAGGCCGTGTTGTCTCTATTATCGAAAAATACTGCAGAGAAGGCAATGAAATTGCTGTTGTTGTCTCTGCAATGTCTGGTGTAACCGACCAGCTGCATGCGATTGCATCCGAAGTAGAGAAGTCATATGACAACCCTCCGATTGATGCATTCATAAATTCGCTTCGGGCAAAGCATAAAAAAGTGCTTGATGCGGTTGCTAAAGACGAGTCAGCAGCTGTTATGGAGGCAGTAGACAAGCGCCTTGAAAACCTTAAGAATATTCTGACAGCAGTCCATAACCTGCGCGAGCTCACTCCGCGTTCAAAAGATTATATCATCTCATTTGGCGAGAGGCTTTCAGCACAGATTGTCAGTGCGGCGCTAAGGCAGGCAGGAATACCGTCTGTGCCTTTAAACGGATGTGAAGCCGGGATAGTCACAAATTCAAACCACGGCTGTGCCCACGTTCTTCCTGAAAGTGAGCCGAGAATTAAGTCAAGGGTTGTTCCATTGATGCAGGACGGAGTACCTGTTGTGATGGGCTATATGGGTTGCACTTCAGATGGAATTGTAACAACCCTCGGACGTTCGGGGTCTGATTACTCTGCAGCTGTTGTCGGTGCTGCAATTGATGCCGATGAGGTCTGGATATGGACGGATGTTGACGGAATTATGACATCAGATCCAAGGATAATTGAGGACGCAAGAGTAATCCCTGAGATATCCTATCTTGAGGCGATGGAGCTTTCATACTTCGGTGCAGAAGTCCTCCACCCAAGGACTATTGAGCCTGCGATGCAGAAGGGAATACCGGTAAGGGTTAAAAACACATTCAATCCTGACGCATCAGGAAGCTGCGTTCTTGCTGACAAGCGCCGTGATGAGAGGGTTGTAAAGGCAATTACCTTTATTGACAAGGTCTCGCTCATCAATCTCGCCGGTGCACAGATGTTTGGAAGACCTGGTGTTGCACGCTCAATATTCACAGCACTTGCTGAAAGCCAGGTCAATGTCATGATGATATCACAGGGTTCGTCTGAGTCAAACATATCTTTGATTGTTGATGACGAACATCTCAACAGTGCTCTTGCAGCCTTAAACCGCGTACAGCAGGGAGGATATATACGCGAGGTGACATTTGACCGTGATGTAAGCGCTGTAGCTGTTGTAGGCGTTGGTATGGCAGGGGCTCCCGGAATTGCCGGAAGGGTATTTACAGCACTTGGAAAGGCGGGTGTCAACCTCATGATGATATCACAGGGCTCATCAGAGGTTAACATCTCTTTTGTCGTCAAGCACGGAGACGGAAGAAAAGCACTTCGTGTCCTCCATGATGAGTTTAAACTCTCGGAGGACTGCGAATGAGCTTTGGGTCCGGCAGAAAAAGCCATACATACAGAGAGGCCGGTGTTGACATTGATCTTGAGGCTGACGGTGTAAAGGCGCTTGTCAATATGCTCACCTTCAGGCGGAGGGGAAGCTTTGAGATGTGCAGCGATTTAGGTCACTTTGCCGGCCTTATTGAATTTGGTGATTATGCGCTTGCTCTTGCAGTTGACGGTGTAGGAACAAAGATGCTTGTTGCAGACACTATGCAGAACTGGTCGACACTTGGAATCGACTGCATTGCGATGAATGTAAACGATCTTTATGTGATGAATATCGAGCCTGTTGCATTTGTGGATTACATTGCAACAGAGAAGGTCGAGACAGATAAGATGAAGCAGATTGGAGAAGGCTTAAACGAGGGTGCAAGACTTTCCAATATGAATCTTGTCGGGGGAGAGACCGCCACACTTAAGGGAATTGTAAACGGGCTTGACCTTGCCGGAACCTGCCTTGGTATACAGAAAAAAGATAAAATCATTACCGGTATTTCAATAGTTTCAGGTGATGTAATTGTCGGTGTTCCTTCAAGCGGTATTCATTCAAACGGTTTAACACTTGCAAGAAAAATTGTTGAAGACTGCGGGTCATATGATATGATGATG
Organism: Methanobacteriota archaeon; assembly: GCA_023396365.1. GTDB lineage: Archaea > Halobacteriota > Methanomicrobia > Methanomicrobiales > Methanomicrobiaceae > Methanomicrobium. The sequence goes on from JAEWWL010000071.1 coordinate 47,942, forward strand.
CCATGGGGAAAGACTCTTGGCGAAGAGCTTCTAACACCCACAAGAATTTACAGTGAGGTTTTAAAGGTCACCGCAGAGTGTGAGGTTCATGGTATGTGCCATATCACGGGAAGCGGCCTTAGAAATCTCACACGCCTTGGAAAGTTTGGCTATGATATAACTGATCCCATAAAACCGCAGCCTGTGTATGACTGGATGCAGGCTGAGGGAAATGTGGATGAACATGAGATGTACCGTACATTCAATATGGGAATGGGATATGTCTTCATAGTGCCTGAGTCCGAAGCAGAAAAAGTCATAAAGATTGTTCCTGATGCAAAGGTTGTTGGAGCAATTAAACAGGAAGAGGGAATCTGGCTTAAAGGAAAGCCTTTCCACTGATTTTTTTCTGCGGCAGCGGCCCTGACAGTAGTTAACAGGTTGGGACTGTATGCAAAAATCCGCCCCATAATAACTTTGGCAGCTTTTATAAACCCATATCTGGTTTATACTTTATACCATCTCGCTGACCAGAGCTCTTTTGCAAGCTTCTCTCCGGCATATCTGTCAGGCTTAATTTCACACTGCCTGTATAATACCGGAATGTCTTTTTCCCCTGTATAATCAATAATTTCTGAACCGGTTTTTCTGTCGCCAAAAACAACGATTGTGTCGGTTATTGCTCTATATTCCAAAAGAAGCTCTTTAAGATTTTCTCCTGCTTTTTCAGTGTGGTGTCGTATATCCTCCTCTCTCAGGCGCTCGAAACGCTTCTGTGACCATCCGCCTTTGGAATGCTTCTCCTTTACACTGCTTGTAACAAGGCTTCCTTTCAAAAGTCCCTTTTCTGTTGCAATGCCGATATATGATTCTCCTGCATGGGCCAGGATGAATATGGAATGTCTTTCTTTTGAAAAAATCTCATCTGCGGTGCTGCACTCAAAACTGTCTGTATGGGATGTCACTGATTTCCCTGGCGGGAATGGAGGTGCTGTGAAAAATGACAGGAGGGAGGGATATCCCAGATCAAAAAATCCGATTATCCCTGTCTCTGACTTCAGGCTGTCGATGTAAGATAAAATTTCACCTGGTATGCCCGAATCGTGAGAGGCTTTTTCACCAGGCATCAGGTATATGGAGGTTAATGAATCCTTCTCTGCGGAAAGTGAGCCCAGTCTGGATAAAAGCTCAAGCGATTTTTTCCTGGGAAGATAAAAGCTCTCCAAAAAAAAACTTTGTCTCTCGTCAACAAATTCAGAGCCTTCTTCTGATTTGGATTTAAGCTTTTTTTCCAGAGCCTCTAACGCGGCTTTTGTCCGCTTTAAGTCCTCAGCTGTCTCCTGAAATTTCGCGGGGTCTGTCTCTTTTTTCTCTTCTCTTTTTGAAAGCCTCTTTCTTAATTTTTCATTCTCTTTCTCAAGAGATGCTGTCTTCTCTTCGAGAGACTCTACTTTTTCCTGTAAATCCTTCCTGAAAAATCCGGAGATCAAAAAAATCACCTCATATTTGTACTTTGGATAAATTTAATTGAATATATGGTTTTTTACCAAAAAAATATGGTTTTGCTTAATATTTTTTGCTGATTTAGCTTAAATTTCAGACTTATTTTTAATATGATTTTTAAATGTAGTCTTATTCTTCCTGTTTAGAATTCACATCCGGAAATTCATAATTTACCCTGAGAGCTTTTTTGCTGACAATGCCGCTGTTTCCGTCAGGATCGCGGATAATTAAGGTAAACTGCTCTTTTGCCTCGCGTGCGTTTGAGAGACGATTCTTTAAGGCTAATATTTTTTTCTTTTCACCCTCGTCAGCGCTCAGAAGCATTGTGTCAAGTGCATTGTCGATACGAAGAAGAACACCTTCGACATTTGATATGAATGCCTCACACATAGGTCCCGGAGTTATCTCAATTCCAAATTCAGGGATCTCAACTTCTCCTGCGCTGCTTCTGATAACACGAATTGAGAGGTCATCGGGCTCTTCAACTTTAAGTGTATATCTGACAGGCTCCCCGTCGCCCAGAACAAATGTATCTACTGAGCGAAATCCGCAATCGCAAACTGCGTTTGCCAGCAGGACCTCTGAAAAATAGGGAATTCTTTCTGTCTGATATATATACTGTATTTCTTTATTGCAAATAGGGCATGGTGCGACGATGACGCGCCGCAATTTCAGGCTCCTCCAATCTTCTCGCGGGAGACTTTTACTGACATTGGTGTTACAACAACGTATTTCTGGTCACCAAGGCCGACAATATCTCCGTTGACGTCGGCAGCTACATCACGGAGGTCTTTTAGGACGCGCTCATAGGTGATTTTGTCCATCTTCAGGCGCCCTATATCAACAATGACAATATTTCCGTTGTAGACTTCGTCTTTGATGCGTGGAGTGTCGCGAATTTCATTAATTGTTGCTATTTTGACGTACATCGATGCAGGGCCGCCGGAATTGGATGTCTCGATAGATGCGAGATCAAGTTCCATGTAGTCGGACTCATCCGGCTGGTTGTTCCTTTTGAAAAGAGATGAGATCTTTACCATGTGAAAAATTTGTAGATTGGTTTTTATTTAACTGTATCCATTGTAAAGCCTGATATATTCAAAAAAGGTATACTGGAATTAATTTTAGGGCTGAAAAGGATATCAAATCTCAAGATTCCAGATGTCGTCTCCCACGTAGTGGATGTTTTTTGCAACTTTTCCGCTCTCTGCTGCCATCATCGCGTCATAGTCCATCAGAGCAATTCCTATTGCAAGCGGTTTTTTATGATTTTCCTCGACAATAACAAGGGGTTTTCCCTCTTTTATGTCCGGCGATGCCGAAACTATGCCCGGCCGCATGAGATCAGCACCTTTTGCCATAAAGGGTATAGCACCGGAGTCGACAATGATTCTCCTCTCGAAAAAGGGTTTTTCAACAGCCCCGCGGAGAGTGGGGAAAATCTGCCCTTCTGTCTCCATCAGGTGGGGCTTTTTGTCAACAAGATATATTATCCGGTCGGTTGTCCGATCGCCGTTTGTTTCAACAATTTCAACCCTGTCTGACCTGAAAAGATCTGATGACTCTCCGATATTATCTCTTAAATTTTCATAAATCTCTGAAAGCTTCGATTTTCTGACTGCATATCTTTTTCTGACAGTTATTTTGCCCATTAATTTCCTCTTTATAACTTATGATGCGGATATAATTAACCTTTGAAGTAACCCGAAAAATTTGGTTTTGCGCTATATTTATTTATGTTCCACTCGCAATTATAGTAATCCTCATCAAACAAATAAGGGAATCTCATGACACAAAGACCGTTGGAAATTTTAGATAAGGCTCTTAATCAGAAGCCGGTTATCGTAAGCTTAAAAGGCGGCAGAGAAATCCGCGGAGTCCTTCAGGGCTACGATATTCACATGAATCTTGTACTTGAGAATGCAGAAGAGGAGATTGAGGGTGTTGTCTCAAAGGCAGGCACTCTGATCGTCCGCGGTGATAATGTAATTTATATCTCACCGTCAGTAAATTAATAAAAATTAATTTTTTTTAAAAATATGGTGATTTTAAAATGAGCAAAGGAACTCCATCCAGAGGAAAAAGACAGACACAGACACATATTGTCTGCAGAAGATGCGGAAAAATATCCTACCACAAGCGCCACAAGATATGCTCGGCATGCGGTTTTGGCAGATCAAGCAAACTGCGCAAGTACAACTGGGTAACCAAGAAATCAATAACCCCAACCCACTAAAATCATGTGCGGAATCGTTGGCATCGTCGATGCTGGCGGTGTCTCTTTCCCGCTTTACTATGCCCTCTATGCTCTTCAGCACAGAGGACAGGAAAGTGCGGGAATTACTACTTTTGACGGCAAAACCCTCCATAAGCACAAGGAGCAGGGTCTTGTAGCCGAAGTTTTTAATGCAGATATTTTATCAGGCCTTTTGGGCAATATCGGCGTGGGCCATGTGCGCTACCCAACAACGGGTGCAAAAATTTCTGAGAATATTCAGCCGTTCAACTTTACTTTTCAGGATAAGAAAATTGCCATGACTCATAACGGCAATCTTACAAACGCACATGAACTGCGTCGATATTACGAAGAAAGGGGACAGATATTCTGCACGACAACTGACACCGAGGTCATCGGAAATATTATTGTTGACGAACTGAGGCATTCAAACAGCATGCAGGACGCTGTTTTGGCCTGCATGAAAAGGCTTGAAGGCTCATACTCTGTTGTTTTAATGGTTAATGAAAAAATCCATGCATTTCGCGATCCTCTCGGAATAAGGCCGCTCTGCATAGGAAAAACCGATGAAGGCTATGTAGTATGTTCTGAATCGGTTGCAATTGATGCCTTAAACGGGGAGTTTATCAGGGATGTAAAGCCTGGTGAAATGATAACAATCTCTCATGAAGGGATAAAATGCGTCCAGATTGCGCAGGCTTCCGGGTATGCGCACTGCATCTTTGAATATATCTATTTTGCACGGGCTGATTCAGTAATTGACGGTCAGCTTGTTTATGATGTAAGAAGAAGAATTGGTCAGTCGCTTCATCTTGAAGCGCCTGTTGATGCAGACATCATCTCTCCGGTCCCTGACTCCGGAACCGCCCATGCAACGGGGTATTCTGAAAGCTCCGGAATTCCGTTCAGGGAGGGTTTAATTAAAAACCGCTACATGGGAAGGACATTTATTATGCCTACCCAGAAGCTTCGCGAAAATGCTGTCAGGATAAAATTAAACCCTGTCAAAAAACACCTTTTTGGAAAATCTGTTGTTCTTGTCGATGACTCGATTGTCAGGGGGACAACATCAAGGAGAATTATTGATATTGTAAGAGATGCCGGTGCACGGGAGGTTCATATCAGGGTTGGCTCACCGCCCATTAAGGCGCCGTGCTATCTTGGTGTTGACATGCCTACAAGAGAGGAGCTTATTGCACACAACAGGTCATGTGACGATGTCTGCAAAAAAATAGGTGCAACTTCTCTTCATCATATATCTCTTGAATCGCTGATACGTGCGACAGGCCATATCAGCGATGATCTGTGCATAGGCTGCCTGACGGGTGAATACCCGCTTAAAATTAACTGTGAGAAAGCATGCCCAAGGCACATTGATTTTATTTCCGGGACATATCAGTCTGATCTTAAGACCTTTGGAAATGAAGAGATAAAATAAAAAAAATAAAAACCAAATTAATTTTTTATTATCACATTTTCCAAAAAAAAGTTATATTTCAGCCTCCGCAGGAGGGAATTTTTTTACAGCTCTTTATATTTTTTTTAGATTCTGCAGATTTTTTTGAACTATTCAATGAAATATCATTTTATGAACATTTATAGAGAAAGATGCATAATTATATTATACGAATCGTATTATTCAAATCTGATGCCTGCGTTATCCGGGCATAATACTGATTTGCATCAGATATTAATATATTTAAGTAAAAACCGGAGCGGTCATCAAAATGCCACGATTTCAGATAAACCGATATGCAATATTTATACTGGCAGCAATGCTTTTTTTTGTATTCGATGCATCTGCACTGGATTATTCGGTATCGGGAAGCCTTGAATTTTTAACAGAAGATTCTGAAGAGCGGTGGAATACAGAGATATCTGAAGAAAATGTGGTATGGGTACAGAATCTTGGCAGCAGCCGCGGTCTTTATCTGCATAATATTAAAAGCGGCAGGGAGTCACTGGTTTCAAAGTCGCGTTTTTCTGAGTTTCTTCCGTCTGTATCCGGTGATATTATTGTCTGGAGTGCGAAGAGCGGGTTTAATTCCCCGTCACAGGTAATTTCATACAACATATCTTCAGGCAGGTATGATTATCTCTCTTATTATCCTGCAAACCAGGGTATGGCCTGTGTATCAGGAGATTATGTTGTCTGGCTTGACGGACGCTACTTTGGGTTTACAAATATTTTCCTGAAAAATCTTGCTACCGGTGGCTCCGGCCTTTTCTGGGAGTCAAAAACAAGCGATAAAAAATCGCCCAAGGTTGAAGGAAAAGATATATACTGGGTTGAGAAGGGAACACTCTTTAAGAGGCCGGTTACAGGAGGCGAGCCGTTGGCTGTTTATGAAAACATGAAGGGTGATTACTCTTTGTCCGGTGATAAAATCGCCTGGGAGGAGAGAGACGGCGATTATTATTCGGTTGCTCTTTTCGATGAAGAAAGAGGAAAAAAAATTATTTTATCAGAAAAAAGTGTCAGCCTTAGAAACCCTGTTGTTTTTGGTGATATAATAATCTATGAAAAGCATAAAGGCGGCGACTCTGATATTTTTCTCTATGATTATCTTACGGGCGCAACAGCCTCTGTATACAAAGGCTCCGGAATGCAGACAGATCCCAAAATTTCTGGTGATACAATAATCTGGACTGACAGGACCGGAGGACTTTCCAACATAGCGTCCTTTAAACTCGACAGGGCTGCAAGTCCGAAGGCTGATTTTCGTGCCTCTGATAATTCTGTTCTTGATGGTCTGCCGCCTGTTTCTGTCTCATTTATGGGCTGGTCCTCAATTACTGCAGGCTCTTTACAGCAGTATGAATGGGACTTTGGCGACGGGTCGACATCTAAAGAGGCATCCCCTGTTCATACATACACAAAACCCGGAACATATAATGTAACTCTTTCTGTTAAAAACGACTTTGGAACTGATGTAGTCAGAAAGGACAGTTATATAACAGTCGGTGAGCTGCCTTATGCTGACTTCACTGTTGAGGGAGCAAAAGGGGTACTTCCCTATACAACAAGATTTTATGATGCCTCTCTTGGAGTTATTGATAAAAGGATGTGGGACTTTGGCGATGGCACAGGATCTGTTATTACAAATCCATATCACCTTTACAACGATGCCGGAGTCTTTACGGTAAGCCTGACTGTTAGTAACAGGTACGGAAGTGTTACAGAGACAAAAGAGAATCTTGTCGATGTCGGAGGAGCGCCTGATGCGGCGTTTGTATACAGCTATGCAGAAGGAAGCACAAAGGAAAAGCCGGTTGTTGCATTCATTGACATGTCTTCAGGAAATCCTGATTCGTGGCTTTGGTACTTTGGTGATGGAACATTCTCTTCAGAGCAGAATCCTGTGCATAAATTTGAAAAACCCGGAATTTATGATGTCTCACTTAAAGTAGCAAATGCATATGCCGAAGATATTAAAACAGAATGGGGCATAATACAGGCGGATTTTTCAGAATATGAGCTTGAAAAGATTATTACTGTTCCAAATGAGGCCGGATTAAATCCTGGTGACACAATGCAGTTTGTGGCTGCCGCAAAAGATGCAACAGGTCAGAGCAGACTCATTGTCCCGCAGTGGAAGGTTTCAGATGAATCTGTTGCATCAATTGACAGTTTTGGAGTTCTGACTGCAAAAAAGCCGGGGTCTGTTGATGTCATATGTGAATTCATGGGCATTGCAGGAGTATCGCATGTTGCTGTCGGAGATGATATCTATGCGCGCAGCAGTGAGCGACCGGCACTTCTAATGCCGGGCATTCCGGGCAATATTTCTGAGGAGACAAAAAAACTCATCGGTATTTTTTATCGGGGTTCTGACTGAATAATCTCCGGGATTCTTATTTTTCCCCCTATTGTCCTCTGCGGGCATATCTTGTGTAACTTTTTTTGATAGTGCAGACTATTACAAAAATATTGATAAAAACAGTGCAGATTTTTAAAAGAATAAGAAATTAATTTTTTTTAGTAGCGAGGAATGGATTTGAACCATCGATCTACGGGTTATGAGCCCGCCGGGATTTCCTGACTACCCCACCTCGCTTCGTGTGCTATATAAGGTTGTATCGAGAGCGTATATAATTTGTGATATTGCAATGGCAGCTCAAAATCTCTATTAAAAAAACCATTTCTACAGTTAAATCCTGAAAAATTTTTGCAGAACACAGCCTTTACTCTCTGATTCATTTCTTTTTTTCCTGTTACGGCCCTGCAGGCATATTAGAGATCCAAAACAGGAAAAGGATTATATGAGATATTTTTTTTATTTTGCTGATTTTTTCCTGCCATAAAATCTTGATGCAGCACCCAGAGCTGCAGCTATGAGGCCTGCATAAAAAGCAGGAAGAATGGAGGATTTTACAGGTATTGCAACCGTGATGTCTCCTGAAATCAGAATCATCTCTGAATGGCCTGCAAGAAGCGGAAAATTTCCTGAAAATCCGAATTCCTGGAAGTACTGCTGAAAGCTGATTCCTGCAAAAATGACTGCAAATATGAAAAGGGCAGCGACAAAGAGCATCTTTAGTGATCCTGAATTTATAAGCCCCTGCGATATTTCCTTTTTACCACCATTTATTGCCGGAACCGAGCCTGCAATCATGAATATTCCAAAGAGGATTGTTACAACTGTCAGTGCAGCTGTCAGAGAGCTGAAAAGAGGTGATACAATCTCTTTTCCAAAAGAGAAAACCGAAAGGGAAAAAGGTGAAACGGCAAGGAAGAGTGCATCCTCACCAAACTGAAGAGTCCACCATTTTCCTGCAAACGGAAGTATAAGCATCAGGATTCCTGCAGCAAGGCCGGGATAGTTTATCTGTAATTCTTCTTTTTTAAAAGCAGCATTCATGTTCTCTGATGCATCCTTAAAAGAGTCATCTTTTATGTATTCAGCCATTTTAATCACCTGCTGCTGTTATTTTTATTCCGTGAAGCCGAATTGATATTTCTGCAAGAGCATTATCAGGGAATGAAATATTTTCTCCGGAGGATATGGTGCGAATCTGCTTTTTGGAAGCAGGTGCAGTTAGTGTTATCTCACTTTCGGCCCCGGCAGGAATCAGAGCCTGCTCTGATAATATCAGGTCAGTAGTTTCATCACCGACAGTTGCTCTGTATACAAGTCCGGTTATTATCATTTCAGCATCATACGGATTTTTTACGGTTCCTTTAAGAATAATGAGGGTTTTATCTTCAGACAGTCCAAAATCATTCGGTGTAAAATAATCTGCACCGGCGAGTTCTCCTGCCTCTCTAAAAGAGTCAACAACAATCAAAGGGTCTCCTCCGAAAAGTGCATTTGTTGTATCCCATCCTGATGCCGGAAGTGGCAGTATGATTGCCAGAGTTAATACTGCAACAGGAATAAGCCATAATAAAGCCTTAAGCGCTTTTTCATCCATGGTTTTTGTTATATGGATTTATGCAGTATAAACCTGTTTATGAAATTTTCATCAAAAAATTATTAATTCAATTGCTCCAATCAGAATACAATGTCAGATTCTGAATATTTTAGTAACAAAACTAAAGATAACGGGTCTTTTGATGATGAATTAGCAAATCTCCGGAGAAAAAGGATGGAAGAGATGGGAAAAAGATTCTCAGGAATGAAAAATGACGAGGTAATCAGCGTAAACGATATGACATTTGATAATCTGGTAAAGAAGAGCAGGTATCTTGTTGCTGATATGTGGGCAGAGTGGTGCGGGCCGTGCAGAAGAGTTGCACCCGTAATAGAAGAGCTTTCCTCTGAATTTTCAGGAGTGGTATCTTTTGCGAAATGCAATACTGATGAAAGCCCGGAAATATCCTCAAGATACATGATTACAGCAATTCCGACACTTCTCTTCTTTTCCGGTGGAGAGATTTGTGAAAGGATTACGGGTGCCTACCCTAAGGAGAGCATAAAGAGCAGGATAATTTCTGCCTTCTCCCTGAATGAACAGAATTTTGTTGAATAAATTTTGTTGAATGATGTTGCAGATTCCGGAGATATTGCCAAAAATTTCCGGGTTGCCATAAAAATGAAAAAAAAATTAATTAATATTTTTTTTAAGTATCTTTTTGTTTATTTTCTATCTTAAATTGCCCCCCGCAATAATATTGATGGATTTACATCCGGATTTCAGCTTCTGAATCTTTCGCTCTGGTTTATTTTGGATGCCATGATAAAGTCGTTTCTTGTTATTCCGCCGCACGAGTATGTATACCATGAAACTGTAAGCACGCATCCTCTCTCAATGCAGATGTCAGGATAGTGCCCTTCACGTTTGCAGAGGTCATCAAGTTCATTTATGAAGGCTATGCATTCTCCAAAATTTTCCTTTTGGTATGTGCGTGTCAGTTTGTTTTCTGCAATACTCCAGCCCTGCACTTTTTTGATAAGCTCCAAAATTTCTTTTCTTGTAAGAGGCGGAATCCTGCTGATTTCAGGATTGCATCTTTCAGTATTCAGATCCATTGTGTATTCATTGCAGTCTAACTTAAAAAACTTTTTATATGAAAGGGTCTTTTTCGTCATTGAACGAATATGCCGGGTAATTTTTAAAAAAATACTGCGGATATGCCTTTTTCCTGAAAAATTAATTTTGAGTGGAACGAAAATTCTTAATAAATAATCATGATAAATTAAATGGGGATTTTTTTTGAGAGAACTTAGAATACATGGAAGAGGCGGTCAGGGCTCCGTGACAGCAGCTGAGCTTATAGCAACGGCTGCATTCAAAAGCAAAGTATATTCGCAGGCTTTTCCTGCATTTGGTGTTGAGAGAAGAGGAGCACCTGTTCAGGCTTTTGTCCGCTTTGATGACAGAAAAATAAGGCTTAGAAGCCAGATATACGAACCCGATTATATAATCGTTCAGGACAGCACCCTCATAAAAGACGTTGATGTCTTTGGCGGCTTAAAACAGGGTGGAATTGCAATTATCAATACTGAAAAGGATATTCCAAATGTTCCTGCCGGCATCAGACTCGTAAAGATTGATGCAACAAGAATAGCACTTGAAGTCCTTGGTCTTCCAATAGAAAATACAACTTTAATGGGTGCTTTTGCAGCTGCAACAGGCGAGATAGAAATGGATGCACTAAAAGAAGCGCTTCGCGAAAGATTCCCTGCAAATCTTGCCGAGAAAAATATAAATGCGGCACAAACAGCCTATGACCTCGTTAAGGGAGGGAAGATATAATGGCACTTAATCCCGGATGCACAGCTTCTCCTGGCCGTTCAAGGGACAATAAAACCGGCTCATGGCGTGTCTTCAAGCCCGAGTTTGACAATTCTAAATGCAATAAATGCGGAACATGCACTCTCATATGTCCTGAAGTATGCATAAAAGAGGACAGTGAGGGGTACCCTCGCGTTGACTACGACTACTGCAAAGGATGCGGTCTTTGTGCCGAGGAATGCCCAAAGGATGCAATTAAAATGATAAAGGAGGAGAAATAATGCTTCAGATTACCGAAGGATCACATGCCGTTGCAGAGGCGGTAAGGCTTTGCCGCCCTCAGGTTGTATCGGCTTATCCTATCACACCACAGACACACATTGTTGAGCGCCTTGCAGAGATGGTTGCTGACGGCGAACTCGACGGCGAATACATATGTGTTGAAAGTGAGTTCTCAGCGCTTTCATCATGTCTCGGTGCGGCGGCGGCAGGCTCAAGGGTGTATTCCGCTACAACATCACAGGGTCTTGCTTTCATGGCCGAGGTTGTATTCAATGTTGCGGGAATGCGTCAGCCTGTAATCATGACGATTGCAAACCGTGCAATGGGAGCTCCCTTAAACATCTGGAATGATCAGCAGGATTCGCTTTTCCTCCGTGACTCCGGCTGGATGCAGTTTTATGCAGAGGATGCCCAGGAGGCCTCAGACCTGCATTTCATAGCATACAGGGTTGCTGAAAGGCATGATGTTTTGCTGCCGGCATTTGTATGCTTTGACGGATTCATTCTTTCACATACATTTGAGCCGGTAGACATTCCCTCACAGGAGGAGATTGATGCATACCTTCCGGCATTCAATCCGCTCTATAAGCTTGATGCTAAAAACCCGATGTCATTTGGAATGTATGCAACTCCGGATTACTACCAGGAGTTCAGGTACGAGATAAATGTTGCAATGGTAAGGGCAAAAGCAGCAATCCGTGAAGCCGGCCGTGAATTTGCCGAAAAGTTCGGCCGCGATTACTCAGGTTTAACTGAAGGATACAGGCTTGATGATGCAGAAACAGCAATTGTTGCGATGGGCTCGGTCTGCGGAACAATAAAGGATGCTGTTGATGAGATGAGAGAGGAGGGGCAGAAGGTCGGACTTCTTAAAATACGCACATTCCGTCCTTTCCCTGCAGAAGAAGTAAGAGAAGCACTAAAGGGTGTCTCAAACGTTGCCGTTCTTGAAAAGAACTTAAACATCGGTTCAAGAATGCTTGGAGCAGTAGGTCTTGAGGTTAAGGATGCGGTTTATCATAAAGGCACTCCTGTATTCTCTTATGTCGGAGGTCTCGGCGGCCGTGACATAAGGAAAAAGGATATCAGGATGATTGCAGAATGGGCACGCCAGGGCAGAAATGACTGCTTCTTTGGCCTTCGTGAGGAGCTGTTAAAATGAGTGAAAATACCTGTGAATTCTTTGACTCCGGGCATCGTGCCTGTGGCGGGTGCGGTCCTGCACTTGCAGGAAGGTTAATCACCCGTGCCGCCGGTGAAAACACTATCGTTGTTGCATCAACAGGCTGTATGGAGGTTTTCTCAACACCCTACCCTGAGACTGCATGGAAAACTCCGTGGATACATTCGCTCTTCCAGAATTCGGCTGCTGTTGCATCCGGAATCGAAGCCTCGTTAAAGAGGCAGGGTAGAGATGAAAAGGTTGTTGTGATTGCAGGAGACGGTGCAACATTTGATATCGGAATGCTCTGCATCAGCGGCATGTTTGAACGCGGCCATGATGTTACATACATCTGCTATGATAATGAAGCATACATGAATACAGGCATTCAGCGTTCAGGCGCAACGCCTTTTGATGCCGATACAACAACAAGCCCGGCAGGAAAGTATTCAAACGGAAACCAGAGGCCGAAAAAGGATCTCCCTGCAATTCTCGCCGCACATGGAAGTCCTTATGTTGCAACCACATCAATTTCAACACCAAAAGATCTTATGGACAAGGTTAAGCGTGCGATAGATACTCCTGGTCCTTGCTACATCCAGGTTCATACACCATGCTGCACAGGATGGGGTTTTGACGGATGCAAGACAATTGAGATTGGAAAGATGGCATTAAATTCCGGACTGTGGGTCAATTTTGAGATGGCTGACGGTGTCATTGAGAAGGCAAGAAAAATAAAAAGAGTCCCTGTAGATGAATATCTAAAGGCACAGAAAAGATTCCGCCATCTCTTCAAACCGGAGCCAAAGACAGAAGAAATAGCTAAGATTCAGGCAATCGCCGATAAAAACGCGGAAAAATTCGGAATAGATATTGTTCCGGCAAAATAAAAATATAAAAAATCCCCTGACTATTTTTAATTTTTTTTGACTAATTTTTGCGACCCTAAAGAAGAATACTGATTGAAGCTAAATCATTGTGAGATATAAAATATGAAGACAATATTGATTTTTATGGCAGTGCTTCTTGTTTCAGCACTTGCATGCGGAGCATGTGCAGAGAATGTTACTGCAAAAGGCAATTTAGGTAACTCAGTTTCTTTGTACAATGAAGCTATTGATTTGGCAAATGCCGGAGATTACGATAATGCACTAATAAAGCTTGATAGCGCGGTTTCTGTAAATGAAAACTTTTCACTTGCATATGCTGCAAAATCAGGCGTTCTTGTTGCCACAGGTGATTATGAGAGTGCAGTTTTATCTGCAAAAAAAGCAGTCGCGATAAACCCGGGCCAGGCTGATGCATGGGTTAATATGGCAACTGCATATATAGCGCTTGGAAGATACAGTGAAGGCCTTTCTGCATCCGAAAGTGCTATTGAGCTAAACCCTTCAGATACCGGAACTCTTCTTAATGCATGGTTAAACAAGGGAACAGCCCTTGGGGGGCTTGGACGATATGAAGAAGAGATAGAAGCATCGGAAAAGGCAATAGCAATTGACCCGCAGGACAACCGTGCATGGGCAAACAAAAATTATGCAAAAATGATGCTTGAAAATGAAGCGCAGGCATCTCCAATGTCAGGGCTTGCTGCACTTGCAGGTATTTTTGCAGTTTTTGCCCTTCTCAACAGAAAAAAGGAACGATTTTCTTAAACCAAAAAAATTAATTTTTATGGTTTTTCCAGGGCCTTTTCCTCACCTTTTGCTTTCTGAGCAAGTTTTCCAATCCAGATTGTTGCAATAACTGCAATTACTGTTACAATAACAGCATAAAACATCATTGCAGGAAGACTGCTTGCGTCACCAAAAACTTCTTTGAAAAGTGCCTGAATTGCGCTGTTCCATGCAAGTGCTGCAACAAGTCCGAACGCTGCTGTTATAAGGGCGGCGATTTTTTCGATTATCTCACTGTTAACTCCCATTTTTGCCTCATTTTATCAATCCCGTTTTTAATATAAAA
>JAEWWL010000074.1 GCA_023396365.1 Methanobacteriota archaeon
TCCCGTGCATTAATATCAGTGAACAGAAAAATTGAAAAAATACTTCTTGACATGGCTGATGCAAACAGCATCGCCGTTTTGAAAGTCAGCGCAGAAAAAGGCATCCTGACAGGTCGTTCAATTCCCCTCAGGTGTGCGGCATTCATTTTCATTTCAACAAATCACGGTGTACAGGTATGGTATGAACATGAAGGAGACTGTGAAAACTGTGAAAAGTATACACAGTGCATTGAGCTTTTATGGGACTATGCAAAAGAGCTTGGAATTAAAATTGAAAAAACAAACGATCCAACAAAGATGGCAGACGAGCTCTTTAAAAAAGCAGAGGAGATTATATGACTGAAGAAATATCAGGTCTGAATCAGCAGAGATTTGGGTGGTGTCCGATGGAGGATAAATTTGTAAAGACACCTGTTTTGTCTGAAAATAAGTCCGCCGGCCGGATTACTGTCAGCTCCGGTGGCAGTGCAAAAAAGGCAGCCGAAATAAAAAGCGGGTTTTTAATTGCAAAAGAGAGTATCAGAACACTCCTTAAGAACAAAAAGCTGCTGTGGTTTTCATTAACAGCAGCTCTTGTGATTCTTGCAATGTTTATTCTGGAAATATATCTTATGAATTATGCACACGGCTATTCATATGCCAGTTTGGGATACACAGAGGAGTTATTTCTGACTTTTTCAATTCAGTTAATATCAGTATTGTCCCTAAACCTTCTTCTGGGCGGATTGCTTATCAATCTGTCGCAGAAAGAAAAAACAGGATGCACCGGTGAAAAAAAGATTTTTTCAGATCTTAAAAAACACATTAGAAAGATTTTTTTATGGTCGGTTTTACTGGCTCTTGCAGGAACTGTGATACATGGAGTTTTAACCAACAGCCCTTCATTCAGCCATATATACCCGGCACTGGGCTCGGTTTTGTACATTCCTTTTGTATACTATATTCCGCCAGTTGTCCTTTCGGCACAGACCCACATATTCATAAAAATTTTCATCAGCACAGTTCTCTTTTTAGCTACACTCTTTGTAGTTCCTGCAATAGTGACGGATAGAAAAGATCTGTTCAATGCAGCTTTAAGCTCTTTTTCAACGATCAAAAGAACAGGGATTGAAATTTTGGGATGCTTTCTTATCTTTGGCGCACTGATTCTTCTGATTTCACTGCCGCAAACTCTTATAAGCGCATCTCCTGCCATTGTCGGCTACGACTATCATTTCTTCTCGGTTTATTCAACGGAAATGGCTGCTGTATGCATCGTATATCTTATAGTATGGTGGGCATCACTTGCATCAGTCTTTACTCTTTGCGGGATTGCAGTTCACAAACTAAATGAATATGCAAAAACAGGCATCCCGAAATAAAAAAACAAAAAAAAATTTCCACAGCAAACTATATTTTTTAAAAAGGGCCGACAAAGCATAAGCATGGAAGAGATTGTAAGTGTCAGACAAAGCCCGGCAGGCATTTTGGTTTCATACGTTTTTGGAAATGATGTAAGCTCTGTTCTTTTCAGTTATGAAAGCCTGATTGAAATGAAGGTTAACGTTGCAGATTTAATAAAAAACCCATGCCGGTATGCGGTTGATTTGTCCGGCCCAAAGGTTGTGCGAACCGACTTTTGTGCAAAGCATCTGCATGAGAATCAGTCACAGGGCTGAATTTTTTAAAAAGAAATCAAATCAGTTCTTTGAAATTTTAACTAAAAACAAAAAAAAACCAGAAAAAAAAACAAAAAAAAAAACTAAAAAAAACTAAAAAAAACCAGAAAAAATAGAGAAAAAATAAAAAAAATAGAAAAAAAATAGAAAAAAAATAAAAAACCAAAAAAACAGAAAAAAACAGCACCAAAAATAAATATTATTAGAATAGACAATTTCAAAGAAAATGCAGAAAAAAATTGTAAATGCAATAACAAACATCCAATTGGCGGCATATCTGATTTTAATGATTGTGCTTACAGTTGTCACGCTTTTTTCATTGTATGAACTTATTGTGGTAGTCGGCTATTACCTGTTATTCGATGAAACTCCCTTAATTCTCGAAGGGCTTGGAATTTTGGCATTCTTTGAGTTCTTCCTTTTAATATTAATCGGCCTTGAACTTATGGACACAATAAAGTCGTTTATTGAAACAAAGAGAATAGAGGTTGGAATAGTTATAATTCTTGCAATAATTGCAATATCAAGAAAGATTATTGTAATAAACCCTGACTACACATCAGAATTTGAACTGGTGGGCATCGGCGCAATTGTGATTGCACTAACAGCAGGATATTACTTTGTCAAAAAAGCTGATGCACTCCAGCCGGCAAATCAGAATTAAAAGACAATAAATAAACACAGAATTTTTTAAACCCGGAAAAAATAAACAACTGAATTTTTAAAAAAAAAACCGGAAAAAGAATTAAAGCAGATAAAAAATTAAAAAGATAAAAAAATTAAGCAGATAAAAAATTAAAAAAGATAAAAAAATTTTTAAGCAGATAAAAAAATTAAAACAGATACAAAAATTTTAAGCAGATAAAAAAATTTAATTTTTTTCTTTTTCCTCAGACTCTTCCGTAGGCATCCTCAAATCTTTCGATGTCATCCTCTTCTAAGTATTCACCGATCTGGACTTCGATTACCTCCAGAGGAATTTTGCCGTGGTTTGCAAGCCTGTGAACAACACCTGCAGGGACATATGTGCTCTGCCCCATAGAAAGCGTCTTTTTTTCTCCGTCAACGGTCACTTCGGCACTTCCGCTCACAACAACCCAGTGCTCGCTTCTGTGATGATGTCTTTGAAGAGAAAGAATTTTGCCCGGCTTTACTGTAACTCTCTTTATCTTATAGAAGTCATGGGACTCAAGTATGGTATATGACCCCCATGGTCTGTTGACAGTAAGATGATACCTGCATACATCATCGCCTCTCTCCTGGTAAATCCTTACTAAGTCCTTAACAGACTCAGTGCTGTCCATGCTGCAGACAAGGAGAGCATCGCCTGAATCAATGACTGCCGTGTTTTCAATTCCGATAAGTGCTGTCTTTTTATTGTCTGCACAGACAAAGTTTCCGTGCGAGTCAATAAACTCCGCCTCACCCGCATTTTCATTTTCATCATGGGTCTTTGCCATGTACATGGACTTAAAGCTTCCAAGATCGCTCCAGAAGCAGTCAAGCGGCACTACCGCAACATGCTCTGAATTTTCCAAAAGGCCAAAGTCTATTGAGAGTGATTTAAGCGAACTGTAATCAGGAGTCTCTGAACCTGAAAATGCCAAAGCCATCTCAGGCTGATGAATTTCTGCTTCAGAGAGAAAAACCTTAGATGAAAAAAGAAATATTCCGCTGTTCCACAGGTAGCCTGATCTGACGTAGCTTTCTGCAAGCTTTAAATCAGGCTTTTCCTTAAATTCATCCACTATAAATCCGGCTCCTAAGGTTTTTCCGGGTTTTATGTATCCGTACCCTGTATTGGGGCTGTCAGGCTTTACGCCAAAGACAACAATATTGTCCTTTGCAAGTTCGGCTGCTGATTCAAATACCAAAACCGCATCAGGCGAGAGGAGATGATCGCTTGGAAAAACTATTATTTCATCATCTCCTGACTCTTTTACAATCTCATTAACGCCCCATAATATTGCAGGGAGAGTGTTTTTTCCGCAGGGCTCTTTGAGAATATGATTGTCAGGGATAAATGAGCCTGTTGATTCCACCTGGTTTTTTACAATAAACTGATAGATTTCACTTGTTACTACTATGATATCTTCAGGTCCGCATAATTTCAGGGCTCTTTTGTATGTATCCAAAAACAGGGAGCTGCCGTTTGTATTTAAAAACTGCTTTGGATAATATTCTCGTGACAGCGGCCAGAGGCGTGTTCCTATTCCCCCGGCAAGAATTATTGCCTTCATGTTATTTCACCGGATAAGTAATTATTACAGATTTAGTTAGATTATATAAGATGCTGCCTGATTATTATTGTTCCTTTTAAAAACCCGGACATTTTTTTAATATTTTCAGAATTTTTTTATATTCACTGTCCCGGTTTTTTTTAATCTTTACTGTCCTGAATTTTTTTTTAATCTTTACTGTCCTGATTTTTTTTCATTGTGACTTTTTTTAAAACTTTATATAATAAATTATATATCCGTTCCAAAGTATGAGTTACATAAAAGAGCAGACAATTATGAAGCAGGTTAAAAGAGCTATAATTTATGCTGCCATTGTGGTTTTTCTGGCAGCGGCATTTTCAGGATGCACAGACTCGGTGAAAATAGACAGTTCAAATTCAGGCACAGTTTCGCCATCTGTTGAATTTGAGTACACTGCATCAGATCCCGTCAGGCATTACACTCCTGAGGGCGGGTGCTATTACGTATCAGATATTGATGTAAAAAACAAAGGATCTGTGGCGGCAGAGAATGTAATGGTCAGATGCAGCCTAAAGACCACAGGTTCAGGAAGCATTTCAGATACAAAGAGTGAATTTTTTGAGGTTATTGATGCAGGGGATCACAAGGGATTCACGCTGAAATTTGACGGCGGCTGCGACGGCTCATACATTGTTGAAGTAAAGATAACAGAGGATTACAGATGAAGATTGTCGGATTATGTTCAAGTCCGCGAGGGAAAAAAAGCGCAACGGCAGCACTTGTAAAAGAGGGCCTTTTGGGCGCTGAAAGCAAAGGGGCAAAGACAGAATTTATAGATCTTGGAAAGAAAAAGCTGAAGTTCTGCAAAGGATGCGGTTTTTGCTACAAAAAGGGAAGATGCGTTCACAAGGATGATTTTGAGGAGATATTTGATGCGATATTAAAAAGCGACGGAATAATTCTGGGGTCTCCTAATTACATCAACTCGGTCTCAGCCCAGATGAAAGTTTTTCTGGACAGGCTTGCTGATTCGATTCACTGCCAGAGGTTTACAGGAAAATACGGATTTTCAGTATCAACAGCCGGAGGATCAAAATCAGACCTTGTTGCAGGCTACTTAAATGACACCCTTCAGGTTTTAGGGGCAAACACAACAGGGCTTATAGGAGCAGACATAGGTGCAGACCCTGAAAGATTTGATAATGCAAAAAAAGAGGCGTTTACTCTTGGAGAAAAATTAACCGATGCAATAACGACCAGAAAAACATGGCCAAAGCAGGAGAAGATCCACGCAGAGATGAAGGAGAGGATGAAATATCTCGTCTCGCAGAATAAGGATGAGTGGGTGCATGAATACAGCTACTTAAAAAAACAGGGATGGCTGTAAGGAGTGATTCCTTAAAAACTGACTTTAAAAAAACCGGGAGTAATTAATAATTTCTCAAATATTTTCATATCCTGGAAAAATTTTTCTAAGTCTTTTTTCCATATTCTCAGAATGCGTTCCTGCCCAGTAAAGCCTTCTGCATAAAGGACACCACATGAATTCATCCTTATCTCTTCCCTGCGGGGCATATGACGAGGATTTTATCTCATCTGTTTCTGCCGGCCTTAGTTTTGTATTGCACAAAATGCATCTCTTAAGTCCGGGTTTAAACGAACTGCTGATAAGACCTGCTAATAAAAGCTCTTTAACCTGGCATGAAACATCATCAGATTTAAGGTGAAAAGAAATCTCTTTGCCCCTTTTAAAAAGCTCCCTGTCACGAGTTAATAGAATACGCGCCTCACTTTTTGCCATCTCTAAAAGAACAGAATCCTCGCGTCTGTCTCCGGAAATTAACATGTCTGCACTTTTTGTATCATAACCCATAAAGCGAAGATACTTTGCAAGGCTTCCTAACATCCGGTCTGAAAGAAACCTGATTTTTTTAGTCATTTTTTAAAATTTAAATTCCCTGGTTTTACAAGACAAATCACATAAATCCCCGCTGTCAGGGCAAATGTCAAATGATTGTTAAGGGTTTACAATTGGAATCTTTGCCCCGCAGCGGACGCAAACTCCGTCTTTTAGGTTAATGTTTCTTTGTGAATATCCCGATCTTTCTATAAGAAGCGCTCCGCACTCATGGCACCATGTGCTGCAAAACGGATGATCCCTGATGTTTCCAAGATAAGGATACCTTATTCCCGCCTCTTTTGCAATCATGTATGCCTTCTCAAGAGTTTCAATTGGTGTCGGCGATACATCTGTCATATTGTAGTCAGGATGAAATGCCGTAAAATGAACAGGAGTGTCGCAGCCGAGATTTTCATATACCCATTCTGAAAGTTTTTTTAACTCCTCAGGCGAGTCATTGAGGCCGGGGATTAAAAGTGTAACCGTTTCAATATGCATCCCGCATTCCTTTGCCTTTACTGCTGCATCAAGGACAGGCTGAAGCCTTGCTTTGCATACTTTTTTGTAAAATTCATCGCTGAATGCCTTAATGTCAACCCTGAATGCATCAAGCATTCCTGACAGCTCATTTAACGCCTCTTCGGTCATGTACCCGTTTGTGACATATATCGTTTTAAGCCCCTCATTTTTTGCTAACTTTCCAACATCCATTGCGTATTCATGCCATATTGTCGGCTCGTTGTATGTCCATGCAATACTTTTGCACCCGCTGTCTTTTGCATTCATGACGGCCTTCTGAGGACTCAGCGTATGAAGAAAGCCTCCGGTTGTGCTCTGTGAAATCTCCCAGTTCTGGCAGTGCGTGCATTTAAAGTTGCAGCCGATTCCACCAAGCGAATAAACGCGGCTTCCCGGAAGAAAATGATACAGCGGCTTTTTTTCCACAGGATCAACCGCCTCGCAACTGACTTTGCCGTAGCTTTCGGCATATAAAACTCCGCTGCGGTTCATTCTGACACCGCATATTCCTGTTTTTTTATCGGCGATATGGCACCTGTGGCTGCACAGACTGCACCGGACGGATTTATCCCCTGACTTTTCGTAAAGCGCTGCTTCATGCATACAAATTTTTCTCCTGTGGTAATTTCTCCTTTGACTTTTGTGATAATGAGTTTTGCCTTTGGCAAAAACCTGACAGCCCCGGCAGAATATGCCCAAAGAAACCTCTCATCTGAAAAGTTCACTCCTTTTTAAAAAATTTGAAAGGATAATATGGTATCATGACCAAAGTCTATTTTCAGTATGAAAAAAATTGTAATATCGCTTGGCGGCTCTATTCTTGTTCCCTCACTTGAATCCAACAGAATTGAAAAATAC
Source organism: Methanobacteriota archaeon (assembly GCA_023396365.1). GTDB lineage: Archaea > Halobacteriota > Methanomicrobia > Methanomicrobiales > Methanomicrobiaceae > Methanomicrobium. Next base: position 7,137 of record JAEWWL010000074.1, read on the forward strand.
CGTGATCTTTTAAGAAATTTATCAGAAAAATATCAGCTCTTCGTTGTAATCGGCGGCGGCGGAGAGGCAAGGCGCTATATCAGTGCTGCGCGCTCACTTGGAATTGATGAGGCAACATCAGACGAGCTTGGAATATTAATTACAAGAATAAATGCATCACTTCTTCTCTGGTCGCTTTCAGACCTGGCATACCCTGATGTCTGCGAAAATTACACTGACGCATTAAAAGCGGCTGAATCAAAAAAGATTGTGGTGATGGGCGGTGTCACTCCGGGACAGACTACAGATGCCGTCTCCGCCGTTCTTGCCGAAAGGGCAAAAGCAGGCCTTCTTGTTAACCTTACATCTGTTGATGGTATCTATTCAGAAGATCCAAAAAAGAACAGCAATGCAGCAAAAATTTCTCATATGACGCCAAATCAGCTTGTTGATATTGTTTCAGGCGGAGCGATGGGTGCCGGCTCAAACAACGTAATCGATCTTGTTGCGGCAAAAATAATCCAGAGAAGCGGCATTCCTCTGATAGTCCTTGACGGAACAAACCCCAAAGCGCTTGAAGATGCACTTTTAAAAGGCACATTCAGCGGTTCGGTTGTAAGCGAATCTGAAAGCAAACTGCTTCCATTCTAAAGCCTTAAAGGCTTCATAAAAATTCCTATAAATACAGTTTTTTTTATCAAGCAGTTAAATTTCTGCCCGAATTTTCCGGTATAAACCGGCATATTTTTTAACAGGACAGACAAATATATGATGTCACAGACGGGGTAGTAGGGTAGCCTGGTCCATCCTAGAGCGTTTGGGACGCTTTGACGGCAGTTCGAATCTGCCCTACCCCATATTTTTTATGAATCAGTCTGATGCCCTGAAGATATGTTCTCTTCTAAAAAAGCTATACGTTAAAGATGACACTGTCTTTAATTTTCTTGATTTTGAAAATCCCTTTCAGATTCTTATAATGACAATTCTGTCCGCACAGACGACAGACAAAACGGTCAACAAAGTAAAAAAAATTCTTTTCAAAAAGTATCCGGACTGCGAGTCATTGTCAGAAGCTGAACTTTCTGATGTTGAAAGTATTATTAAAAGCACCGGATTTTATCATTCAAAGGCAAAAAACATAATTCTTGCATCAAAGATTTTATGCAGCGATTACGGCGGCAGTATACCTTCTGATATCAAAAGCCTTACATGTCTTCCCGGAGTCGGGAGAAAGACTGCAAATATAGTTCTTAACCATGCATACGGGATAAATGAAGGTATTGCGGTTGACACTCATGTAAAAAGGGTTGCATACCGGCTTGGAATGACGGACAATAAAGATCCAGATAAAATCGAAAAGGACTTAACCAGACTTTTTCCAAAATCAGAATGGGGGATGATTAATTTTCTTTTAATATCGCACGGAAGAGCGGTATGCGATGCAAAAAAACCGGCATGTGAGATATGCAGATTAAAGAGCATGTGCAGATTTTTCAAAAATGAAGAGAAGATATAAATTTGAAATTTTTTTTCAGATAAAAAGCGATGCATACACAAGATAAACCAGACCAGACACTACGGCGGCGCAGGGAATTGTCAGAAACCATGCCGCAACAATTTCTCTTACATTGCTCCACCGAACAGCAGATGCATAACCTCTTGTAATCCCTGCACCCATAATCGAGCCGCTTATCGCATGGGTTGTTGAGACAGGAACTCCAAATGATGTCATAAGAGCAAGAACAGCGCTTCCTGCTGCTGATGCGGATAAACCCTGGTATGGTCTTATCTTTGTAATTTTGTTTGCCATCTTGTCAATGACCTTCCAGCCTCCAAGGAGTGTTCCAAGTGAGATTGCAAGGCATGAGGAAAGAATAACCCAGAGCGGGACTTCAAATGTTGTAATAATTCCTGCTGCAAACAGCATTGCAGTAATCATTCCCATTGCGTTCTGCGCATCGTTTGCGCCGTGGCCGACTGCCTGAAAAGCGCCGGTTACTATCTGAAGAGGCTTAAACGCCCTGTTTATTTTTTGCGGCGATCTCTTTTTCAAAAGCCACATCAATCCAATCCCCAAAAGAAAAGCTGAGATCATTCCAAGCATCGGGGATACAACAATGAAGACAATAACGGCAAAAATTCCTGAGATCTTCACCGCACCGGTAATAATCAAAAGAGGAACAGTCAGCGAAAATCCTGCAAGAAAAGAGATAGCAAAATATTTTGTCCAGTCTTCCCCGTGACGTTTACCAAGATATACAAAGACTGCGGCAAGCAAAAGTCCGCCAATTATCCCGTAGGCAATGAGCATGATAACCGAGATGGTTTGCGGCCACACAATCGCCTCCATTCCGCCCATTATTATGCCTGCCCCGATAAGGCCGCCGACAAGGGCGTGGCTGCTTGATACGGGAACGCCAAAATATGAAGCCAGGAAAACCCAGAGGACAGCGCCGACCATTGCGGCAAGAATAAGATGTGTTGTTAAAAAAGGGGACTGGACAATTCCTGTTCCGATTGTTTTGGCGATTGCTGTTGAAAACAGCAGAGGGCCTACCATGTTAAAAACCGCAGCCATTAAGACTGCCTTAAAGGGCGTAAGCGCTTTTGTTGCAACAACGGTTGCAATTGAGTTTGCAGCGTCATTGAGCCCGTTTACAAAATTGAACAGAAGGGCAAGTATTATTCCAAGAACAATTACTAAAACTTCCATTTTGTATCAGGTATGTTTTATTGCAATATCGCCAAGGACGTTTGCAACATCCTCGCATCTGTCTGTTGTTGCTTCAAGCGTTTCGTAGATGTCTTTTAGCTTGACGATTCTTATGGCATCGTTTGTCCTGAAGAGGTCCTGAAGCGCCACTGCCAATACATCGTCGGCAAGATTTTCAAGCCTGTTGACCTCAATGCAGCAGTCTTCAATCATTTTTGGATTTTTCAGGCTTCTTATTCCCAGAACAGCCTTTTCAATCTCTTCAGCCTGAAGCCGGATCAGCTTTGCGGATTCAAGCATGTATTTGTCGGTTGAGCCGATGTCATAAAAAAACATCTTTCTTGCGGTGTCATCTATTGCATCGATTATGTCATCCAGTCCGGAGGCAAGCCTTGATATTTCCTCTGGCTCTATCGGGGTTATGAAGCTCTTGTTTAAGAGCTGATATACAGAATGGGTTATATCATCGCCGGCATGCTCATAAGTCTTCATTTTATGGCACAGATTTTTTATGTCATCAAAATTTTCAATCATGAAATAGAGATGATTGGCAGCTTTTTTGAGCGTCGCGACCTGCTGCTCAAACAAATCATAAAAATGCTTATCCTGCGGGATTAGCCAGTCTTTCAAACTCAACAGAGATCACCTATCAGAATATATAATCTACCTCACCGGAAAAAGACTTTTGGAAAAGAGTGCCGAAAAACATTGTCTGGATAATGGT
>JAEWWL010000047.1 GCA_023396365.1 Methanobacteriota archaeon
ATGATGCAGCTGTTCCTATTATGCAGAGAATCAGAAATATTCCGAATGCGATGTTTATTCCTGACATAATGCCGCTTAATTCTGCCTCTGAAAGTGCCTCTCTTCCGATTGTAAGTGAAAATGCAAGCATGGAAATTCCCATTGATGCCATCATTCCGCAAAGCCTCATCGTTCCCAAAATTCCTGATGCAACACCATATCTTCTTTCATCAACACTGTTCATCACAACATGGGTGTTTGGCGATGAGAATAGTGCAAAGCCGAATCCTAAGAAGCACAGATTTCCAATTATCATGTAAAGCGATGATTCAGATGTAAGACCGGCAAAAAGGAGGATTCCTGCTGATATAAATCCCATGCCCAGTGTTGCAATATGGGATGAGTTGTATCTGTCAGAAAGCCTGCCGGTAACAGGCGAAAATACTGTCTGAAGAAGCGGCTGGGCGATAAGAATCAGCCCTGCCGTGAAGGGATCAAAGCCTCTTATTGTCTGTAGATAAATGCTTAACAAAAATCCGATTGCATATGTTGCGCTGTAATTGATAAGCGCTGCCAGGTTTGAAAGTGCAAAAACCCTGTTTTTTGTTATAAGCGAGATCTCAAATACAGGATTTCTGACTTTTTTCTCCCATCCAAGAAAGACTATAAGCAATGCAGCCGAAAGTGCGAAGAGGATTATACCAAAAGTGTCTGAAATCTCCTGAAAGCCAAGCATCAGAAAGAGTATAAAACCTGCATATAAGACAGACCCGACAAGATCAAATTTTGTCCCTGTCTCTTTTTTCTCATCAATATGGAGATATCTAAGACTTCCAAGAAAGATTATCACACCGAGTATGAAATTGAAATAAAAGATGCTTCTCCACCCAAAGAATCCGGTGATAAATCCGCCGATGAAAGGCCCGAGTGTGAGTCCCGCATAGATTACGGCCACATTTATTCCAAGCGCTGTTCCCCGGAGATTCGGCGGCATTGCGCTTGTAATGATTGCAACAGCCGTTCCAAAGATCATAGCGCCGCCGATACCCTGAAACATTCTAAAGGCAATAAGAAATTCAGCAGAAGGCACCATTGCCGAGAGAAGGGAACACACAGTGTACAGGGCAACTCCTGCCAAAAATATCCCTGTTCTTCCTCTCATGTCTGCAAGACGCCCCATAGGAACGACGAATATTGCAGATGCCAGAAGGTATGACAGTGCAACCCAGGAAAGCAGTATTGCGTCCGATGAAAACTCTGCACCTATCTGCGGAATTGCTATGTTAATTGATGAGCCCATAAAAGGGGTAAGAAATGAGCCGAGAGATGTGATTAATAGTATTGCCTTCTGGCGCGAATCCATTTAATCATTATTTGAAAGGCTATCAGTAAAAGGGTTTGCCGCAGAGGGCTTTAAGGATTAAAACCTTTTCATTTTGTACGAAGCAAAAAAATGTGCATGAGTGGGTTTACATAAGATTGTAGAGTGTGTCTCTTACACTAAGCTTTCGGCCGATGTCTGATGCAATCCGCTCCATCTCTTTTGGATCAAGGTAATCTGTGTTATTTGCGCCTGCCCCTTTTGAGATTGACTCTTCAAACATTGTTCCGCCCAGGTCGTTGGCGCCGGACAAAAGGGCAATCTGTGAGAATTTAAGCCCCTCCTTTACCCATGAGACCTGTATGTTTTTGAAGTTGTGAAGGTAAAGCCTTGAGACCGCACACATAAGGAGGTCTTCTCTTCCTGTCGCTCCTGCACGTGCAAGTCCGGATTTGAAAAGCGGGGTGTTGTAATGGACAAATGACAGAGGTACAAATTCCGTAAAGCCTCCTGTTTCGTTCTGTATATCCCTTATTATTTTCAGGTGTCCGACAATGTCATCATATGTCTCAACATGGCCGTACATAATTGTTGCTGTTGTCTTAATTCCTAGGTTATGAGCCTCTTTTATAATCCGCTCCCATGTTTTAGTATCAATTTTTCCCGGGCAGATTAATTTCCTCACAGGGTCAGAGAGAATCTCTGCAGCTGTTCCGCACATTGTTCCAAGTCCGGCTTCTTTCATTTTCAGGAGCATATCATATGTTGAGATTCTGCTTTTTTCTGCTCCGTATGCAACCTCCATAGGATTTGAAGCATGAATGTGAATGTCAGGCGCTTGTTCATGTATTGTTTTAACTATGTTTATGTATGAATCCGCGTTGAAATCCGGGTGGAGTCCTGATACTGTGCAGATTTCAGAAACTCCTCTGTTTTTTGCCTCTATTATTTTTTTTCGGATTTGTTCTTCTGTGAAATAATAAAGCCCTTCATCGCCGGGCTTTTTGCAGAATCCGCAGAATCCGCATGAGTTTACGCAGCAGTTTGTGACATTGATGTTCTGATTTTTAACATACGTCACAATATTTTTGCACTTTTCGCTCTGGACAGCATCAGCCGCTGCTGCTATCTTAAATACCTCATTTCCTTTGGTTTTTAAAAGACTGAGGGCTTCTGTTTCTGATAAAACACCTCCGGCAATGGTGTCTTTGAGAATATTCTGCATTTTTTGCATGTATATAGTAACTAATTACCCGGATGAATATAGCATTTTTGCACAACTTCAAAACCCTTATTAGAACAAAAATCAATTTATTCAAACAGCATTTTTGGGACTCGTGGTCTAGCTGGTCATGACGTTGCCTTCACACGGCAGAGGTCTCGCGTTCAAATCGCGACGAGTCCATAATTTTTGATTATTTTATGAAATAAAAAATAATTAATTTTTTTTCTGAGTTCGCTGATATTGATCATTAAATTCTAAAGTCGGGGAAAAAGTAAAAAAATTTAAGGAATAAAAAAGAACTGTCTTTTTTTGGATTTCTGAAATAGAGAATAGTTATTCATTTCTGCGAGTATCTGCATAGCGTTTAAAATAAATTTTGGACAATTATTATATCGTTTCATAAGTAACTATTCAGTGCCATATGCAGATGAAACCAAAGAGGCCGTTTATGCATTTCCTGGAAAATGATAAAAGTCTTGATGAATTATGTCGGAAATACAATGTTTCTGAGATGTTTATCTTTGGATCTGCAATACGTTCCGATTTCAATCCTGAAAAAAGTGACATTGACATTATGGTTTCATTTAAAAAAATGACTCCTGCAGAGCATGCCGATTCTTATTTTGGTTTGTTGGAAGAGCTTGAAAGAATGTTTGGCCGTAGTGTTGATCTCCTTGAGAAAAAGGCTATAAAAAATCCCTATCTAAAGAGGAATATTGACGATTCGGGAGTAATGGTCTATGTCTCAGCATGAGCCTGAAAAATATCTCTATGACATTGAAGAGTCAGCCGGAAATATACAAAAATTTGTCTCAGGGAAATCTTTTGAAGATTATAAATCCAACATCATGCTTAAATCTGCCGTTGAAAGGCAGTTTGAAATTATCGGAGAGGCAATGAAACAGCTTTTTGAAAGAAATCCTCAATATAAAGCAAGGATTACAAATCCGTCCAGAATAATATCTTTTAGAAACCGGCTTATTCATGGATATTCAGGCATCTCTGATGAGGTTGTATGGGGAGTTATTGAAAAGGATTTACCTGTTCTCAAATCAGAAGTAAAAATATTTCTTGAAAAAAAAGATAGATTCTAATTCATGATTCTACAAAATACCTGAACAATCTAATAAGAACTCAATAATATAGAGTCTTAATCCGGTTTATTTTGGATGAAAACTTTTTATATCGTTGCCTTCACAAGACAATGATCTCTTTTTCGAATCGCCCCGAGTCCATAATTTTTGGTTATTTCATGAAAAAAATTTTAATTTTTTGTTCATAATTTATTTAAGACTCTCTCCACAATTCAGATTAAATTAAAGCAGAAATTTTGAATATCTACATTATTTTTCAGGATATATCATAATATTCAATTAATCCTTTGCCTGAAAAGCAGGTCTTGCAGCCGGGATAGAACTGATCAAAAACGTTAACATATGGAAGATGACAATATAAAAGATGGAGTATTTTAATGAAATTAAATTATCTCTTTGTATTAATTGTATTTGCAGCAATTCTCTTTGCTGCATCTCCGGCGGGGGCCGGAGAAGAGACTGACGGGGTTTTAGGGGGTTCAGAATTTACATCAGATACTGAAGCCGCTTTGGTAACCATCGAAGCATCGGGGGATGGTTCATATTATCTTGCTGAGGAGATACTGTTCCAGGGCAAAAACACCCTATCAGAAAACATCTATATGTTTCTTACAGGGCCGAACCTTGATAAAAACGGTGTAAAACCCGACTCACCACTTACACAGGCAGTGACAGGTGATGACAGCACATTTATCAGGGCAGCAGCGGATGAAACAGGTAAATGGTATTATCCGCTTGACACCTCGCACCTTGATCTGCTTCCAGGGACTTACACAATATATGCTGTCTCAGAGCCAAAGAACAAGGCTGATCTGTCAGGAAAAATTTATGATACAGTCTCTATTGTCATAAAGAGGCCTTTTATTACAGCCAGACTCTCTGAACCGGTTATAAAGGCCGGTGAGGAGATTAAAGTCACAGGCACTGCCGAGGGTGCTCCACAGGAAGTCGGCATTTGGATATTCGGCTTTAATTACTGGAATGGTGCAAACACATCTTCAATGGTTACAGTAGCACCTGAGGATGACGCATCATTTGAGTATGTGCTCAGCGGCGAAGAGACAGCAGATATGGATGAAGGCGAGTATATCGTAATAGTCCAGCATCCAATGTACAATAACATGCTCTCTGTTGATACCAGAATTGACGATGGTAAAAAGACCATTTATGTAACTGAAAGGGAATCTGAAGATGAAAACCAAAACAGGTATTTTGCAGTATGGGGAGATGGTGCATTAAGAGGTACTGATGCCGCAGATGCCCTTCTCGAAGTGATAAACCATGCTGATGTTGATGATACATATGCCAAAACAACATTTGATGTTGAAGGCTCTCTTGGGATAAAACCGGATAAAGGTAAGGAAAATTCCGGGAAAGGAATTTTTGAATCTATCGGGGATTTTTTTGCCGGCATCTTCGGCTTAAACTAAAACCCGGATAACTCTTTTTTTTAATATTTTTAGATAACTTTTAAAAATTCCTTTGATTCATCTTTTAATTCAGGATTAATATCTTCTGAAGTGGGAAAATTATTAAGGATTTAAAAGGTGTGGCTGATGTCAGGCTCTTCTTCAATGAAATCCTGCAGATTATTTAGTACATCATCAATATTCTTTGCAGAGTCAAGCATTTCCATAATAAGCTTCTGCGGTTTTGAATAAATCCCGTTCCATATATATTCGTCATACTCCTTTCTGGGAGGAAATGCAATAACCGGATTATCCTGTGAGAATTGTGCACTGATGCCTTTTGTATTTCCCCGTGCATCAAGAAAAATCCATCTTTCGTCCAGATATGCTGCATTGAAGCAGTGGACGCAGTACCCGCGTGAGTCGTCGTCTAAAAGAGTAAGATGTTCAAAGCAAAACCCGGCCGGAATTCCTGCTGATCTTAGAAGAGCTGCAAGCAGGTTTGCCTTTGCATGGCAGATTCCGGTTTTGTGAGCCAGAACATCTGATGCTTTTGCAGTTATGACATCCGCATCTATATCAAAGCTGTGCGGGATTTCATCGCGGACGAACTCATATGCCCTTTTTGCTTTTTCAACAGGACTTTTAAGTTCAAAAAAAAGCTCTTCTGCCTTATCTTTTATACCAGGCTCTGTAAAGTCAACGTAAGGGTGCTCTTTTAAAAAATTTTCATATTCTCTCATCTTTAATTCTTACTCCAACTCTGCTTTGTGATTTTATATCTGAATTTAACCTGCTGCCGGATTTATTTTTATTTATCCGCAGGTTCATAGAATTTTTCAAGCTCCTCGCTGTAAATTTCTGTATCAATTATCTCCTGAGAATTCATGACATTTTGTTCTGCCTCTGTTTTTTCCACTCCTGCCATCGCCTCCAAAGCATTGTCAGTAATTGATTTTGGAATTTTTTTTGGCTGAATCTCTTTTGGCTTTTCACCGGCGGCAATTGCGGGATCTTTATTGTCAGGCGCAGCTACAGTAAAAGTCTCTTCAGATTTTAACTCACAGTGCCCGTACCTTTTCTTTGCAATCTGAAGGTGTGCTGTTAATACATGCACTCCCGGGCCTCTTCCCGACAGCATAATATCATATATGCCCGGGTCAGTGAAGTGATCGACTGCCGCCCCGTCGATATAGACAGTGCAGACAAATGCACGAAAAGGCCCGCCGGAAACATCTGCACTGACATGGCCTCTCGCAAGCATATCAGACTCATTTATGCTTTTTGGGATATCTATAAAAATTTCCGGACGCACCCTGTGCCTTATGATATCTGATGCAAAAAGCCCTGTCAAAAGCACAAAGGCAATTACAGGAGATACGTAAATTATAATATTGTTAATATTCGGGCTCATGTCGAGGGAGTTTACAACTCCGTCATCATCAACATCAAACGCTTTTAAAATTGCCGACTGTGCATAGCCGATTGCACCTTCGGCATCCCCTTCTGAAAGGCTATGTTCTGCCTTTTCAAGAAGGGCCTGCGCAGCGGAGGGGTTGTAGATGAGATTTTGTGCAATCGCAGTCTTTGCCTCCTTAATAGCCTGAGGAGCCCTTGATACAAGGGCGTATGATAAAGAAGCACCCTCCGGGCCGATTCTGAGAGATTCAAAGACACTGTCGTAGCCGAATTTTTCAATGCTTATATTGTGCAAACCCTGCTGAACAGAGATTCCAAGAGGTGTTTTTCCAAGACTCACTCCGTCGAAGAACACCTCTGCTTCAGGAGGCGCTGTATCAACATAAAGCATAACCTCTGATACCAGAAGATTTGCTTTAACCTCTGAGATTTTTCCTGCCGCAACATCAACTATACCCCTCCAGTCATCATAACCTGCTTTTTTTATTAAGACTTCATAAGTTCCGGGTTGTGTCTCTTTTAGTGTCTTTCTTGTGTCTCCGATATACTCCCCGTTTAAGTATATTTCAGCGTTTGAAGGATTGGATTCAAAGATAATCTCTCCGGTTGTCGGAATAGTTTCAAAAGTGTGCGACAGCGACTGCGACATATCCTCACTTATCATGACTGTTTTTTGATAGTCTGAATAGTTGTCGAGCGTTAAAAGAACGGTATGCTGGCCTGCCGGAAGACTGTATAGCACAACGTTTGAGTACCCTTCAAAATTTCCGTCAATGAATATCTGTGCACCCTCGGGCTTTGTCGTAATAGTAAATGCATCACCTGCGGCACGCTCCATTGAATGGCTGACATAAGTGATCTGGCCTTCACGAACCTCAAAAATCTGTTCCCATGTCTTGTAACCGGGCATCTCAAGGCGGATATAATGAATGCCGGGGAAAACATCGGTAATTACAGCGTTTGTCTGCCTGCCGATATTTTCATCATTGAGGTAGATGTCTGCACCCTGCGGGGTGGATGCAACTGATATTGTGCCCTTTACAATCTCTGCCGATGAAGGAGATGCCAGGGCTGCTGCTGAAATGAAAAGGAAAAGTAGAATTGTTGCTTTGATATTAATTTCGCAGCTGTGCTTCATTGAAAAGTTCCTGTAATGCCAAAGTCCTGAAAATTAATGGGTAGTTTTGTTAAATCAGCTATCAAAAACTCTTTTTACAAAAAGCCTGTAAATTCCCGTGTCAGAAATAAAAGCCGATGCAGAATCACTCGAAATTGCGACTGTTGTATTTACCATATCCCATTCATATCTTTCAGGGCTGTATTTCATGATGTAGTACTCCTTATCCGGGCTGTACTCTGATGTTACCTCTAATGAAACATCAGCAGGCTCAGTCAATGAAATCATATAAGCGCTTCCAAATCCTGCATAGCCTGAGGGAATGTTTCCCGGAGTTGTATTAAGTTTTTCAATAATTGCAGCTTTTGTCTCAGTCGGGGCAATTGTAGCAGAAGGAGTGATGTGCGGAATATCACTTCCTCCATCTTCGCCCTTTAAAAATCCGGGAATACCTAAAAAGACAAAAGAAACAGCTGCAAGAATGATTAAAACCGCGGCGAGGAGTGCCAGTATTGTAATCCTTCCTTTCTGCTTCTTCTCCATGTGCCTTTCGTACTCAAGCATCAGGTTTTCCCTGTCGTAGTCGTTTATCTTCCAGTTTGTATATTCTGATTCATCCGGTCTTCTTCCTGCCGGGCCCGGCTGTGCTTCATAGGCTGATTTGGAAAATGAAGGTGACTTTTCATCTGATGCACCGATTCCCTCTTCAGCAGTGAATTCTAAAAAACTCCGGAGAGCTGCAGGTGTTAGTTTTCCTGATGATTTATATTCACGGATTAGCTTCTCCCTGTTTTTTTTATGTGTTGTCTCTGATGCAAGCCTCTGTCTTATCTGTGGATTCTGGGCAAAAACACCAATTCCTGTGTATAATTTTTCCCATTTTTTATCATCAATATCTTCGGTGTTTAAGTCGATGTGGACCCTGCCTGAGTATTTTTCGGTTACAAGAAGGTCTGCTTCATGAAATGTCCTTTTTGAGACAACAACTGTAAAGCCTGAAGACAAATATGAATAGAGTTTTTCTGTCACAGCCACAGCGAAATCAACCGATTTTGAAAGATTGTCACAGATGCAGACAACCTCCTTTGACATAAGCATCCTTCCAACAGCATAATCCGCAGCATCTGATCCGGAAAGTCCGGTTATTACTCTTCTGTTGCGTTCGCTGAAAAATTCACCGTCAGATGCAAGATCCCTTACTTCGTACTCAATCTTCTCAAGCCTTCTTTCTATGCGGCTGTAAAATTCATGAATATATGAAAGATCGATTCTTGGCAGAAGCTCTTTGTTTATTGTGGTTTTTTCAAGGTATATGAAAGTGTCAGGACGCCTGCCCTTCTTCTGGACGTTTACGGCCGTCCCGAGGAGCAGAACTCCGTTTTTTGTGCTGATATAAAGCGACGCCGTACTCTCATCAAGCCTTTCTGCAAGGCTTACGGCATACTCATCATGAAGTGTGCCTGCAATTGTATCGCCGTCTGTTGTAAATATTCCGTATGATTCATCCATTTTTTAAAATCCCCCTTTATTCAGAAACACCTTGTGTGATTAAAGGCCGAACCTGAATATCTCGGTAAATCTCCATGGTGCAAGTGCTGTTGGTGCAATCTCCTCTTCCATACCTTCTTCTGTTGGAAACGGCTCTGCTGTTGCATCAACCGAGACTGCAACAAAATACATGGAGATGTCGTTCATCATATTGACAAGGTTCTTAAAAACCATGTTCGAGCTTAATATCTCAAAGAGGCTTTTTTCAATAGAAAGCGCCTCTCTTGACCTTTCAGGTATGTCGGAGAGCTTTGAGGCGTTCATTGAATGGATGAGGTTTTTAATTTCCTTATTCTTCCAGAATAAAAGGTCTGTTTTGGTAACAACCAGAGCGTATTTTTTGTTTGAGCTGAAAAATCCAAAGTAGTTCTTGCCCTCAAGGTCGATCAGAGTCTTCATGTAACCGCCAAATTCTCTTGCAAGCTGTGAATGCCCCTTTCTGTTGTCGGTAATCTTCTCGCCGTCGATTAAAAATATGACCTTTCCTGCTTTCAGGAAGTTGCCGTACATTGTTGATAGAATAACACTTTTGGTAAACTCCGGATCAAGCAGCTTTTCTGAGTGGTGCAGCTTTATGTATTTTACAAAGGCAATGGTTCCTGCGTTTTTTCTTATCTCTCCCGGAGAAATCTCGAGCTTATTGCTTAAAAGGGCAACAGCCTTTTTGAAGTTGATCTCGTTTAGCTCATCATAGTATTCGCCGGCGTAGTCTACAACTGTCCATTTTACAGGAATCAGGCCGAATTTTTTGCCTGTGAGCTGGTAAATAACCATCTGGTAACGGTATGTCCTTGAGAGGATTTTTCCGTCCAGTATGTTGGCATAAAGGCTTGAAATTGTCAAATCGTCGCCTTCATCATTTGGATCTCCTGTCAGGACAACACCTTCGTTTGAGTGCCCCTTGTCAAAGTGCTCTGATATATAGCTCCAAAGGCCAAGGACAAAGTAGGTTTTTCCAGATGATCTCGGCCCGAATATGAAAATTTCAGATGCACGGACACCGATTGTCAGCCTGATTGCAAGGCCGTAGAGGATTAATGATACAATTATTCCGGCACCGAAGAAGAAGATGTTCTGCGCTGCATAAGCTGATGAGACCTCCTCTGCCGGCTCAATTGCAGAAATCCACATCTCATAGGCTAAAAATCCGACAATGATTGCAAAAAATATTGTAAAGAGCACCTTTGCAAGCTTTGCAAGATTGTCATAGCGGTTTGTAAGAACTGACTTTGCAACAAAGACAAAACCGCATAAAACTCCGGCCGAGAATGCAATCAGCAGCAGGAATATATTTGCCCACGGCGAAAGCATCACGTAAAATACCGGTATCGCCGCAAATATGCCTGCATAAACGGCACCGTTAATCCTTGAATCCTCATTGAACAGCATGCCAACGGCAATTATGAAAAAGAGCCCGCATAAAAATTCGACGAGGACGGTTAATTCAACCGGCGCAGGATGAAGCTTGAATATCGGTGCAACTGTTGTAAAAACATATGCTACAAAGATGCTAAGGGGGAGAGCCAAAAGAAGGTAGAGTTTTCTTCTTTTGTTGTTTATTATCATTCCCCGACTGCCTCTTTGATGTCTTTGACAGTGTAAAGCTCCATAACCCTTCTCTTTGCCTCTTCAATCTGCGCTTTGTCGCCGGATTCAAGATCGGCGATCTCTGCGGCGTCTGTAAGCAGAAGTGTCCTGTCGCGGACAACATATTTTCCCTCATGGAGGTAGAGTGCATGATGCAGGATATTGTCTCTGCCCTTCTCATACTTCTCCCAGTACCCGCCGCCTGTTGTAAGAGGGGATATATTGTCAAGGAAGCTTGCGGCAGCAAAGAAAGTCAGTGAAATCTCCCAGGGCTTTGTGTAATTGTGCGAGTTGACCTTGGCGCTGTCAAAGCCTTTTAAATCAAGAAGCTTCACAAGATAGCGCCTGAAATCGCTTCCTTTGTTGTCGATAAGCTGTGAAAGCCATCTTGATGGAGATGATGCAACAAGTGCTGACTTGTCAAAGCTCCATCTTTCAGTTCCGGCGCTGCCGTATCCGACAGATAAGTTGTTTATTCCAAGCTTATGTGCATCAACAAGCTCCTTGTACTTCCACTGGACGATATTGTAGAGCTTTTCAATCTCTTTTTTGCCTTCTTCATCATAATCAAGGACGGATAAGTCAGAGTCGTCATTAAGAAGCGAGAGGACATTTGGATTTATTTCGCCAAACCATGTCCTGTACATACCTTCAACTGTTGAGTTTCCGCTTTTTCTCTTCTCGTCTATTGTACGAAGACCGGATTCATAGGCGTTTGCCTCGGCATTGAACTTCTTTCTTGCATCAAAAGAATTGCTGATTAAATTGTCTGTCTTCTGCAGGAATTCTATCTGCTGCTGCATCCTCTTCTGCGACTGTATGAGATTGTCTATCTCATTGTTGATGCTTTCAGTTTTGGAGGAGAATCCCTCGCGGCTGTTGATGATTTCTGTAAGGCTGTCGCGGACTGATGTTAATATTGCGGCAGTGTCACGGCCGGAGAATGATTTGACAAGGTATGCCTTCTCCTCTGATTCAAGATTAAATAAAGAGACCAGTGGCCCGAGTGTTGCCTCGCGAAGAGATCCAAGTTTTGAATCAAACTCGCGTGTAAGGAATTTGTCCTGTATGAAGACCTCGAATGGATCGCGTATTGATATTTTTCCGGGGTGCATCTGAGAGATTTTCCTGATTCTCTCCTCTTTTGTTGCCTTCTCGCTCCTGAACATCTCCGAATTCAGCTTCTTTCCAAGAAGACTGTCAGTAAAACCCTGCTTTTTGGCAATCCTGAGCATGTAGTCATTGTAGTAGTATAAAGATACCGACTCGGCAAGGTCTTTAAGGTACGTAAAGTCAGCAGCCGTTGCATTTTCAAGTCTTTCAATATCGCCCTGAAGGTCTCCGAGTGGAAGCGATGAAAGCCACAAATCACGTTTTATCGGTTTTGCCTTGTTCTTCTCAGCCTGGTTGAGCTTCTCTTTTAAGACGAAGAGAAGTGCTGAGAATTTATCCTGAAATGCCCGTTCAAGATCTTCTATTGACTCCTGCCCTGCCGATGCACCCTTTCCATGCCCTAGTGCGACATAGTCGTCAACAGGCTTTGCAAGTGCATTGACCTCTGTTCTTATGCGGTCCAGCATTGAACTGCTCTCCTTTGAAACCTCTTCGAGTTCAGTGCGCTTTTTCTTAACTTTTGCCTCAGATTCACTGATCTCCGCCTTTAGTGATGACTCTTTCATCGAGAGTTCACCAGAGAATTTTCCAAAGTTCTCCTCACCTCTGATAAGGTTTATCAGGGCTGACCTTGCGGATTTTTCAGTTACACGGAGAGCTTTTTTCTGAAGCGCAGCCATCTCCTCAAGAAGTCGCAGGTTCTTTTTGATTATCTCATAAAGCTCCTGGTCTTTTGCATTTTCATGAGGTTTGCTCTCGTTCTCAAGGGATTTTTTCAGTCTTGCCACATATTCGGTAAGCTTGTCGTATTCTTTTATCGTAGATATGTCCTTTAGCTCTTCAGGCATGTTGTTTGATACAGCAGACTCGATGATTGACTGCGTCTTGAAGTTTAGAAGATCAGTAATCTCGTTTTCCCAGACCTTTTTTACCTTTTCAATCTCTTTTCTGTATAAATTTACATCATCATGCGTAATCTCTGAGTCTGTCTTTGAAAATTCATCCGGGTAGATGTTCTCATTTACCGAAACAAAGTCAGTTACGTCTTTTATTATTTTCGCACGGTTCTGCCCGACTCCTGCAAGACTGTCTATTACATCCTCAAAGCCTTTCTTTAAAGACCGCAGGTTTTCAACCGGGTACTCAATAACGTGAGAATCCGCAAAGATAAATCCTGAATAGTCCTTTTTGGCATCGACTATTGCAGAGATGTCTGCTGTTGGAAGGTAAAAGGAGTTTATGAACATATAAGGAAATGATGAATCAAATTCAACTACTTCCTGCTTTCTGTCGCCGCCGTCGACATAGCCGGTCGGACTAAGCGATGAAACAATAATGTAGTTGAACAGCTTGTCATCCTTCATATTGAGGTATTCAATCTCTGAGAGGGCTATTGCGGCGTTAAGCTGCTCTTTATCACCCTCGCTTGCAGCCGGAAGAACAACAAATAGCCATATCTTTGACTCCTGTCCGCGTTTTTCCTTTATGTAGCGTGCAAGATCTATAAACATCCCTGAACCTGTTCCGCCACCTAGACCTACAATTATTGCAACAGGCCCGTGCCCCTGAAATGACGGAAACTGCTCTCCGCCCTGTGTTATTGCCTTGTAAAAAACAGCCTTTGAGATTGCACGCCTCCGGTGGACGCCGCCGCCGAAGTCATCTACAATATTTTTGTCGACTTTTTTAAGCATCTGATAGTCAAAGCCGTATTCGGGATCATTCATCCACCATACATCAACAAGAGGCCGCTCACGCCTCTTTTTTATCTGCTCGCAGATATCCTTTGATGTCAGTGAAGAGACACGCTCAACATTTGCAAGATCGGGCAGGTGATAGTGGTAGCTTTTTACGCTTCCTCCCATCTGGCTGTTTGTCCTCTGCAGTTCACCTACTCTTGCCTCAACATTCTCAGACCTCCTTAAGTCATCTTTTCTCTGGTTGGAGTCTGTGTCAAGCGTGTAAAGAGTAAGCCGCTTTCCGTCTGATAAATAGTGCTTTAAGAACCATTCATGATCATAAAGATTTGTTATGAGTTTTTTTCCGCATCCGCCGATTGCAACAACCGTAAGTTCATCCGGCATCTGAAACGGCTTTCCCTCAATTATGTCATTGTTTGCCATTCTTTAGTCTCCCTTATATTCGCTCTGAAAATCCTGCATGTTTTTTGCGCGTATCTGACCTAATACCACTCCGGCAGCAAAGCCGATTACTAAAAGGACAATTCCTATAATTGCCGCAGATGCCACCGGAAGTGATGCCTCCTGTGGTGATTCGGCATATGCAAGAAGGTTTTTGGCTTCATCCCTGAGCCCTTTGGAATACAGGCCGTCAATAAGTGCTCTTAACTTTGTGTCCGGCACAGCATTGAGTCTTGACTGAAACTGCTGATCATCAGGGATTACAATTGAGAATGTCTCTGTTGCTGTATTTCCGAGGATATCGCGGTTTTCATCAAGCGTCTGGATATGATAATACACATATCCTGATGTCTGGGTGTGTATCTTTGTTACAACAACACCGTCAACAACTTCCACAGTTGTAAGCACCGGCGCTTTTCCGTATACTGTTACCGAAATCTTATCAGAGAATCCGTCACTGTCTGTAAGCTCTATTTTGTGATTATTTAATGCACTGTCCTCCCCTGTGACTGCAAAGCCCTCACCTGCAGGCTGCCACAGGTTTGTTCCGGCAACCGGAATCAAATCCGTACTCATCTCTATTATTCTTGTCTGCTTGGGAATCCCGCTGATATCTATTATATATTGTATTATCTCCCCTTCTGCCTGTGAATTTAAGAGTTCTCCTTCTGTTAAATCAACAGTCACGGCCGCGGACGGCATACACATGAAAAGCAGTGAAAACACAACTGCAAGTGATATGCATATGGATATATTGTTCCTGTTTGGCATACTGAGATGATTTATTTTTAAACAGTTAAATATTTCTCAAACAATCCCGGTTTACAGGCAACAGACACTTCTGAAACTGACTATGAAAAAGATACCCTGAAGGGAATAAAACCAATATTTTAAAAAGAGTATTCCCGGAAATTTATCTTATTTTCTGCCGCAGTATTAAGATAAAATGGAGTTCAATTAAGATTACTACGTATATTTCAGCAATTGTCCTTCTCGCAGTTCTTATTCTGATAGCAGTCAGAAATGTGCTTCGTGTAAAAATCGAAATATGGCAGATTATGCTTTGCGGAGCGCTGGCTGTTCTCATTCTTGGTCAGATAAGCCCTCTCTCGGCTCTTCACGCAATAAATTTTGATGTGATTATTTTTTTGTCCGGAGCGTTTGTGGTTGGTGAGGCGCTGTCTGTAAGCGGTGCATTAAATCCGTTCTCCATGCGTTTTTTTAAGAATAAATATTCAACATGCACTGTTTTTCTGCTTCTGATATTCTCGGCAGGAATTCTTTCAGCATTTTTGATGAATGACACTGTTGCGGTTATCGGAACCTTTTTTGTGCTTTCCCTGTCAAAAAGGCTCAACATTCCGGCAGAGATGCTTCTGCTTGCCCTATGCTTTTCTGTTACAACGGGAAGCGTCACCAGTCCTGTTGGAAATCCGCAGAATCTTTTAATTGCGGCGGCATCAGGCATGCAGAACCCTTTTGCTACATTTTCTGTATACCTGATGGCGCCGACTCTCCTCTCTCTTCTCCTGATATACCCTGTATTGAGAATATTTTATCCCTGCAGCCTTTATCAGGCTAAAAGCCTCTATGAAAAAGAAGCCTTTTCAAAGAAAGGATCGGAAGACAATAATTGTCTACCTAAAATATACGATAAAAATCTTGCCCGTATTGCAGTATTATCGCTTTTAATCCTGGTAATAATGATAATTTTAAAAATTGCGGCAGGATTTGGCGGATATTCGGAATTTTTTCCGCTTACTGCAATTGCTGTTTTTGCCGCACTTCCAGTAATTGTTCTCTCTAAAAAGCGTGTGTCAGTGATTAAGGGGATTGACTGGCACACACTTGTTTTTTTTGCGGCAATGTTTGTCCTGATGCAGAGTGTCTGGGATGCCGGATGGATACAGGGACTATTTTCAGATTCAGGCAATCTGCTCTCATCTGCGGGCGGCATATTTGCAGCAGGCATTATTGTGAGCCAGTTCATCTCAAATGTACCTTTTGTTGCACTGTTTCTTCCATTAATTGAGATTGCCGGTGCGCCCTTAAATGTCTATATGGCCCTTGCCGCCGGAAGCACTCTTGCGGGAAATTTTTTGCTCTTTGGTGCTGCAAGCAATATAATAATCGTTCAAAACGCGGAGAAAAAAGGTGAAAAGATAGGTTTTTTACGGTTTGCAAGAGTGGGAATACCTCTTACGATTATCCAGTCCTGTGTCTACATTGCCTGGCTTTTTTTCATTCCCAAATTTTTTTAGTCCTTCATCCGAAATGCCCTGATTCCCAAAAACAGGACTGCGGCCGATGCGGCAAAACCTGCTGCAAAAATAATTGAAAATGCTTCCACTGTTGGAAATGACCATAACTCGCCGGCTATGAGAAACTGTGAGGAGAATGCTGAAAGGATTGCTCCCGCAAAAACCGGCCCTGTCATTCCGCCTATGTTTATGCTGCTGTGCAAAAGTCCGGTTGCTCCGGCTGTCCTGTCCGGCGGGACTGCCTTTATCATTTTCAAAAGATATGCCGTAGACACAACAGCCATTCCGATGCTGAACAATACCCATATTAATGATAGTGAGATTATCGAGAGCGGAAGAAGAAAATATGCAGCAGGAGAGGCTGCCATGCAGACTGAACCGAAAACAACCGGGGCCATGAAGCCTTTTTCCCTCATCAAGAAGCTTGAAAGAGGGCTTGCAATCATATCGGCAATAGAACCCGGGACCATAATCAGCCCTACAAATATCTCTTCAAGAAAAAGTCCTGAAGGGGACTGTATGATAAACGGAAGCCCCTGAATATACAAAAAAGTCATGCAGTTGACGAGGAATGCTATGACAGAGAGTATTAT
Source organism: Methanobacteriota archaeon (assembly GCA_023396365.1). Classification (GTDB taxonomy): domain Archaea; phylum Halobacteriota; class Methanomicrobia; order Methanomicrobiales; family Methanomicrobiaceae; genus Methanomicrobium. Next base: position 16,808 of record JAEWWL010000047.1, read on the forward strand.
TACAAGAGGCTTTTTCATTAGACTCAGGTCTATTGCCGGCATTGAGGCTTTTTTTTCTGCCGCGATAAATGCCGCTGCAAAAACTGCTGTCATGGCGGCGTAAAAAAGAACCTGAAGTGACATCCATCCTGAGTCCGGCCCCTGAGTGATTGTAAGCAGGAAAAAGAGCATTGAGAGAAAAAGAAGAGATACTCCTCTGTAATCAACATCTTTTTTGACTATCTCCTCTGATTTTCTGACAACAGTACTGATAAGGAAAAGATGAATCAGAACTATCGGAATCAGGGTAAAATAGGTCCATCTCCATCCCCAGTAGTTGATTATGTATGACCCGAACATTATTCCTGTCATCGTCCCGACACCGTAGGATGCGGCAAGAACACCTATTCCAAGAGGAACTTTTTCAGGCGGAAACTGCTCTGCAATGATTGCAAAAGCTATTGGTATTGCAGCAATTCCCATACCCTGAACAGCCCTGAAAAATAAAAGCGACCAGATATCCCATGAAAACCCTGCGGCAGCAACTCCGCCGGTGTATATGACAAGACATATCAAGAGAACTTTTTTACGCCCGTATGCATCACCAAGCGTTCCAAAAAAAGGGCAAAGGGCCGCTCCGACAAGGAGGACAACCGGCAGTATCCATGCCTCAAATATTCCTGATACTGCAAATTCATGCTCAATTTCAGGAAGGGCGGCAACAAGCATTGACTCTGAAAACATTGGTATTACTATGCATCCTGCAAAAAGTGGAAGAGCCGCCCGGAAGTAATTTTTTTCAGAGAGATTAAACTGCATTATTGTAAACACCAGATATTGTGTTTTTGTCCGGATAAAACATGAAACGGATGACAGGATATATTTGTGCTGCCATTTATTAGGATTTATCACGGAATTTTTAAAAACAAAAAAAAGGAATAAATTTTAAAGATTTTTAGACAACACTGACTGTTACAGTCCAGGTTTTATCTTCAGGTGTTGTCTCTTCCCATGAGCGCTTGTATATTCCCTTTATTGTGTATGTGCCTTTTTTATCTGCTGAAAGCTCCCATTTATGGATTCCCCCTGCGCCCACAAGTCCTTCTGCACCGGAGTCTGCAACAAACTCACTGCTTATTTCTTTAAGTCCGCCGGTATCCATCTCCCAGGAATATCCGGTTGTCGGATTTTCAGGAAGCTGGATTATTATGGTGCATCCCTCTTTTACATCCTTTGATGCCTGGTTGTCTTCTTCATAAAACATATAATAGCATGTACCTGTACATCCTGATACTGCAATAAATGCAAGAAGCATTGATACTGCAGCAATTAATACAGCTGAAAATTTCTTCATTTGTCTCCTCCGAATTTTACAGTTAAAATATTTGTTCAACTATTATTAATAGAATTCCATGACTTCTGTTTAATTTGAAGTTAAAATAACGGTTAAAAAAAATTAACGAATAAGAAATTGTTTTGATTCCGGTGATATTTTATCATAACTTTCAACAATAGCCCTGTTCAGATCAACAATATTCTTTTTTATCTGCCTGAGGTTTTTCTCCTGCAGTGAAAGAACAAGAATTATATCTTCCATATCCTGTTTTCCTGATTTAATGTCAGAAATGACTGATGATACATTGTACCTTACTATCTCAATAGGATTTTTAAGTCTCATTGCGGCCTCTTTTATATAATTGAGGCTTCTTTCTTCACTATCCTTAAGTGCTTTTTCTGTCTTTCGCTTTTCGGTCAGGTCACGTCCGATTGCCTGTATGCCTGCAACTTCACCGTCTTTTAATACAGGGGTTCCTGAAAAATCCAGTATTGCGAAATCACCGTCTTTTTTCCTGACACGGACCTCAAAATGCTTCTCAAAACTTTTGTTTTCAATAAGATAATTCATGTTTTCAAAAACTATGGCCATATCATCGGGATGAATGAAATCTTCAGGTTTTTTGCCTGCAAATTCTTCCGGACTGTACCCGAGAATCGTTTTTATTGAAGGTGCGGCGTATGTAACGACTCCGGTTTTTTCTGCAAGAAAAATCAGATCAGAACTCCTCTCGGCAACCCCCCTGAATTTCTCCTCGCTTTTGTTTAAGGCCATTACTGCAAGCTGGTAGTCTGTTATATCAGTCATAATATAATTAAATCCGGTGATTTTATTTTTGGTGAGAACCGGTGTCTGACTTGTCCTGATATAGCGTATGGAGCCGTCCTTTGAAATAACCCTGAAGCAGTTGTCTTTAAAGATTCCCATCGCCCGCTCGGCAAATCCTTTTTTTGCTTTAATAAGGTCATCAGGATGAACAAATACGGAAAAATGCTTTCCTTCAACCTCCTCAGGACTGTAGCCTGACATTTTTTTAATCACAGGGCTTACGTATGTGATTATTCCGTTTAGGTCCATTGAGAAGAGAACGTCATTTATATTTTCAACAAGGTGCTGGTAATGTGCATGACTTCTTAGAAGCTCTTTTTGGGCAATTTTTTTATCGGTAATATCCTCAAACGTCTCAATTGCCCCAATTGTTTCACCATTTTCATCTTTTATAGGTGCGGCATTGATATAGAGCCATGCACCGGACTCCTTAAGGTTTGGGTAAAAGTGAACAGCCTCATAGCCGCCGCTTCCAAAAATTGTTTTTTCAACTTTTTCAGGATACCATTTTTCCAGTTCATCGAGCTTTTTGTCAAGTATAAGATCGGCAAGGCAGGGGCGCTCCTGCGTGTAAAAGGCCTTCCAGTGCATATTTTTGCCAAAGGCATCTTCTTCTTTGATACCTGTATAATATTCAATCGCCTTGTTCCAGTGGATGACTCTGTGGTTTTTATCAATGATAAAAAGAGGAACAGGGAGACTTTGTATGACTTCATTAAGCCATATACTGCACTCCGGCACAAAATCACTCTGATAACCGGAGTTATTGCATCTGTCTTTCCTTTCCATTTCATCACTTCCTTACTTTTGTTAATGACTATCTCTGTATATATAATTCTCTGCTGTATAATTTCTGATAATTTAAATGAGGTAAAATGAGAAAAGAAGATTAATTTAATTATTCCCCGAGATTTTTTTGCTGCATGTCCTGCCAGGCCTCTGCTGCCTGTGATAAAAGATATGATGCTGCAGCAAACTTCATCCTGTGATTTTTCAGTGCAATGAATACTGCTGTTTTTAAAATTGCATTTGGAAAAGTTCCGGATGTTAGAGAGGCATCAAGTGTCCTCATTGTATATGATTTCCATTCAGTCCGCATCTCCTGACAATTCTCTGTTTCAGTCATTTATTGCATTATCTCCTGTATCAATTTCTTTTTTTCCCTTAATTTTCTTCCAGAAAGGCTTTTTCAGCTCATCAAGCTCTCTTTCAGTATATTCTGTCCATTCAAGAAGGTTTGCTGAGATTTTATCCTGCGAATCTTTATAGCTGTCAAGCGACTTTTCAAAATAGTCTACCCATTCTTTTGATACTGAAATTTTTTCATCAAGTGCAAGAATCATCTCTTTTAATTCATTGTATTTTTTATCGGAATCCTCTTTTTGTTCAGAAGCATCCTTTTCCACCTTTTCAAGCCGTGCTGTAAGCTTTGATATTCTTACTTCCAGTGCTCCGTATTTATCTGATTCGCGGTTAATTGAAGAGGCTGTATTTGAAATTGCCCGGCTGACTGCCTTCTCAGCACTTTCAATCACAGTGACTGCTGATACAGGCTTTTCCCGGCCTGCCTGAGACATATGACTGTCTCCGGATTTCTCCATAACCTTCTCCCGGGTGCTTTTTTTGGGCATTACGCACCCGATAGATGAGAATATCTCCTCTTTTGAAAGCCCTTTCTGTCTGAGATCAGAGATTGTTGATATAACTCCTGCTGCTTTTTCTTCATAAACTTTAATTCTTCCAAAATCCCGTGAAGGAACAGCCTTTGAAAATTCGCCTGTTATTCGTTTTACCTCCTCCTCTGAAA
>JAEWWL010000045.1 GCA_023396365.1 Methanobacteriota archaeon
TGTCACCTGAAGACATAACCTCAGCGGTTGTAACCGGGGATTCGTCATCATTTACCCGTGTGGCTGTGAGCAATAACCGCTGGAATTATAAATGGGATACAGGAGCAGCAGGAGGGACACTGGATTATGGGAATTATATAATGTATGCTGCAAACACTCCTTCAGGGAGGCATGATCTTTCAGGAACAGAATATTCCTATACGCAGATTACGGTTGCAAATCCTTCTGTAAGTGCAGCAATATCAACAGCCGGAGCAGTTTACAGCCCGGCTGAAACGGTTGCCAACGACTCTATTGAAGATACTGATGAAGCATCTGTTAATATGTCTGATTCAGCAGATGACTTACAGCCAAAACATAAAGAAACACCTGCTTTTGCAGCAGACTCCACTCCTGAAAGGCAGAGCGGAATTTCTTTTGGAATTTTAGTTTCTGCAGTATTAACAGCTTTTGTTTTAGCTTTGGGACTTAAAAGCAGAACAAAAGTTTAATTTTTTTACAAGATATGCCTCTGTAAAAGCAATGGCCGGGGTATGTTAAAAACTATCTTTTGAGGATAATAATAGATCTAAACCAGAGTAATTTACTTTTTAAATTAAATCCTGGTAATAAAAAAGCTTACATTAATCCTGATTCTATGCACCTGAAAGGTCATTTTTCACAGATGAAATATTTCATCGGGATTTTGTATGGTATATCAGAATAAAAAATACAATCTTTACGGGAAAAAAAAATATTTGTTTTAGGCACTGTCATAGATGAGACAGATGTACCTTGCTGAAAAGATTGCAATAACCGGCATGAGAATCAGATAGAGAATCTGACCTATTACAGGTATCATGTTGAGGATTGTAACAAGAACTCCGATTACAATGACCATTACAAGTATCTGAATAAAGTAGTTTACCCATCCGATGCTTTTTATCTTTCCGATTATTTCTCCAAAGTTAAAGGCTTCTCCGAACTTGCCTGTTCTTGCAAATCTGACACTTGCAATTGCTGCAATTAAGGAGATGATTATACTGACAATTATTGTGAGCAATAATCCGATTGCCATTGCACCAAGTCCTGCAACAGCTGCTGACGGATCAGCTGCCAGTGCAAAGAAGCCTGCCCCTATTGTCAGCATAGCCACAATGAAGATCGGGATTGAATATATAAGGCTTATAATGAAATAGAGAAGGCCGTCAATAAACAGTTTTACCCAGTTTCCAAGTTCCGGTGCTGGTTTTTCGCCACGCAATACCATCAGTTCATATCCCATAAGCAGCGGGAATATGATGGCTGAGATTATCAAAAGAATCCATTTAACCCATTTTCCGACTACTGCCTCCTTTGCGTAGTCGAAAGAGTCGCTAAAAAGCATACCAATATCCATGATACCAAATCACTCCATCAGGAAATTAACATAATTTCCCTTAGATTTGTAGATTATATTCTATTATTTAAAAGGATATTGTTTTAATAAGGAATTATTGGCCTGATGATGCTAAAAAAGTCATTTTTTCTTATAGTCAAAACCGTTTAAGTCACATGAGGCATCACATGTATCTTCATTAAAATCAATCACCCTGTATGCGTCAGCAAGGACAGACGCCTGTGCAAGAGAGCCTGCAAGAAGAATAACCTCCAGAATTTCGTCTTTTGTTGCACCTTTCTTCAGTGCGCCACGCATATGGTACTCCGTGCAGTGACGGCAGTTTAATGCGGCACCCACCGCAAGGCAGATTAATTCGACATATTTTGGATCAAGTGTGCTTGTTTCGGTTACAGAGGATTTGTAAAGAAGATGTGAAAGTAAAACTTCAGGTCTTTTTGACATTCTCTTAAATATAAGTGGTATTGAACCGTCCTGTTTCTCCACCCTTTTAAGCCAGTCCTCGGTGCTCTTCTCCCTCCCTTTTTCTGCAATATCTCTTAGTAAATCCTCAAATTCCATTTATACACCCAAAGCCGGTAATTATTTTCAATGGCATATTCAGACAATGATGTTTGTATCTGAAAAAGGTTTAATCCTAAGCCATATGTAATCGCGCATTTTTGAAGGCAGAACATCAGCAACATCCCCTACTTTAATTCCATCCTCAATTTCAATTGCGCGCACATATTCTGCATAATCTACATAAGGTATTTTAAGGCGGAGGCCTGCAATCTGGACGGTAACAGGTGTGGGGTGGGTTGAGCCTTTTGTTATTTCAAGATCCTCATCAATGACAGCCATAAGCCGTGCAGGAGATACAGAAAGCGGATCTTTTGCAATCTCCTCCCTTCTTTTGTCAAGAACAACAGAGATCTCTTCAATTAAATCATCCAGAAATTCAATCTCCCCCTCCTGTTTTTTCATCCTGTGTCCTATTCTGCCTATTCCACCTACATATCCCTCAACAGGCGGATCTATTAATTTTTTTAGTGCATCTTTGTCAGGGCCGCCGGTCAGGATTATTGGAACATGAATTCCTCTTCTTAAAGCCGGAAATTTATGTTTTATGCACTCCTCAAAATTGCCCAGAAGGAAAACCGCACAGTCATGCTCGTTTATCACGTCTCTTTCTTCAATATTTAAATTTGCAATCCGCTTTCCAAATCCTCTTGCAAGGCCTACCATGTTGGTTTTTGCTCCCCCCCGCCTCATGTACTCTGCTGCATCGCATGAGGTATGGGGAAGATGGTGTATTTCAAGACTTGGTGATACAACTGCAATTTCAGTGCCAACAAGGGGTGACTCTATGACCTCTCCTCCAAGAGGTCTTCCGGTTTTTCTTAAAAGATCAAGATCGTCTTTTGGAACAAGTGACTGTAAAACAACATCCTGTGCAATAACGTGCTTTTGAATGACATAGCCGCCGAGGTCGTCAATTAGATCAATAATTATGTCATGCCGAAATATTCCTCCTTTGTATGTGACAGGAACAAGTGTCATACAGAAACCTCCCTGATAAAATTCAATTTTTCTGCAATTATCGGGTCTGCAATGTCAGGTTTTAGAGTATTCTCACTTGCAAAATAGAAGAATCTGCCTTTTTCTATTGACTCCCTTCTCACACGAAATCCTTCCGGTGCAATCCACTGAAGTGCATATATAAGGTCTTTGTACATTGAATTGCTTGGATCATAAACTGTTAAATCCTCAATTTCCGAAACTCCTGCAAGTTCCGCACTGATTGTTACAGTAAATCTGTCCGGCTGCATGACAAGGTCACGCCCGTATTTATCCCAGAGTATGGTCAGCATCTGTGAAAGATGGGTTTCATCGGCGATATCGAGAATTATTTTTCCTTCAGATTCCATAACATTTGAAAAATCCCTGATTCTAATTGGAGGAGGAAGTTTTCTTGTTTCTCCAACAGCAAGGAAAAAAGGATAGTCCAAATCGATTAAGATATAAATTTTTCTGACTATTTTTATAAGGTCAAGATCCTGCAGAACATCTGAGGCAATGTTCATATACGCCTGTCTTCCGGATTCCTCCCTGCATTCAACCTCAAAATAATCAATAGCCATTTTATTTTTCTCCAATAAATCCTGATGACAATAAGGCGGAGCCGACAGAACCGATGTATTGCGAATATGGGGGAACGACAATATCTGTCTGGAGCAGTTTTCCCATCTCATTGACAAGCCCTGCAATAAGTGAGGTTCCCCCGACCATAATCACCGGCTCTTTTATATCCACTTCCTGAAGCTGCTGCTCAAAAACCTGCTCTGCGACACTTCTGCAGGCTGCTGCTGCAACATCCTCCTTTGAATGCCCTTCCGCAAGAGCATTGACAAGACTCTGTGTCCCGAATACTATGCAGTAGCTGTTCATGGGGACGTTCTTTGAAAGTCCGTTCATTGCAAGCGGCCCTAATTCAGTTATATCTATGCCAAGACGCTTTGCAGTCATCTCCAGAAAACGTCCAGATGCACCTGCGCAGATGCCTCCCATGGTAAATGTTCCGGGAATTCCGTCCTGAACAGATATAGCCTTGTTGTCCATTCCTCCTATATCAATTACTGTAGCCTCGCCATGCTGTCTGTCTGCGAGGTAAACAGCACCTTTTGAGTTTACGGTAAGCTCTTCCTGAATCAGATCGGCTTTTAATTTGTCACCTATCAGGTATCTTCCGTATCCTGTTGTACCGACCGCCTCAATCTCTGATAATTTAATTCCGGCCTGCTCAAGAGCTGAACTGATTGCTGTTTCTGCGCTGTCTATTACGCCTGTTGTAGGTGTCCATCCGGTGCCTATTATTTCATTGTCTTTCATCACAACTGCTTTAGTTGTGGATGAGCCCGAATCAACCCCCATTGTAATTCCTGTCTGTTTCTCGCGTGCAAGAAGTGCTCTTCTTTTTGCAATTGTCGTTAATGCCTCCATTCTTGTAAGAAGTGTTCCGGAAGTTGTTCTTTCAGTAAATGAATAGCTTACAACAGGAAGCGTTGAATTGTTGTGAATATATCTCCTGAGTTCATTTCTAACGATTGCAGCCTCTGAGCACCTGAAGCAGGTGGCAATAAAAACGGCATCAGCATCAACAGCTCCGTCAACAAGTGCTTTTGCCCTTGCAATTGCAAGTTTCAGGTCGGCTGATTTGGCTTCAAGTCCAAATTCCGAATATGCCTTTTTTATATCAGCAAGACTTACATCAGGGAAGAACATTTCGGCATTTACCATTGCAGCAGCATCGTAGATTTCCTTCTGAACTCCGCTGTGTTCAGGACCACAGGAAAGCTGTGCAACTCTTACAGGCTCTTCTTTGCTCATTTTTTAACCTCTTTTTTTCTCGACTTTTTTTCTGAAAGACTTAAAAGAAATTCCTTAATTAACTGAACAAATGCAAGTCCTTCCTCCTCATCTGACGGGTATCTGATTTCAAGAACTGGAATATCCTTTTTTCTTTGACGTACAGAAAATTTAACAAGCTCATTAGTCCTTGAGCAACCCATGCAGCCAAAGGCAAGATCAGAGTCATTGATAATTATTGCTGCCTCAGCCTCCTCTATTAACGGGCCGAAAAGAGCCATCCTTCCCCTGACTCCTGCGGGAACTTCCACAGCAGCATATTTGAGACCTTTTTTTGGATCTTCTGGTGTCATCTGAAGAGGCGGAGAATCAAATCCGGGCGTCTGTATTCTTTCACGTACTGCAAGTGCAACACCAAGCGGCTCATGGCCGAATCTTTCAACCAAATCCGATAGTATCAGGCTTGTTGACGGATATATAAATATTTTAGACATCTTTCAGGTCTCCTCTGATTTGAATAATTTTAATAATTTTTCAACGGATAATTTCGCCGAATCAGTGTAAGTAATATTGCTGACTGCTTTGGCCTTTGCTTTTTCTCCTGCACTGTCTTTTAAAAGTCCTTTTGAAACAAATCGAATAAGACCCATTTCAAATTCATGTCCGTAATAGCCGGGTCTTGCACCCCCAAGGTTGGCGCGGCATCGCCTGGGATCTCCGGGAGGAAACCCTCTGTCTTTTACAAATATATGAGCAGGATCAATTTTTCTAAGTTCTTTTATAACAGCAGCCACTTCATCAGGCTGACCTGTAATCTGGAGGCCAAAGCAGGTCTCTTTTATCATCAGCCCCTGTGAAATTTCATAAGCTCTTATTGAGAGATGCTGGGGAGTCACATCAGGTGACTCAACAAAGACATATTTGGTAACAGTTCCCACAAGTTCAGGCCTGTAATCCTTATTTGCCACAATCATGCCTCCCTTAAATAAACAATATCCCCTTCTTTTAGGGATTTGAGTTTTTCAGCATCAATAATCTCACCAATGATATTTGTTGCTGAAAAAGGCTCTGATGTCGGGCCAAACTCATCATTTGGTGATGTTCTGACACCTACAAGACCTGCACCTTTTCTGGAATCATTAGTCATTGCAAGCATGTTTGCAGGAACACTGTCTTTTGGGGTGTTTTCAATGTTTATAGTAATCTTTGTAGGCACTTTTGGCTGGAAAAGAGTTACGTCATCATATTTGAATATAAGAGGCATTTTCCCGATTTTATACCATCTTAGGCCCGTTACTTCCCTGAATATGCTGCATGTGTCTGGTGCGTTTTCATCATCAAGCCTGATTCCGATGACGTTTGCAAGCGGAACTGTTGTAAGTTCAACACTTCCCCTAAAAAGAACCTCTATCGTATTTGGGGGATTTTGCTCGATAACAACCCTCTCTCCTGCATCATTGTCAGGCTCTGCCTTAATGCCGGCGGCATCAGTAATCTCCAAAGCCTCTTTTAAGGACAGACCTCTCAAATCTATCTGCCGGGGGATTGTTTTAACAGCTATTGTGCTGCCCTCTGTAATTAATTTTACAAGTTCAATGCCATGTGTTACTTCACCGACAACTGTATGGGCCGGGCTTGCCGGTATATCCCGTGTATAAATGTAAACGCTTCCTTTTAATTTTCCAATTGTTCTTACAGTAACAGTTCCTTCAAGCCTTGAGGATTTCTTCTCCTGTGGAACCTCTGAATTTTTCAATGATTTATCAAGTATAAATCCGGATGAGCAGAGTTCTGCTTTATATTCACCGCTCTTTAATGCAATAAGCAGATGTTCAACACTGTTTGAGGCATCTGTTGAGATATTATCTTTTGTATATCCCTTTGCGGAAATTTCCACATGGCTTATAACTTCCATTCCATTCTCAAGAACAAGCCCTCTGTCTGTTGTTGTAAATGAATCACTTGTACTTTCACGGCTGATTATTTTTTCAGCTGACTTTATGCTGTCAGTTTTTTTAAGATTGTTTAAGGATGTTCTACCGGAAACTACAGTCCCTATTACGCCTCCGGATTTATCTGCTCCGTGATCTGCCACATGCTGCATCTTTGAAAAAATGAGATAGGAATTATCCGGATCATATCCTCCGCAGCCAAGAATTACATCACCTTTGTTGTATCTGTGCTGTTTTCTGTCAGGAGCAGTATCAGATTTAAAAGGACCATATGCAGCTGTCTGCCTGTCTGTCCATCTAAGCAAAAATGAGGATGAAATATTTTTTTCAAGAAATAGTCTGCTGAAAAGATTTTTAGAGAACAGTTCCATTCCTGACGGATTTAATTCTATTACTATTTCTCCGGCAGTGGTAAACAGACGAATATTTTTTGTTGCCGATTCGCTTGATTCTGAGGATTTGATAATAGCTACAGAAAATTTTTCAGGGAGTTTTGGTATCAGACTTTCTAATCTGGCACCATCTTTTAACTCCATTTCCTGTCCATCCAGATGGACTGATATCAATTTTCCTTCACCTCAGGAGCTTGTCTGGGACATAATTTTTCTTTCTTCCTGTGTAAGGTACTCCAGAACTTCATTTGTCGGCCCGATTTTTACAATTTTTCCATTGCGCATAAGAGCCGCCCTGTCACATATTTCTCTTACAAAGTCCATGTCATGGGAAACTACAATGAATGTCTCCTCCATATCCTCCCTTGCATGAAGAATGGAGTGCTTGACATCTATTTTGGTAATAGGGTCCATTGTTCCTGTAGGTTCATCAAGGAGAATAATTCTTGGTTCACGTATCAAAACCTGAGCAAGAGCCACCCTGTGCTTTTCACCTTCACTTAGCTGATCAGGAAGCCTGTTTAAGATCTCCTTGCTTTTCGCCTCTGAGAATCCTGCCATATTAAGTGTTATCACCGCTTTTCTTATGGCAAGCTCCTTTGGGAATTCAAGACCAATTGAATCTGTTAAATTGTCAAGAACGCTTCTGTGCGGATATAAGTCATATTCCTGGTGCAGAAGGCCGATATACCCCTTAGCCCTTCCACGGTTTTCTATGCCGGGTTTTGTCATATCAATCCATTTATCACCTATGCGGATGTTCATCTCACCGCCTGTTGGTTCAATAATTCCTGATATAATTCTGGATAATGTTGTTTTTCCGGCCCCGCTTGTTCCAATAATTCCAAAAATTTCCTGCTCGGATACATTGAATGTTACCCCGTCAACTGCTTTTATCATTCCCCTGTCAACGGTGATATAACGTTTGATAACATCTCTTGCCTGAAGTATATCCTCCCCCACTTCGCATCTGTCAAATTTTTCACTGTCAGATGCATCTTTCATAAATAATTCTACTATTTCGTGAGGTTTGCCCAGTTTTTTAATCCTGCCGTCATCAAGTAGAATTGCACGGTTGCATATTTCTTCGATTATCTGGGAAAAGTGGGATGAGACCAGCATTGCCATATTATTCTCTGATGCCGCATCTTTTAGCATTTCATGCACAACATTTGCCGTGCGGGGGTCAAGTGTTCCTGTAGGCTCGTCTGCACAGAGCATAAAAGGCTCTTTTGCAAGCTGCCTTGCCAGAACAACACGCTGTTTTTCACCACCTGAAAGGTCTCTTGCAATATGCATCATCCTGTGTGAAAGCCTTACTTCATCCAAGAGATCCGCAGCCCTTGAAACCTGTTTTTCTGAAGGATAGTTTATATCAGACAGCGCATGCATCACGTTTTCAATAACACGATCGTCACCGTATAAAGCAAAAGTTCTCTGGAACATTATTGCTGTTCTGCCCATAATTCTGCGCTTCATCTTTTCATTGTCAGGATTCCAGAAATCCACATCTTCAGATAAAAGTTCTCCGCCGCATTTTGGGCATTTATCTCCGGATTTACTCTGTAGATCGATATGGCTGCACTTATTGCATGCTGAAACATGGTAAATTATTTTGCCTGACGTTGGAGCCTCATCAACTCCCCTGATTAGGTGCATCAGGACTGTTTTTCCAGATCCGCTTCTTCCTATTATTCCCAGAATTTCCCCTTCCTCAAGAACAAAATTAATATCTTTGAGAACAGAGTTGCCATTAAATTCCTTGTTTAAATTTTCAACCGTGATTAATGGGGCCATAAGACTAATCCTCGATAACTAAATGTTATGTTTTTTTATTATATATCCGGTTTTGCAATTATTTGCGAAATTAATTAAACCAGATCATTAATCTTAATTTAATACCTGATTTAAGCATAATTTTTACCCTTTGATAATTCGGTTTTTTTACTCAGCTGCAAAACAATTTCCAGGTCCTTAAAGACAAAAGAATAATTTTGCATTTTTATTTAACCATTGATACTTAAAGAAAGTTAATAAAATTATCTCGCAAGAAAAATATGCGGCCGTGTTTTAATATTCTTTACATTGTAACAATTTTTTGCAAGAAAAAAATTTATTTGAAATTTTTATATTTGGCTGAAATCTCAATTACTTCAGATACCTCTTTTATGATATAGTCAGCAGACTGAATAAGAATCTGTGGTTTTTTTCCTTTTTGCTGCTCTGTAAGAATCGCAACATCAGCCTCTTTCATTGCTGAAATATCATTTACCCCGTCACCAACCATTATTACAGTATCATATTCAGCTTTTAAGTCTTTTACAACCTGTGCTTTGATAGAAGGTGTGGCAACTCCGTGAACATTTCCGTGAGGTATTCCAAGGTAATCCGCCATCTTCATTAATTTGTCAGTTCTGTCTCCTGATGCAACATATGTTGCTATATCCATCTCCTGAAGAGCCTGAATGGTTTTTTTGGCGCCTGAAAAAGGTCTTCCTCCGGAAGTTATTGTGTATTCTATTCTGCCTATATTTTTGTTGACAATGACGCCGCTGTTCATTGCTACAACAGGCAGCTTTTTGCAGCAGTCCCAGACGGCTTTTATACAGGTTTGAAGGTCATTTATTTTAGCCTCACAGTCAGAATAAAGAATTTCTGAGACTTCATTCATTGTGACAACACCGCATGAGCAGGCAACTCCAAAATTTATGTTGTTAATTTTCAAATAACGGGATAAAAGCTCCTCTTCCGATTCATTTATAATATTCTGGGAATGTGCATACAGCAGAACAAGAGCCCTTCCTTTGGCAGAACAGGTAAGGGTGGTTGTCTCAACCCCTTCGACAATGCTATTGTTTATTATGTCTTTAGCAACCCGGTATGTATGAAGAAGCGTTCCCGCACTGTCAAAGACTACTGCTGTTTTCATAAAATATTTCCTATACTGTACTTAGGTCTGTATATGCTTTTATTTTTTGCAGAACAGGCAATGATTAAAATAGACAAAAAGAAAATTTAGGGATAGATAATTATGTCCGATGTTATAGCTGTTTATTATTTTGAACCTGGAAAGAATACCACTCCGGAATTTGCTGCACAGGCAATAGCTGATGAAGAGACAACAGGTACATGGACTGATCTCAGTACACGTGCATCATATGTAAAGAGACTTGATGGAAAGGTAAATTCTCTAAAGTCTTTTGGAGAAGGATATATAACAGAAATAATGTATCCGGCAGAGATCTTTGAGCCAGGAAATATATCGCAGTATCTTTCTGTTGTTGCCGGCAATCTTTTTGGACTTGGGCGGCTTGATTCGGTAAGGCTTCTTGACATTAACCTTCCAAAGGAGCTTACAACTTCATTTAAAGGCCCTCAGTTTGGTATTGATGGTGTCAGAAAACTCATCGGTACTGATAAAACAAAAAGACCTCATGTCGGCACTATTATAAAACCAAAGGTTGGTCTCAACCCAAAAGACACAGCAGAGGTTGCGTATCTTGCAGCCATAGGGGGTGTTGATTTCATCAAGGATGATGAAACTCTGACAAACCAGAGCTTTTGCCCAATGAAAGAGAGGGTTGAGGCTGTTATGGGGCGTCTTGATGAAGCAATGGCAGAGACAGGAAGAACAATTCTTTATGCAGCCAATGTTTCAGAAAGGGCAGACAGGATTGTTGAACGTGCAAGAGAAGCAATAGACTGCGGGGCAAATGCGATAATGGTCGATGTAATAACGTGCGGTTTTTCCGCAGTTGAGGCTCTTGCTGATGATCCCGGAATAAAAGTTCCTGTCCATGTTCACAGAACCATGCATGCCGCAATGACGAGGAACAAAAAACACGGAATAGCAATGCGCACCTTTGCCCGCCTGGTAAGACTTGCCGGAGGCGATCAGCTCCATACCGGAACTGTCAGCGGCAAGATGGGGCATGATCCAAAGGAGATTATTAATGACAATCTGACTCTTACCGGCAGCTATTCTGGATTAAAAACTGTATTTCCTGTTGCCAGCGGAGGACTTTACCCGGGAAGAATACATGACGAATTAAAGACTCTTGGCACAGAACTAATACTTCAGGCAGGAGGAGGAATTCATGGTCATCCTGAAGGGACAAAGTCCGGTGCAGCAGCGATGAGGCAGGCAGTGGATGCTTATATGGAGGGTGCTTCTTTGGAGGAGTATGCAAAAACACACAGAGAGTTAAGGCTTGCAATTGAAAAATGGGGAATCTGAAAGTTATTGTAAGTTAAATAATTCCCTGTCGCCCGGCAAAAAAGGCATAATAAATTTAATTTTTTTTTTATTTTTACATTATTTTTTAAATAATTTTTTAAGGCATGGATTTTTAAGGATAATGAATATAATTGGATTTTTGCTGTAATTTCTTTATAGTAAATTAGTTACTTTATGGCTGACATAACATATTGGCATTCAGTTAGAGGAGAAGAACATATTATGGATATACCTTTTGTAAAGCTTCAGGGAAACGGCAATGATTTTATTCTTATTGATGAAACAGACGGAATAATTATTCCTGATGATATGAAAGGCGAATTTGCCGCTTTGTATTGTGACAGACGTTTTGGAATCGGAGCGGACGGGGTTTTATTTATATCACGCTCCACTGCTGCAAATATAAAAATGAGACTCTTTCAGCCTGATTCAAGCGAGGCAGAGATGTGCGGAAACGGAATTCGCTGCCTTTCTAAATATGCATATGATATGAATTATGTTGAGAACAAATGCAGTGTAGAGACATTGTCAGGTATTTTAGATGTAGAGATGTCTTATAACTCAGATGATGAGTTTACAGCGAAAATTGATATGGGAAAGATAATATTTGATCGCCCTGCAATCCCTGCTTCAGGCGCGGGTGATTACATCGAAGAAATATCCGGATTTACTGTATATGCTGTAAATACAGGTGTTCCGCATGCAGTAATATTTACGCAGTCTATTGAATCTCTGAATATATGTGAAATAGCACCTGAAATACGGCATCACAAAACTTTTCCACATGGGGCAAATGTTAATTTTGTTCAGGTTTCCGGAGAGGATGAGATTACTATAAGGACATTTGAAAGAGGTGTTGAGGATGAAACATTCAGCTGCGGCACCGGTTCGACAGCATCTGCGGCTATTGCCCATAAAACCGGAAAAACAGGAGATAAGGTCTTGGTTCATACAAGAGGCGGCCCTCTTACAATATTTATCTCAGAAGGAAGTGCCAGCATGCAGGGGCCTGCTGTTACTGTGTTTTCAGGGATTATATCCCAGTGACTCCTTCCTGAACCAGTCTGAATTCAAAAAATCCCCCTTCTTCCATTGATCTGTGCTTTTCAAGAACAGCTCTTCTGTGCTCAGCGTATTTTTCAACTCTTACAATTACCTTTGATATATGGCTAAGGGAAGTCCCGCCAAGGCCTGATATTTTTTCATTGGCAATATCCATGTAAATCTGGTTGGTTATTAATACAGGGATGTTGTATCTTTTGGCATATCCCAGAAGGTGAACAATCTGTCTGCCAAGTTTTCTTTGTCCTTCTCCTGAGCTTCCCAGTTCAGTTCTGTAAAGTGCAGTTGCAGAGTCAAGAACAATTAATCCAACATCATTTGCCCTGAGGAGAGGATCGCATTCAGCTATCATCAGACCCTGTTCTGTAAAATCGAGGGGTTCAAAGAGAAAAAGTCTTGAAGAAAGCTCCTGAGTGTCCGCACCGCAGATCTGCCTGAACCTTTCAACAGAAAAACCCTCACTATCTATTACTATTACATATTTTCCTGACTTCAAAACCTGCACAGCGCTCATTGTTGTAATTGTGCTTTTTCCTGCGGCAGGCTCACCATATATCTGTGTGATTGCTTTTCTTTCAAGGCCGCCGCCGATTAGTGAGTCAAAACCGCTGCACCCTGTTGATATTTTGGATAATTCTGTCATTGTTTACCTGATTTTTTGTTAATTTTTTCTGCAGCAGCATCTTCTGCCATTTTTGCAATCTTTTTTATCGGAAGGCCTGTTTTTTTTGCACACTTGCCTGTATCCTCAAACTCAGCCTTAAAGCCTGAAGGCATATTGTCAATCCATCCTGTTTTCACATTTATGTCGTATTTTTTTCCATCTATAGATATTTCTGTTCTTTCAAGACTTCTTTTAATTACTGATCTATGGACAGCCTTTATATGGCGGACTCCAAGTGTTCCAAGCTCTTCTGATAAAATTTTAACATATTTATCAGAATCATTTTGTGAGCAAATCACCCTGATTAAAAAACCATGCCGCCCTTTCTTCATAATAACAGGTATTGAAGAGATATCTCTTGCACCTTCATCCATAATGCGCTGCATTGTGTATGCCAGAACCTCACCTGTTACATCATCAACATTTGTCTCAAGAATATCAACGGTTTCATCAGAATCCTTTGTCTCTTCAATAATTGCAGTGCGCAAAACATTTGGAGTATTTTTTGAATCTTTTGTTCCTGCACCGTAGCCTGTGGCCATGATTTTTCCCTGCGGGCAGGATTTATTTCCGCTGTAAAATTCTGACAGAAGTGCAGCACCTGTGGGTGTGCACAGCTCGCCGTCATTTATGTCTGAACCGGAAATTACATCAAGGCCTGATTCTTTAAGAATCTCAAGTGTTGCAGGCGCCGGTACAGGCATTCTTCCATGCTCTGATATGACAAAACCGCTTCCAAGGTTTACCGGTTTTATATAGACTAAATCTGGTTTTAATGACAAAAATGCTGTACAAGCTCCAATTACGTCTGCTATTGCATCATCTGCACCTACTTCGTGAAAATGAGGCATCTTACCATGAATTCTCTCCTCTCCTCTTGCAATCCTTTCAAAAACCCGGACTGCCATATCCATGGCATCTTTTGGGCAATTTGATTTATTTACTATTTCCAAAACCTCACCGAGGGTTCTGTGTGTTTTTTCGGCATTGGTTTTTATTTTAAGTGCTGATATTCCGCACCTGTCAACTGTTGAAATATCAGGTTCTGCAACAACTGATGACATTGCATCAGTTACGCTTTTTTTGTCGGCACCAAGGCTTAGAAGAGATGCTGTAATCATATCCCCTGCAGCACCATGAAAAGGATCGAATAGAAGAATTCTCATAACTAACAAGTACTTATAAACGATTGCATATATGAGTGTTAAGGTGGTTTTATGATAAGCTTAAAAGTTGATACTGCATATCCTGAGGACCAGGGGAGCGGCAGGGCAAGGCTGGATCCTGAAACTATGCTGCATCTTCATCTTTCTCCGGGTGATCTTGTATACATTGAAGGGAAGAACCGCACAGTTGCCAAAGTCTGGCGTATGATGGTCAATGATTGGAATCAGGAGAAGATTCGCATTGACAACTATACAAGGATGAATGCAGGGATAAGTATTGGTGATCGGGTTACGGTCACTCCTGTGGAGGATGCATCTGCTGCTGACCATGTTATCCTTGCACCGCCTGAGGATATGCCAAAACAGCTTCCGATAAACTATAACAGCGCAATATCAAGACTCATTGACTTTCCTGTGGTAAAAAATGACAGTGTGCCTGTTGTTGCAGGTCTTCCATTCATGCAGCCGCAGACAGTCTCTTTTAAGGTAGTTCATATCGAGCCTGAAAATGCTGTCATAATAACCCGTGACACTGAAATTGAATTTTCAGACAAACCTGCGGCAGGGTTTGAAGGTCTCAAAATGATCTCTTATGAGGACATTGGCGGGCTGAAAGGCGAACTTCAGAATGTAAGGGAGACTATTGAGCTTCCAATGAGACATCCTGAGCTTTTCAGAAAACTCGGAATAGATCCTCCAAAGGGAGTTTTGTTGTTTGGCCCTCCCGGAACAGGAAAGACACTCATCGCCAAGGCCGTTGCCAATGAAAGCGGAGCGCATTTTATTTCAATTGCCGGTCCTGAGATTATCTCCAAATATTATGGTGAAAGTGAACAAAGGCTCAGGGAAATATTTGATGAAGCCGAGGACAATGCTCCCTCTATTGTATTTATTGACGAACTGGATTCAATTGCGCCAAAACGTGAGGATGTAACAGGCGAAGTTGAAAGGCGTGTTGTGGCCCAGCTTCTTACAATGATGGATGGTCTTGAGGAGAGGGGTCAGGTTGTTGTAATTGGTGCAACAAACCGGCTTGACGCAATCGATCAGGCTTTAAGAAGACCGGGGCGCTTTGACAGGGAGATTGAAATAGGCGTTCCCGGAGAAGAAGACCGGCTTGAAATTCTCCGCATTCACACAAGGGGAATGCCAATTGAAGGGGAAAACCTGATAATAGAAAAAAGAAAGGAGTGCGATTCTGCATCAGGTGAGGAGAAAGAAGCTCTTGAGGAGGAATACAAATCTGTCGTTGATGAGGTCCACAAAAACCGTGAGACACTCCTTGAGGAGTTTTCATCCAAAACAAACGGTTTTGTGGGTGCAGATCTTGCTTCGCTTGCGCGTGAGGCAGCTATGAGGGCGCTTAGAAGATATCTTCCTGATATAGATTTGGACTCTGATGAAATTCCGCAGGAAGTTCTTGAATCTATGGAGATACGGATAAGTGATTTCCGTGATGCATTAAAGGAAATAAATCCAAGCGCCATGCGTGAGGTATTCCTTGAAGTCTCCCATGTCCAGTGGTCTGATGTAGGAGGTCTTTCTGATGAGAAAGAAGAGGTCCGCGAAACAGTTGAGTATCCTTTGACACGCAGGGAAAAATTTGAAAACTTAGGAATAGAGCCTCCAAAAGGCGTCCTGCTGTACGGTCCCCCGGGAACCGGAAAAACTCTGATTGCAAAGGCAGTTGCAAATGAGAGTGGTGCAAATTTTATTCCGGTACGCGGCCCGCAGCTTTTGTCCAAATGGGTTGGTGAAAGTGAACGCGCTGTGCGTGAGGTTTTTAGAAAAGCGCGTCAGGTAGCACCTTCAATAATATTCTTTGATGAGCTTGATGCCCTTGCACCCGCAAGAAGCGGAGGTTCGGAGTCAAGAGTTGTTGAAAGTGTATTGAATCAGATTCTGACCGAGTTTGACGGCATAGAGGAGCTTTCCGGTGTTGTTGTTATGGGTGCCACAAACCGTCCGGATATAATTGATCCTGCTCTTCTAAGGGCAGGAAGATTTGACCGTCTGGTATATGTTGGAGAGCCTGATGAGAAATCAAGGATGAAAATTCTTCAGATTCACTCAAAACTCATTCCCTTTGAGGGATCAATAATTGATGAGATAGTAAATTTCATAAAAGCATTTGATGAAGGAACAATTGAAGAGGCCTTCAATAACATAAGCAGCAGGAAAAATTTCTCATTGAACAGGAGAATTACTGCTGAAGAGATTAAGTCAGGCTTTGAGGGTATTGAAGAGAATAAATCCTCTAATTTATCAATCTCCCAGAGAAGAAAAATTTTAATAGGGCAGCTTCTTAAAAATGGTCTTTATATCGATGATCCAATAAGAGATGGTCTTTTGGCAGGCATTGCTTCTAAAACACATGGTTATGTGGGATCAGATCTTGAACTTTTATGCAGGGAGGCTGCCATGTTTGCAATGCGCCAGGGCAGGGCTTTTTTGTCAGAATCTGATTTTGCTCTTGCCATGGAAAAAGTTCATCCGATGATGAATGACAGGGTAAGAGAGCAGTATATGCGGATAAAGCAGCATTTCAAAGGTGGTCTTCCCTCACAGGTTCAGCCTGTAGAATACCAGTAATTTTTTTTGATATTAGTTATTATTATGCCATATTGTGCATAAATATACATTGCAGATCTGTAATTTAATAGCACGGTCTGGAGGATATGGAATTTGTCTAATTGTACTGCCTTTCTTGATGTAAATAAAAGACTGGGAAATAAATCTGCTCTTGTATTCCCTTCTGAAAACTTTGTATTAAGTTATGAGGAGATGTTTGAATCAGTTTGCCGGCGTGCAAATCTTCTTCTTTCTTTGGGAATATGCAAAGGTGACAGGGTCTGCATATACCTTCCGTCAAAGCCTGAATATCTTCTTTCATATTTTGCAGTCTGGCGGATTGGTGCTGTTGCTGTTCCGCTAAATATTGTCTTGTGTGAATCAGAAGTTGCATATATGCTTGAAAATTCCGGTGCATCAGCAATTATAACAGATTCTCAGGGAGAACAAAATGCAAAAACAGCATGTAAATCAGGATCTCAAAAGACTGTGGTTATAGTAACAGGCAATGATGAATGGTCTTTGGTGCTCTCTGAAATGCCAGGATTTCTGCGTCCTGTAAACTGTTCTCATGATGAATTATGCCAGCTTCAGTACACATCCGGAACGACAGGAAAACAGAAAGGAGCAATGCTGACTCATGGAAACTGGATGGCTGCAATGGAAGCCGAATGCAGTCTTTTAAGTTATTCGCCGGATGATGCTTATCTTGGAATTTATCCAATGGCGCATGTTGGTGTTTCATGGGGTATTTCAGCATTGAAGGCCGGCGCCTCCTGGATTATTATGGAGATGTTTGATCTTGAAAGATATATTCAGTATTCAGAAAAATTCAGGGCAACTGTTGTTGCAGGAATGCCCCCTGTTATTCATTCTCTTTTAAAAGCACCTGCGGGAACGGAAGATAAGTTTTCATCTGCAAGAGAGATGATAAGCGGCGGGGGTCCTCTTCATCCAAGCATCTGGAAGGAATTTTATTCAAGATTTCAAATTCCTGTTGTAAATGCATACGGACTTTCAGAGACAATTGTTGTAGGCACAGGCACCGCAATCAGGCCGGAGGATTATGAAACAGCAGATGAGTTCAGAAGTGTCGGAAGCCCTGTGGGGTATACCGAGATGAAGATAGTTGACACAAATGATTCTTCAACAGAACTCTCAGGTACAGAAATCGGTGAAATAGCCCTGAGAGGTCCGGCTGTTGCCAAAGGATACTGGGGAATGAAAGAGGAGACAGAAAAGGTATTTCTGACTGATGGATGGTTTTTAACCGGAGACATCGGTTATATCGATGTAAACGGAATGCTTGCAATTACTGACCGGAAAAAGGATATGATAGTAATGTCTGGCTGGAAAATATATCCTACCGAGGTCGAGAAGGTGTATGTTGAGCACCCGGATATTGATGATATAGCAATATTCGGCTGCCCTGATATTCATCGCGGCGAAGTTCCTGTAGCAGCAGTTGTTGCGTCCGCCGGAAAAACAATAGATACCGAATCGCTGATAAAATATGGAAAAGAAAGGCTTGCAAAGTACAAAGTCCCGAGACATTATATAATTCTTGATGAACTTCCCAGAGTTCACGGATGGAAGCTTCTTAGGCGCGAACTTCGTGAAAAATTCTGCAGGGAAGAGGATTTTATATATAATTAATATTTTAAAATCAAATTAGATATCTTTTTTAAAATATAGATTAAATCTTAAAATATGTCACCTGAGATTGAGCAGATATCATCGATAAAATCTGATAAGAGATCAACAGGCATTATTGGTCTTGATTTCCAGCTTGGAGGCGGAATACCAAAGGGAAAATCATTAATACTTTTTGGAGATGCACTTTCAGGAATGGAAATTCTTGCAGAACAGTTCTGGCATGCTGACAAATCAAACGAAAGTACATATATAATGATTGACAGTCTGCCAAAGGAGGGTATGATAAATGCAGGAGAATTAAATATTTCTGATTTGTCGGCCGTTTTGAAAGGGGACTGGGTTGTGATTGACTCTCTCTCCTCAATTATCTTAAATTTCGGAATTGATGCGGCAGTCTCTTTTCTCGACAATGGTCTTGCAAAAATCAAAAACAATGGCGGAAATGTTCTTTTGATATTGTACAGCAATGTCCATGCACGTGCAGATGAGATAAAAGTTACAAGGCATTCTGATATTTTTATCTCTTTGTCAAATGTCCTGCATGGAAATGAAATTGAGAGAAATCTGACAATAAATAAAATATCCGGAGCAGATGTTCCAAAAAGAGCATATCCGTACAATATTCTGGCATCAGT
>JAEWWL010000024.1 GCA_023396365.1 Methanobacteriota archaeon
AATGCCGCACGTCTTGCATTTTCTGATCCATCTGTTGCAAGCAGAATTTTTTTGTACATTAACTCTTAACTCCCGGGAAAAGACGCCCGAAAAATTTCTCATGAAAATACTTTTTTAATCCCCTTTCATGAAACTGTTCAAAAAGCTTATGCTCCAAAACTTATTTTTCGGAAGTTGAAACGAACCGGCTTTAAATTTAAGCTGTAATCTATAAATAATTTTCAGCTCTTTTTTTAATTTCAGGAAAATAGTTAATAGTTTTTACTGCGAATAATAACCACACAAACGCGAAGTCTTAAAAAAACAATGAAATTATTATTTTCCTGTGTTTTTTAGGATAAAGTGCTGATGGAGCCGGCAATATATAATATAAAATCCAAAATCAGATTGTCCGGCAAAGTATAAAAAAAATTAAAATTGCCGGTATTATATAAGAGAGAATTTTTTTCATGAACGCGCAGGAGATAAAAAAAGAGTGGTTTTCAAACATAAAAGGCGACACGCTTGCCGGAATTACTGTTGCACTTGCACTCATTCCTGAGGCAATAGCATTTTCAATCATCGTCGGCGTTGATCCGATGGTCGGCCTATATGCCTCATTTTGCATCGCAGTAATAATATCAATAGCCGGAGGAAGGCCGGGGATGATCTCTGCTGCAACAGGTTCAATGGCTCTTGTAATGGTTGTTCTGGTCAGGGATTTCGGAATCGAATATCTTTTTGCAGCAACAGTTCTGACAGGTTTAATGCAGCTTATTCTTGGGTATTTAAAGGTCGGGCGCTTTATTACCTTTATTCCATATTCAGTTGTGCTCGGGTTTGTAAACTCACTTGCAATTCTTATATTTTTAACACAGCTTCCGTTTTTAATTAATGTGCCGGCAGCAGTTTATTTAATGGCGGCGGCAACAATCGGGATTATCTGGTTTCTGCCGCGATACACAAAAGCAGTCCCTGCGGCACTTGTCGCAATCGCTGCAATGACAGCAGTTTCAATCGCAGCCGGCCTTGATATTATGACTGTCGGGGACCTGGGGGCAATTGCAAAATCCCTTCCGGCATTCCACCTCCCGGTTGTTCCCCTAAACATAGAAACACTGCTTATC
Source organism: Methanobacteriota archaeon (assembly GCA_023396365.1). Taxonomy (GTDB): domain Archaea; phylum Halobacteriota; class Methanomicrobia; order Methanomicrobiales; family Methanomicrobiaceae; genus Methanomicrobium. The sequence continues at coordinate 1,107 of JAEWWL010000024.1, forward strand.
ATCCTTCCGTATTCCATAACACTTGTCATTGTCGGAATTTTGGAGTCATTACTGACTGCATCAATTATTGATGAGATGACAGATACAAAAAGCGATAAAGACAGGGAAGTTAAAGGGCAGGGCCTTGCCAATTTCATCACAGGTTTTTTCGGCGGGATGGCCGGCTGTGCAATGATTGGACAGTCTGTTATTAATGTAACCTCGGGAGGAAGAGGCAGGCTTTCTTCCCTGGTTGCAGGACTGTTTCTGATGTTTCTTATAATCGTTTTAGGCGATCTTGTTGCACAGATTCCAATGGCTGCACTTGCGGGTGTTATGATAATGGTTGCAATCGGAACTTTTGAATGGCAGTCGTTGAAGAATCTCTCAAAAATTCCAAAGAGTGATGCCTTTGTCATGTTTCTTACAATCGCAATCGTTGTCTATACACACGATCTTGCAAAGGGTGTAATTTCAGGCGTTATCGCAGCAGCACTTGTTCTTGTTTACAGAATGTCTGTAATATCAGTATCCGGCATTGTAAGAGATGACGGTGTTAAGGTATATACTGTAAAGGGCCAGCTCTTCTTTGGAACGATGTCTGCATTTATCAGTCTCTTCGACTACAAAAATGATCCCAGAAGAATTGAGATAGATTTTAAAAATTCGCATATCTGGGATCAGTCAGCAGTTGAGGCAATCGCAAGAGTTATCGATAAATATCAGCGTGAGGGAAGCTCTGTATATGTAACCGGACTTAATGTTGAGAGTCAGATGACGCTTGACAGGGGTTTTTCATAAAAAAATTTCATGTGAAGAATAAATTTTTTTTCTTCTTTCAAATATTTTCTGAAAGATTAAAATTCCACAAATTTTTTCAGGACAAAAAAATATTTTGTGCAATTAATTTCATGCCGGAAAATATTATAATGCATTTTTTTCCGGAGTCATTGTATTTTAAAATAAAATTTCGAATTGATATATAACATCGCATCTTATTTTTTCTATAATCCAAAAAATTATGAAGAATCTTTTCTTAAAAAAGGTGCAATATCCCAAAGGTATATAAATAAAAAAAAGATTTATTGTACGCAATCAGAAATGACAAATAACAGCGATTTTTGGGTTAAGAGCAGGGCTGTTTTCGCACTGATAATATTAATTACAATTATGTGCATTGCAGTTTCTTATCTGTCGCTGTCATCAGGATACTATATATTATTTCAAAATCTCTTCTACATCCCGATAATTTTAGCCTGCGTCTTTTACCTTCGCAGGGGATTATTGTTCTCAGTAATTTTGTCCCTGCTCTACTTTTGTATGCTTATGGCCTTTGCAGGGTCTGATGAATTTTTAAACGGAATTGCAAGAGTAATTCTTTTTACAGGAGTTGCTCTTCTTGCAACGTATCTTAGTGAGAAGGCATCAGATGCAAAAAAGGAAGTTTGGGAGAAGAACGAAGAGCTAAAATCAGTAAATGAAAAACTAAAAATCAGCCGCGACCGCTATCACAGGCTCTTTGAAAGCTCAGCCGATCTGATGTTTCTTCACAGGATTAATGAAGACAAAACGCCCGGGCGTTTAATAGAGGTAAATGCAAGTGCATGCGAAAGCTTAGGATACAGCCAGCAGGAGCTTCGCCAGCTGACGGTAATGGATATTGCCGGAGAAAAGGGAAGAAAAGAGGCAAAAGAGCAGCTTTTGGAGATCTTTGAAAAAGGCGATCATAAATTTGAGTCAACACAGCTTAGAAAAGATGGAACTGAATTTCCTGTTGAGGTAACAAGCCATCTGATAAGAACAAATGAGCACGGCGACCTCATACTCTCCGCTGCAAGGGATATTACTCAGAGAAAAAAAGCCGAGAGTCTTTTGCAGAGGACACAGTTTGCGTTTGATCACTCTCCTGACGAGATTTATTTCTTAAACAAAAAAGGGCAGATAATATATGCCAATGCCCAGGCAAAGCAGAAATTCGGGATTGAATCAGGCTCTGCGACTGGAAAAACAATCTTTGATATAAATCCTGTTTACACGCAAAAGATGTTGGATGAACTCTGGCAAAGGCATGATAAGGAGGATTATATCCGGTTTGAATCTGTGCACACCGATACTAACAAAGTAAGATATCCTGTTGATGTAATCAATTACAAAATATCATTTGACGGTGAGGAATATTCATGCTCTATTGCACGTGACATTACAGAGAGCAAAAAATCCAAAGAGGCGCTTTTAGAGAGCAGGGGGCGGCTTCGCGCACTTTTGCAGACAATTCCTGATCTTATCTGGCTTAAGGATGTTAATGGTGTATATCTTGCATGCAATAGGATGTTTGAGCGCTTTTTTGGTGCACCGGAAAGAGAGATCACTGGAAAAACGGATTATGATTTCCTGGACAAGGAGCTTGCCGACTTCTTCCGCAAAAAAGATACAGAGGCTGTCACTTCAGGCGGCCCGTCTGTAAATGAGGAGTGGATTACTTTTGCCGATGACGGCAGGCGTGCATATCTTGAGACCATCAAAGCTCCGGTATATGATTCAGAAGGAATTTTAACGGGCGTTTTGGGAATCGGGCGTGATATTACAGAGCGGAAAAATTCGGAGGATGCAATAAAGGAGGTTAACAAAAAGCTAAATCTCTTATCAAGCATCACACGCCATGACATTCTGAATCAGATTACGGTTGCCGCAGGTTACCTTGAGATAATTAAGATGGATGGGGAGATTTCACCGCAGACAAACGCCTATAAGTTCATCGAAAAGATTTCAGGCGCTGTTGAAACTATAAAGAAGCAGATTACATTTACAGGATATTACAAGGAGCTTGGAGAGCAGCTGCCCCAGTGGTTTGATCTTGGTGAGAGCATCAAATCGGTTGCAAAAACATCTTCCTTTTCCGGCATTAAGATTCACGATGATATTCATAATATTGAAATCTTTGCAGATCCGCTCTTTGAGAAGGTTATCTATAATTTAATAGACAATGCAGTCAGACACGGCGAGACAATCACTGAAATTTCGTTTTACTCAAAGACATCTGATTCAGGTCTTGTTATTTACTGCGAGGATGACGGTGTCGGAATTTCAGAGGATGTAAAAGAAAAAATTTTCAGGCGCGAGCATTACAAAAATTCAGGTCTTGGGCTGTTTCTTTCAAGAGAGATTCTTGCAATCACAGGCCTTACTATTATTGAGACTGGAACGCCCGGGTCTGGTGCAAGGTTTGAAATCCATGTGCCAAGCGGAATGTTTAAGATAACAAATTCCTGATTTGGCAGTCTCTTTTTTTTTACCAGGGTAATTTTTGCGATGTCTATAAATAAATTAAGGAGGAAAACATGGGTTGTGATACGGGCTTTTTGAGAATTTTAAATTACGGATTTAAGAAATTTAAAAGTTTTAAAATCTGCCTGTTTACAAGCTGATTATCTTATAGGAGTTTTTGATTATGTTTGGATTTTTGAAAAAGTCAAAGGAAGAAAAGCCGGCAGTGGAAGAGGATTTAGATGATGATGACTTCGTCACCTGGGTCAGGTACAACTCTGATGAGGATGAGGTTGAAGAAACTTTAAGAATCAGAATACATGATGAGGACGGCCTTGAAGCAATGACTAAACTGATTGATATAAAAAATTCAACAGAGGGTGACTGGGTCGGCTTTTCATATGTATACAAAAAAGACGGTGTCAGAAAAGAAATCAGGCCCTCTGATGAGGATATGGATAAATTTTAAATTTTTT
>JAEWWL010000044.1 GCA_023396365.1 Methanobacteriota archaeon
GGTTATCTTATATTATGAGTCAGTTTAAAAAAGCGTCTGAGATTGACAAAAGCAGTAAAAGAGCTTTTTATCCTGAAATCAGGGATGTAATTATAAAGCATCTGAAAACATTTCAAAATCCGGTAACTATAACAAGCACAATCATTGAACTGAACAAAAACGGCCTTAATCCCTCAAGAAGTGTTGTGAAAAGATATTTTGATGAGCTTGTAAAAGCAGGTGCTGTAACTGTAAGGGTTAACGGGAATGTCTATGAATTTACTTTAAGCAAAAAAGAATGAATATTTTAATCCGTATTAAATTTCAAAAAAAACGCATTTTTTTAAAAAAACAGTTTTTTAGTATCCTCCTGCGGCGCTTTTTTAAAAAAATGCTGTGAGGCTTCTTTGCTTTTTATCTTCATAAGTCTGAAGGTAGGAAAATACTGCATCATTGTCGCAGACAATGTTTTCTTTTTTGCATTCATCATGCAGAATTTTTGCAAGACGGCTGCTGTGCGGGCTTAACACCTCATAGCTGTCCCCGTAATTCATCTGATATATTTCTTTTAGTCCGGGGAAGTGCTCGTCTAATTTATCGTAGAAATACTCCCTGCTTCCCGGCCTTAATGTAAGTCCTGCGCCAAAAAAGAGCACTCCGTAAACTTCTGCCTCTTTGCATAAGTCAAGCAGGCCGCGTATATTTTCTTCAGTGTCATTGATGTATGGAAGAATAGGGCAGAGCCATACAACTGTCGGGATATTGTTCTCCTTTAGAGTCTTTAAAAGTTCAAAGCGTTTTTGTGTTGTGCAGACTCCGGGCTCAAGAATTTTGCATAAATCGCTGCTATCTGTTGTAAGGGTAACCTGCACAACGCATTTGGAATTTTCGTTGATTTTTATTAAGAGATCCAGATCCCTTAATATTCTGTCTGATTTTGTAAGGATGCTCAAGCCAAAGCCATAGTTTTTTATAATTTCCAGGCATTTTCTTGTTATTTTAAGTTCTGATTCCTCCAAAATGTATGGATCACACATTGAGCCTGTCCCAATCATGCATCTTTTCCTGCGGCTTTTAAGCTCTTTTTCAAGAAGCTGCGGAGCATTAATTTTCACTGCAACATCAGAAAAATCATGACTCATATTATAGCAGCCGCTTCTGGAATCGCAGTAAATGCACCCGTGTGTGCATCCGCGAAAGACGTTCATTCCGTTTTTTTGCGACAAAAGACTTTTGGCTTTTATAAAATGCATCTTCTCTTATCAGTTTACTGACTGCCACTGAATAATTTTATTCCCTCTAAAAAATTATCATCTGGGAAAAACAAAATATTTCAGAATTTTTCTTAATTTGAAAAATAAAAAGTTCCAGTTTTTATAAAAATTAAAAAAAACAATTGTTTATGCCTCAACCCGGATTTGAACCGGGGACAACCAGATCTTCAGTCTGGCGCTCTCCCAGGCTGAGCTATTGAGGCTCTCAAATCATTCTCATTTGAGCAACTAATATTGGTTATCCTGACTAATAAATGATTTGATTTGTTCCAGTATTTTTTCAATTTTTTTAGCAGATTCCAACAAAAGTGGAAACGATTTTTTTAGCAGTTCGTCATCAGGGATTTTACTTTTGCAAATTAAAAAAAAGATAAATCCTGAAATTACCTCTTTAAATCCTCATTTCAGGCATATTCTGTTATGGTCGCGGATATGAAAGAGGTGTAATTTCCATACCTTTCACTGCATAAATGCAGCCTGAAAAACCCTTATCTGAGCTTATTTTTGCATTTTATCAAAGGCTTAAAAGGCCTCTTTTAAAAAATGGAAATGCAGGCGATTAGGGGTGATTAAAGCCCGGATTGCATCGATATAGCGGCACGCTATTGCCCTTTGTTTTTCAGACGATGATTATATCGACAGTGGTTGCGATCGTGCAATACAGAGCTTCTGTGAGGGTCGTAGTTATGACAAATCTCCCCTCTTTATGCCCTATTTAAGCTTTACTTTACAATTTTGCTTTTTATCAAAATTAATACATCTCCTGAAAATTAAAATTATGTCATCCAAAAAAATAAAATTACTGCATCCTTAAAAAAATAAAATTACGTCCTCCTCAAAAAACTTAAATTAATTTATCCTAAAAAAATAAAATAACTTCATCCACAAAAAAATCCCGGAATATATTTTAGTCACGGCAAAAAATAACGGCTTGAAAAAAAACCGGGTTAATGAATTAGCATCTGCAAAAATTTGTTGCGCGTAAAAAAATTTAAAATTTTTTCAGCTGTTAATATCTCTGTTAAGCTTATATAATGTCTCTAAAAAGCTTTCAAACGGATTATTGCAATGATATACTATCATTTTGTCTTCACCGCATTATTATTGAATTGTTAATAATATAAAAGTATTTGATAATAATAAATAATTATAATTATTTTTAGTGTAAAAACAAAAAAAGTCCAAAAACAAAAATGGGGCCACCGCGATTTGAACGCGGGTCAGAAGACCCCCAGTCTCCTAGGATGATCCAGGCTACCCTATGGCCCCGATAAAACTGCTATAACATATTTGAATCAATTGCTTATTTAATTTCTGTTTTAAACCGGAAATTCCGCGGGTAAAAAATTAGAATTTATTTTTCTTGAATTCTTCAACATTTCTGGTAAGCTCGTTTAATTCAGAGCATGTAATATTCATTGTGCTGTTGATGCCGTCAACTTCGTTTAACAGCTGATTTATTCTTCTCTGCATCAGATAAAGTAAAAACAGCAGGAATATAATCACAATGCCAAACAAAACTATAATAAAAAATTCTGCGCCAATATCAAACATCTCATTTCCTCCTTTTTATAAGTGAACGTGCAAGCCTGTCTAAGAATTTTTCTTCAGAACCTGATTTTGCACTCTTCTCATTGAATTCAACACCCGCAAGTTCTGCTGCAATTCTTTTTATCTCAATTGATGCAGGAGAATCCGGATATTTTATTACAATCGGTGTTCTGTATGCCGTTGCTCTTCTTACATTAGGATCATCAGGGATAAGTCCTATTACTTTTGCTCCGAGAACCTCTTCAAATTTATGAACACTAATGTCAGTCTTTTCCAGTGTGGCTCTGTTTAGAATCACTCCTTTTATATGTCCTCCTATCATCTCGGTTATAATTTTTGTTTTCAGTGCATCAACCATTGATGACAGTTCGGGGTTTACAACCAGAATTACTTCGTCTGCAATTGCAAGCGGAACGACACCATCCCTGTTGATGCCTGCCGGGGCATCAAGAATTAAAACATCGCACCTGTTTACGATATCTTTCATGACATCGCGCAGATGTTCGGGATCAGCATCCTGAAATCCCTGAAGGGATATTCCGCTTGGAATTATCTTTACTCCGCATGGACCTTCGTATATTGCTTCAGAAATTCCTGCCTTTCCTGCAAGAACCTCATGAAGTGTGACCGGTACATTTTCAAGACCCAGAACTACTCCGATATTGGCCATGCCCATATCAGTATCCATAATATAGGTCTCTTTGCCATGACTTGCGAGCATTGTTCCAAGATTTACAGACAAAGTGGTTTTTCCGGTACCTCCCTTGCCTGAAGCAATCGTATAAGTAACAACCATAACTATCTCAATTCAGTAAATAAAATTTAGTTTCGATATTCAGGACCGATTATATTTATAATGTTCGAATTTTACAGCAATATTATTTCAATATGATATCTAAAAAAAATATTGAAAACCCAAAAAAATATTATATACAAAAAAAAATTGAATACAAAAAAATTGAATACAAAAAAATTGTATACTAAAAAAAAATGAATACAAAAAAAAATTGAATAATAAAAAATTATTGAAAAACTAAATCAAATATCAATGAAACTCTAAAAATATTTTTTTTTTATTTTACCTTTTTTTTAAGCATCCTGCATGATAACTGCAATTATGTTTGCATTTTTTTTTAAAAAACGCGGGATTTCTCTCCCAAAAAATCTTTGCCGGTATCAATATTATAAACAATTAATTTTATATTATATGGATGAGTGCCGTTTCCAAAAAGCAATAAAGCTTTACCGATATAAAAAGTAATTAAGAAAATGAATTGCTGGTGCTTTTCGAGGTTGTTTTCAGATGAATGATTTTGGCCCTTTAAAAAGTAAAATTAACGGTTTTGTATCCGAGATTATGGCAATTGACGGAATAACTGCCTGTGCGATAGTATCGACAGAAGGCCAGATTATAGGCAAGTCTGACAGCAGCATCTCGCCGTCGCCGTTCCTTGGAATAACCGGCGCAACCATGTATGCATCAGCAGAGGCTGCCTGCAGCACATTTCACATAAGTCCTCCTGATTTCATTGTAATGGAGACAAAAAATAAAGACGGCTCAATTTTTGTCAAAAGTGTCGGGAGGAAAAACCTTATTGTCTTAATTATTAATAAATTTAATAATATATCTGAAATCAAGGAAGACGTTAGAGTTATTTCAGAAAAACTGGCGGAGGAGTTATAAAATGTATAATATTCTGGTTGTGGATGACAGCCCAATGATTGTGGATGTTTTTGTTGCTATGCTTGAGCGTGGCGGATATGATCCTGTTGCCTGCTACAGCGGCCCTGAATGTCTGGAAAAATTAAAAGATATAACTCCTGATCTAATTCTTCTTGATATTATGATGGAGCCCATGGACGGATGGGAAACACTTGAAAATATAAAATCAAACCCTGCAACAAAGGAGATTCCTGTAATGATGCTGACTGCAAAGCAGCTCACTCCCGATGAGGCCCAGGAATATGGCGCATATATAGAAGATTATGTGATGAAGCCGACAACCCACCGCCAGCTTTATGAAGCGATTGAATACATTTTAAAGCGCAAGCAAAATATCATTGATGAAATTCAGGTTGCAAAGGGCGCAGGCATTGAGGAAAAAATTGTGGATGAGTTTGAGAGGCTCAGCAAAAGTGTTGATGTCTCAAAACGCCTTTTTAAAATTCTTGAATCAACTTACAATCTAAACGACGATGAGATGAAGATTGGGGAGAATATTGCACAGGCGATAAAAAGCATGCAGATGAGCATCCGTCTTCAGGAAGAGCGTCTCAACCAGATTAAAAAATCCTTTAAATAACCAGATTTTTTTTATTTCTCCGGATAATTTTTTATAAAT